>CAMBFO010000020.1 GCA_945865675.1 Comamonas sp. lk
AACTCCTTGATTGGCATGCCCGCTTCGGCCTGCCTCAAGAAACCAATGATCTGCTCGTCGGTAAATCTGCTCTTCTTCATGTCCGTCATTCTCCATGGTGACGGACTTCACAAACTTTACGTTGGTACGGCTGTTGGGGGGCAGGTCACTCAGGGCGAAGTTCCGTTAACACCTTTGGCACTAGAGATGGTTTGATTTTAAAAGTAGGCATCTTGGTCCATAAAGCCTTTCAATTGATTAGCTTTAAGCCCCGCTGCGCTGTCGGATGAGTCGCCGATGTGTTGCACGCGCTGCCGGCAGCCACCCACGGCTCCACCAACGCCAGCACATGATAAAGCCGCGTGTCCATTCATCGAGTGTGTATGCAATCCATACACCAATCAATCCCATTCCAAAATAGACGCCCAGGAGCCACGCGCCACCGGCCATGACTATTGCCATAGACGCCACACCGGCAATTACGGGAAAGCGGGCGTCACCGCAAGCCCTCAAGGAATTTATAACTATCAAATTCAAAGCGCGTCCGGGCTCAAGAACTACGGCAATCCATAGCAGTTGGGTGCAAATTTCAATTATCCGGGGGTCGCTAGTAAAAAATGCCAGAGACCAGCTTGCGCTAAATACAGCGATTAGTGACATACCTAGTGAAACCAGGATTCCTATGCGCACACTGTGCACCACCAATCGGTGGGCCTTGTGCAAGCTACGTTCTCCCACTAGGTGCCCCACCAAAATTTCACTGCCAAAGCCTACAGACAAACTGAAAACTAGTATAAAAAACATGATCTGCATGGTGTAACCATGTTCTGCAAGTGCATCCGTCCCCATGTTTGCAACCATGGCCACTGTGGCTAGTAAGGAAAGTCGGTAGGCAATGTTTTCTGCGGCCCCAGGCAGTCCGATGTGCAAAACTGGTAGCAGCAGTTTCCAGCGCACCGTCCACCAGTCTTGCAGGGTTGGAATCAAATTGAGACGCCATCGCCAAAGCACCAAATGAAAGCCAACGGCAAAAAGCCGACTGACCGCGGCTGACAAAGCAAAGCCGATCAGTCCTGTTGGCTGTATGGGACCAATTCCCTGCATCAGCAAAACACACATTATTAGGTGAAGGCTGTGCATGCTCATCATGTTGAGGAAGGTGTCGCGGGAATGTAAATGTGCGCGCATGACTGCGCCCATGCATGCATTGAGCGAATCCAAGGCCAACGCGATACCAAGTACCTCTAGAAACGGAACGGCTAGGGGTAACACTTCCGAAGGCGCATTCAGGAGCAATAACAAGTTGCTTGGAAAAATTGATACCGCCATCCCAGAAATGAGACCTAACCAGCCGCTTGCTCCAATGGCCGCACGGGCTGTAGCGTCGGCCACGGAGCGATGCCCTGCACCAAGGTTTTGCGTAATAACAACGCTCACCCCCATGCTAATAATGCGAAACAAAAGAAAGAAGGAGGCTTGGACATGGTTCGACAAGGTGAAAGCCGCCACCGCCGCCGCAGACTCTTGCGAAGCCATCGACAGCCCAATGAGCCCAACCGTTATACCCAGCACAAGGTCGGCCAAAAGGGGCCAGGTTATGGCCAGGAGGCTAGATCGTGGTTTGGGAGTTTTGACTTGAGTAGGTGTCATCGGTACCGGTGGACACCACAAGGAGCCGCTCTAGCGCTTAAGTTTTTGATAGCGTTGCACGTGAAATGCCCATTAGGCGCCTTCAAGTCTTTGAGGCGCCCGTGTCTTCTAAATTGTTTGGAAAAGGCGCAAAAAAGGCGCCTAGTATGGATGGGATAGATGCCACCATCACGAACAGAAAAAAGGTCTGAAATCCTAGGTGATCTGCAAGGACGCCGCTCGCCATTTGGGTAGGTATGAGTGTCAGATTCATAATAGCCGTGCAGAAGGCGTAGTGGGTCATGTGGTATTTTCCGGGCGATATCTGTTGCATCATGTAAAGCATGTTGGCCACAAATCCGAAGGAGTAACCCGCTTTCTCCAGCGTGACCAATGCCGCAATCACAGGCAAGGAAACGGGAGCCTCGGTTGTTACCATGCAGCTTAAAATATAAAAAGTAATGTGCGGCAAATTCAGGCACAGGGCCATAAAAACCAGTGTCCTGCGGTTAAGACCATACTTGCCCGCAAAGATCCCGCCCAAAAGTCCAAAGGCCAGGCTCACAATGGTGCTGATCAGGCCGTCTATCAGTGCTTTGCTCTCGAGCATATGGGGGCATGCTGCAGTAACCGCCGTGGTTGCGCACATACCCAAGCCACCGTTAGTTACCTGACCCTGCATGAAGAGGGGCGCCTCCAAAAGTAAAAAACCCTCGCCCATTCGGTACAGTAATACGAATGTCAGCATACCCAATATTTGTGGCTTCTTCAAGAAATCGAGGAACTGGTCTTTGAAGGTATTGGCGACAGCCAATGCGTTGGCGGGCCTCTCCGAGGTTGAGCCGGGAGGCAACGTCCAATAGTGGTAGGCCGCAAGCAATGCCATTGCTCCCATGCTTACTGCAAGCGCTGTTGCCCAAGCGGCGCGCGCATCTAGCCCGCTCTTTTGTAAGGCTCCCGCGACCCCCACGACAACAGCTGTGGCGAATATTCTGCCTGCATTCCAGAAGGCACCCTGTAGCCCCATGAACTTCCCCTGGGCTGACGCATTGAGGCTGGTAATGTAAACACCATCAATACAAATATCTTGGGTGGCAGAGGCAAAGGCCATTAGCCACAACAGCAAAATCGCTATAACAAAGTAGTTCGGCAGTGCCAGTGATGTGGCCCACAGACCCAGTAAACCCGCCAGAACTAACTGCATGGTAATTACCCAGAAACGCTTTGTCTTGAACATGTCCAAAAAACCTGCGTACAAGGGCTTAAGCGACCACATGATGCCAATGCTGGCAGTAGACATAGTGATTTCACTATCGCTATGCCCGAGGTCTTTGAACATGGTTCCTGCTACCCAAATAACCATAGCAAATGGAATACCCTCGGCCAAATAGGCTGTCGGAACCCAGGCAAATGGGGAGCGAAGTCTTTCGCGTAAAGATGGCATGTTATTTCCTGGCTTGAGGGGAGGATGCTCGACTTGCCGGTACCTTTTTTAGGAGCGCTTGACTGAATCATACATAATTTTGACAACGCTGTCATTATGCGTGTTCAAAAGTTGATAAGAAGATTTATCGGCGTAAATATCCAATGCATGTGAATTAAGAACGAAAATGCGCAATTCGCGAAGACATGTAGATGAAAAGCACACGCCATGGAAATGAACATCAAAGCTAGCGCATCCCCGACGATTACTGACGTTGCAAGGGTTGCAGGTGTTTCCATTAAGACGGTGTCTCGGGTCATGAACAAAGAACCAGGTGTCCACACCGAGACGCGTGAGCATGTGCTCAGGGTGGTTACCCAAATGAAGTACCGCCCCAAGCTAAGCGCGCGCAGTCTCGCAGGTGCTCGTTCTTTTCTGATTGGCCTGTTGTATTACGACCCCAGTGCCGCATTTGTCAGCGGGGTTCAACAGGGTGCCACGTTGCGGTGCCGTGAAGCGGGATACCACCTTGTCGTCGAGTCGGTCAAGGACGATGCTCCAGATTTGGGGCAGCAAGTCGACCAGATGACCAGTGCCTTGCGACCTGACGGAATGATACTTACCCCACCCTTATGCGAAAACCCACATGTGTTGCAGGCACTGCGCGAAAGTGAGACTCCTTTTGTATTGATCTCCCCCGAGCGAGATAGCGACGGCATACCCAGCGTTCGCATGGATGATGTTCTGGCAGCCGAGCAGATGACAGCCCACTTGATAAGTCTAGGGCACAAAAAGATCGGCTTCATCAAGGGGCCTGCAGACCAAGCGGCATCAGCTTTGCGCTACAAAGGGTTTTCCCGCGCCATGAAGGCGCACGCTTTACCGGTAGAGAAAGACTTTGTTTACACCGGGGATTTCAAATTCCACTCCGGCTTGGAGGGTGCGAATAAGATATTGAGTAGACGTACCCGCCCCACCGCAATCTTCGCCAGTAATGACGACATGGCACTAGGCATATTAGCTTCAGCGCAAAGTCTTGGTTTGGCCGTCCCTGATGACTTGTCTATAGCCGGATTTGACGATTCACCAGCCGCTAGTCTTGTCTGGCCGCAGTTGACAACCATACGACAACCCACAGCTGCAATGGCTCGTCTGGCTGTGGAAATGCTGATCACATCAGCCAAAACGGCTGACGACGAGGTCCAAGTAGACGTTTCGTCTACACACATGGTACTGGCCCACGAGCTGGTTATTCGGTTGTCAACTGGCAAGCCAGGCAAGCGTTTATAGACGTCTGCGCAATCCAGCTCTCGCTGGCAAGAAGGGGCGGGAAAACCCCTATACCCAAATTCTAGACAACGCTGTCTAATCCATTGAAATTGACAGCGTTGTCTAGAATTTCTAATTGTAATTCTGGATGCCCTGACGACCTTACGAGGCAATCACCTAGGCATGACAAACGGATACAAAACTCAAATTGGCTTAGAAACTCCTGCCCTTCGCGCATTGGGCAGCGGGTTCGCATGGGGTACGGCCACCAGTGCCTACCAAATTGAAGGCGCAACCTTGGAAGATGGACGGGGAGATTCAATTTGGGATGCCTTTGCGCGCCAGGATGGCAAGGTGCTCAATGGTGATAGCGGCCGTCATGCGTGTGACCACTACAACCGCTGGGAGGAAGACCTTGGTTTGATCAAAAGCCTTGGCGTTGATGCCTATCGCTTCTCTATTGCGTGGCCGCGCGTACAACCTTTGGGACTGGGTGCACTCAATCAAAAAGGTCTCGATTTTTATGACAGACTTGTGGACGGCATGCTCGCAAGGGGCCTGCAACCCCATGCAACGCTTTACCACTGGGATTTGCCACAGCATCTGCAGGAAAAAGGTGGATGGGGGGTACGGGAAACGGCGGAACACTTTGCTGTGTATGCGGAGGCTATGGGGCACTTGCTGGGTGACCGACTTACCTCCTTGGCTACCCACAACGAACCCTGGTGTGCCGCTACATTGGGCCATGCAACTGGCAAATTTGCTCCTGGCTTCAAAGACCCGCAGCTTGCAGCCCAAGTCTCTCACCACCTTTTGCTATCACATGGCCTAGCGTTAAAGGCAATGCGCGCGGCGGGTGTGCGTGTCCCTATGGGAATCGTACTGAACCAATCTAGTGTCTCGGCAGCCAGCGATAGTCCGGCAGACATTGCGAAAGCGCGTACCGAATACTGCAGCTTTGTGCGCTGGTACATGGATCCAATTTTCCGAGGCGAGTACCCACAAGACCCCGGCATTGCGCACTATCCGGTGGTGCAGTCGGGTGACATGGAACTGATACAGGCGCCGCTAGACTTCCTGGGCGTGAATTACTACACCCGTATCTGGGCCAGCGCAAGCAAACCTGAAACACCGGCGCCAAAACTATTGGGTGAGTCAGATATGGGATGGGAGATCTACCCCGACGGACTTCGCGCGTTGCTAATCGACATTAACAGCGAGTATGCACTGCCACCGATTTATATCACCGAAAACGGTATGGCCTGCGCGGACGTTGTGCAAGACGGAAGTGTTCACGACCAGCAGCGCATTGATTACGTCCGGATGCATCTAGCGAGCGTTGCCAAAGCACGTGAAGCTGGCGTGGATGTCCGTGGCTACTTCTACTGGAGCCTGATGGACAACTTCGAGTGGGAGGCAGGATATTCCAAACGGTTCGGGCTGATACATGTAAATTACGAAAACCAAAAACGTACGCTAAAGGACAGCGCCCACTGGTACCGTAACACCATTGCTAAGCACAAAGAAGCCACACGGAGCGGCGAGCATGCCTAAGACTATCGTCATGTATTGCCTTATGCGCGCATTTACCTTGCTTGGTGTGTACGTACTGTTTGGGTGCATGGGCGAAGGAGCCGTGCAGGCCGATACGCCTGTGGGGAAAGCCAACCAGGTTTCCATTGAGCACTATCCAGTCAGCCCCATTGGGAACGCTCCTGGCGCCTCGCCACAGACGAGAGCCCTGGCTCTCAGTTTGGGGGCGGGGATCAACTTCGGCAACATGTTGGATGCGCCTACCGAGGGGGCTTGGGGCCTTAAAGTTGAAGATGAGTTCATAGCACTGGTCGGAAACAAGGGTTTTAGCCGCCATGTGCGTTTGCCTGTGCGATGGAGCAACCACGCAAGCACCGATGCGGCGGCAGTCATAGATCCTGAATTTTTCAAACGGGTTGATTCTGTTGTGGACCGCCTCTTAGCGGGCGGATCCACCGTCGTACTCAACATGCATCATTACCGACAGCTCGATGGTGATCCACTGGATGCGACTGATCTGAGTGTGGATCCGTCAGTGGTCCGTGTGCGTTTTTTGGCGATGTGGGACCAAATCGCTCAACGTTACGCCGGCAAGGATGACCGACTTATTTTTGAGCTCTATAACGAACCCCACGGCATCCAGGAAAGTACCTGGAACGATCTTTTGTCACGCGCGGTGAGAGTGATACGCAAGTCTAATCCGCAACGCGCTCTCGTTGTAGGCCCTACTCTGTGGAACAGTGCAAGCGCGCTTGAAAAATTAGTGCTGCCGCCTGATCCGAATCTAATCTTGACGGTGCACCACTATGAGCCCTTTAACTTTACCCACCAGGGCGCAGATTGGGTGCAGCCAACTAAGCCCTTAGGTGTAGATTGCTGTGATGCAAACCAAGCGGCCTTAATGACCAGCCTGCTGGACACAGCCGTAAAGCAAGCCGCGCGCTTGGGTTATCCCATTTTTGTAGGCGAGTTTGGCGCGTATTCCTTGGCCCCAGAGGCGGCAAGAATCCGTTATTTAAGGCTAATGCGCGAGGCGATGGCAGACCGCGGCATGCCCTGGTACTACTGGGAGCTGGCGGCTGGCTTTGGCGTTTATGACCCCGCCAAGCATGAGTTCAGAACCAACATCAAGCAGGCACTTTTCCAACCATGATGCAGCGACACCTCTACGAACCTCGCCCCATGAAGCATCAACCGCGCTTTGGCTTTGACACGACCCAAGGCAATAGGACCCCATTCAAGCCATCTCGACCAAGGGCGGCTTGTTTTTTCAGCACTCATCGAGTTTGTTAGTGATTGATTTAATTATTCGTAGGAGACAACAACCATGATAAACACCAAGAAAACCGTTATTGCAGCTGCAGTCTCGCAGCTCATACTTCTTTCCAGCGGCGCGGTTTTTGCCCAGTCGCCACCGGACCCCTCCCCGTCTCCTGCGAACAGTGAGCTCAACACGGTCGTGATTACCGGTCAACGTGCGGCACTCCAGTCGGCGCAAAACATAAAGAAAAATGCCGACGAGATGGTTGACTCTATTTCCGCCGACGATATCGGCAAGCTGCCAGATCGATCAGTCATCGAAGTATTACAGCGGATCCCGGGTATCACACTTGATCGTGCAATGACAAATGATCCCCAGCACTTTTCCGTAGACGGCAACAGCGTGACAATTCGTGGCCTGAGCTTTATCCGGTCTGAAATGAATGGCCGAGATTCGTTCTCTGCCAATGGCGGTCGATCCTTGAACTTCGAAGACGTGCCGCCGGAATTGATGTCCGGCGTGGATGTATATAAGAATCCCTCTGCTTCGCAGATTGAAGGTGGCGTCAGTGGTCTGGTCAATCTGCGTACTGCCTTGCCGTTTGATTCCAAGGGCTTTAAGGGGGCTATTTCGGCGGACATGACGTACTCGGATTTGTCAGGCAAAACCACACCTTCGGGATCTATTCTTTTATCGGATCGTTGGAAAACGGACTTGGGTGAATTTGGACTGCTGGTCGATTTCGCCGATTCAAGAAGCATTAACCGAGCTGATCAAGTGAAGGTTGATCCTTTTCACCCCCGTACTGATTTAGTTCCTGGGAAAACAGTTTGGGTGCCCCAAGGGGCGATGTGGCGTAGTCAGGACCTCGACCGGGTCCGCAAAGGCCAATATGCGGCAGCGCAATGGCGCCCTAACGATGACCTTTTAGCTACCCTGACCTACTTTAAGTCTGCGTATAACATTGAGTGGTCAGAGCGGTTCATGGCCATGCAAAATGGCAATCCAGGCGCTATTCAAGTAGCAAATGGCGTTTACGATTCCAGGGGAATTTTCAAGAGCGGAACGCTCTCGGCTCCGTCTTCAAATGGTATCAACCACAACCCTGCGCATCGCGTTGAAACTAGGGATTCATCAACTACAGACATAGCATTGAATGTTCTATGGAAAGTTGCACCAGATTGGACTGCTCGCGCCGATTTGCAGCGAATTACCGCGAAAACGGATGGTTTTGCTTCCGAAATAGCCACTGGTGTACAGATGCAAAGTCAAGGGCTGGACCTAACTGGATCATTACCGAAACTACTGCTTAACTCTGCGCAACGCGCCCAGTTGGTTGATCCGAGTCAGTCCTATTGGGCTTACACGATGGATCACCAAGACCTGGCTACCGCAGAAAGCCGCGCTTTGAAAGTAGATCTTGAGTACGCGTTTGATCATGCCGTTGTACGCGATATCCAATTTGGAATGCGAATGACAGATCGCAACTCCAGCATCACGGTACCGGTCCCAAGTTACAACTGGCAGGGCGTAACCCAGCCATGGATGCTTGGGTGGAAGCTCGGAAAGTTGGCCACACTCAATGATCCACGATTTAATCCAGGGGCGGGGTCTGTTGCGACGCATGGATTTGACAACTTCTTTGGTGGTCAGATTGGGGTTCCAGCGGGGATTTATGCAACAGATGCCTATATCAAAAACGTAAACGCATCCTACGATCAGCTCCACAGCTACAACGACGTCCTTTGCCAAGAGCAAAAGGCTGCGCAAGGCTGGGGCGATTGCGTTCAATACGGGAAAGATGGGTACAAACGTACCGCTGCCTTTGGTACTGATCCTTCCGGCGCTAACGAAATCAAAGAAAACACACAGGCGTTTTTCACGCAATTACGTTTTGGATTCGATGATCTGGCCTACCCGGTCGATGGCAATATTGGCCTCCGATACGTTAGCACCACCACTAAAGCAGCAGGATTTACGGTATTTTCATCCAACGGGACAAACTTCCCACCAGGCGCTGCAGTTACTGGGGAAAAGATCCTCAGCATTCCTAATTTTGCCAAAGCGCAGGATTTTGAAACCACGTACACCAATGTGCTACCGAGTTTGAATCTGCGAATGAAGGCAAACGATAAATTGCAATTCCGTTTTGCCTATGCAGAAGCCATGTTCCGGCCAGATTTTTCGCAGATGCAGGCTTACACTAGGCTAACCCAGGATGTAAAGACCACCACAAACCCTATTACCAACGCTATCAATGTTGACAGTGTTACGCTTAGTGGCGAATCGGCAGGCAATGCCGTACTAAAGCCAGTCACTTCAAAACAGTTCGACGTTTCCGCGGAGTGGTATTTCGCTCCCGCCGGTTCGCTGACCTTTGCAGTGTTCGACAAGCGATTGCAGGATATTGTCGTTACGCAGTCTCGCAAATTCGCTATTCCAGACGCGACTGGGAAGATGCAGGACTTCAACGTAACCTCGCCTACCAACGGCGCCAGCGGTACCGCCAAGGGTTTTGAAATCGCATACCAGCAGTTTTATGAGAATCTGCCAGAAATGTTGAAGGGTTTTGGAGTTCAGGCGAGCTATACCTTTGTTGATAGCAATCGTTCTTTGTATAACCCTGTTAATGCGGCGTACTGTTCTGGTGGTGACAGCAATTCAAACTTCAACCTTTGGAACAACGGTTGCGATACGGATGGCCGAACTTTCGGCGACCTACCACTTCAAGGCTTATCTCGTCAGACGATCAACCTTGCATTGATGTATGAGCAAGGCCCGATTTCTGCAAGACTGGCCTACAACTGGCGGTCCAAGTACCTCGAGGGGGTTCAAAACTCCTGGGGTACCCGTTTTGGGGACGGATTAGATACAAATCCGAACAGCCCGGGCTTTGGGCAACGCAATGTGTACTATGCGCTTCCTTTGTGGGCAGACGCTTACGGGCAGGTCGATGCATCGTTGTTCTATAAAGTGACGAAAGATTTGACGGTCGGCGTGGAGGTGCAGAACCTTACTAACTCGGTATTCAAACAGGTCATGCAACAACACGTTGGTGACATCGAGCATGCGTGGATCGCTTCTGGCCCACGCTACAGCGCTAACCTGCGGTATACCTTCTGATAGGTGGCTTATCGATCAAGCGTTTGGCGGTGTCAAATGATCAAAGGAGCAGCAAACTGCCTAGGCAGATTGCTGCTCCTTGAGTGCGGCCCATAAGACCTGAGCGTGATGTATGACGGTGAAAATCTACTTGCTTTCAGCAGCATTTTGTAGTGTCATGGCTAATGGTGCCTTTGCTGCAGACGCTGCCACCGCACACGCCAATGCTTGGCAAAACAGCACAGGGTGGTGGAATGAATTCAACGCACCTGAATTCGACAAAACAAAAATTGTGCAGCAGCTGCCTCTGGTCAGGGTGCAAGGCAACAAGTTTGTCAATCCCAAGAACGACGCAGTGCTGTTTCGCGGAGTGAATATTTCAGACCCAGACAAGCTCGTTAAAGAAGGGCGCTTTACGCGCAAGCACTTCGAGGTCATCAAGTCCTGGGGAGCTAATGTAGTCCGCATTCCGGTGCACCCCGCGACCTGGCGTGCGCGTGGAAAAACAGGCTACTTGCCAATTCTCGATCAGACCATTACATGGATCAATGAACTTGGGATGTACAGCATTATCGATTGGCACTCCATGGGCAATTTGAAGTCGGATATGTATCAGGCGCCCATGTACTACACCAACAAGGCGGAAACTCTGGATTTTTTTCGCGTGGTGTCGGCGCGTTACCAGGGCATCAATTCAGTTGCCATGTACGAGATATTCAACGAGCCGACGGTATTCAACGGTAGGCTAGGTAGTCTGACTTGGTCTGAGTGGAAGACTATCAACGAAGAAGTCATTACGGTGATTCAGGCACATAATGCCGACGCAATTGCTTTGGTGGCGGGCTTTAATTGGGCCTACGACCTGACACCTGTTGCAACCGCACCCATTGAGCGTAGCAACGTAGCTTATGTAAGCCATCCTTACCCCATGAAAGTTGGCCCACCCTTCGAAGCTAATTGGGAACGTGACTGGGGCTTTGTGACCAACAAATACCCAGTCATTGCCACGGAAATTGGTTACCAGTTGGCTACTGACAAAGGGGCGCATGTTCCTGTGATTGACGATGGCAGCTATGGCCCGCGAATTACTGATTACATGGGGAAGAAGGGGGTGAGCTGGGTGGCTTGGGTTTTTGATCCGGACTGGTCGCCGCAACTGATCAAAGACTGGGATTACACGCCCACCATGCAGGGTAAGCACTTTCGTGAAGTAATGTTGAAAGCAAGCCCTGGGTAATTTACGATGCAAAACACACTTTTGGATAAACCATGCAGCCTGATTAACAGCCGTTCCAGGCAAAGAAAATTGGCGTTATGTGCTTTCTATTTGGTAGCTGCATCCGCTGTTTCAATGCGGGTTAGCCACGCAAATCAGGTCTTTGTACACCCGGGCGGTGTTAATGGAAAAGCCGAACTGGAGCAGGTGCGCCAACGCATCCAAGGCGATGCATCGCTGTGGAGCAGCACAGGTAAATACGCGCCTTTGCGCGCACTAGCAACGCCGTACGTCAAAACCCAAGCGCCTTGTAACGTGCAACGGTGCGAGGAAGAAGCCAAGGCTGATGCTAAAAAAGCATATGCCAATGCACTTGCGTGGTACTACACCGGCGATGCGCAGTACGCCGATAACGCCATGCAAGTTTTTCGCATCTGGGCCAACGACTTTGAGGGTTATAAGGTCGTACCTGGCATCAGTGGCCAGTCTCAGCTAAACGCCGGTTGGATAGGCGCATTGCTTGGCTCAGCGGCTGAGGTTTTGCGCAGTTATTCAGGCTGGAGTCATAAAGAGCAAGCGGCCGTCAAGTCCTTATTCGCCACTCGCTTTTATCCGGCATTGCACCAAGCAAGCGAATGGAATGGAAATAACGATCTGACACAGATTGACGCGCTGATGAGCATCGCTGTATTTTCTGAAAATGAAGCGTGGCTGAACGAAGCTAAAGACCGACTGCACCGCCGTAATCCTAGGTTTTTCTATTTACCGTCCGATGTAGGCATTGATCATAGATCTACCAACCCTTCATGGTTCAGTCCCATGCGTTGGGTGGCTGGAGTCACACAGGAAACCTGTCGTACCAATGCAAAGTTGCCTAACGATAACGGGCACCATACGCAATACGCAATGGCTTCTGCACTGCGTGCGGCCGAAGTGGCGTGGAACCAGGGTGACCGCAGCGTATATGGCTTAAACCAATTACGCTACACCGCTGCCATGGAGCTTTTAGCTTTGCAGGTTTTGTCGGGAGACATGCAAGGTGTGTGCGCCGACCCCAAGACTACCGCAAGCCTGTTTGACACCTGGATGATTGGCTACAACCATTACTACCGCCGTATGGGGATTCCCCTGCCAAATACACAAAAATTGCTCAGAAATAGTGAGTCAAGAGTCTTTAAATCTGACTGGAATATTTTTTATGAAAGCCTCACCCACGGTGACTAGGGAGAAACCTGTATGAGTGGCAAACCCATCAGAAAAATAGTGATTGTCGGTGGTGGCTCCGCGGGATGGATGACCGCAGCGCCTTTGGCCCAGAGGCTGCCCCCCGAGTGCGAAATCACCTTGATTGAATCACCAGAGATCGGCACTATAGGGGTGGGTGAGGCCACCTTGCCAACCATTCGTTTTTTTAACAAAGCGCTTGGGTTGGATGGTGCAGATTTCGTCCGTAAAACCAAGGCTACATTTAAGCTGGGTATTGAGTTTAAGGATTGGGGCCATATCGGCAATAGCATCTTCCATGGTTTTGGCGACTACGGCCCCTCCATTGAGAATCGCTCGCCCCATATGCACTGGCTTCGAATGCAAGGACTTGATGCCCGTTTTCCTTCACTTGACGAATTTTCAGTTTCGGGCGTAATGGCTCGCAATATGCGGTTCACACCTCCGGTGGGCGAGCAAGCATCCGCAAGCAATGCCTACTCCTATGGATTTCATTTCGACGCCGGTCTCTATGCTACCTATCTTCGTGACTATGCCGTTAGGCTTGGCGCTCGCCGTATCGAGGCGACGATTGTCGAGGTGGTGCTCCACCCAACGAACGGCTTCATTGAGGCAATAACATTGCACGATGGTCGACGTATTGAGGGAGACCTTTTTATTGATTGTTCAGGTTTTCGCGGGCTACTCATCGAAGGGGCGCTGAAGGCGGGCTACGACGATTGGAGTTCCCAACTTCCCTGTAACAGTGCGTTGGCTGTGCCGAGTGCTAGGCTGGCAAAACTTACTCCGTTTACTCGGTCTACAGCCAAAGCCGCTGGATGGCAGTGGCGCATTCCTCTTCAGCACCGCACGGGCAATGGCCACGTGTATTGCAATTCGTTTATCAGTGACGAAGAAGCTGCCCGCATGCTGCTTGACGGCCTAGATGGTGAAGCGCTAGATTCACCACGTCAATTGCGCTTCACAACCGGGCGTCGCAAGCGTTCATGGGTCAAGAACTGTGTTGCTATTGGTTTGTCCGCTGGCTTCGTTGAGCCGTTGGAATCTACGAGTCTGAGCCTCATCGAAACGGCGGTAGGCATGCTTATTGAAAATTTTCCTGACAGCGATTTTCGCCCGGAACTAGCAGACGAGTTCAATCGTCAGATATCTATACGTTATGAGTCAGTGCGAGATTTCATCATCATGCATTACAAGCTTACTAGCCGCACCGATTCGGAGTTCTGGAAGTATTGCGCCAACATTTCCATTTCCGATTCACTATGCCATCAGATTGAACTTTTCCGTGAAACGGGGCGAGTGGTAATTTACGATAAAAGTGGATTTATGGAGCCTTCCTTCATCGCGATCATGATGGGTTTGGGCATCAAGCCAAAAACCTATGACCCATTCGTTGATTTGATGGACATTGCTTCTTTGCGAAGGCACTTTGCCAGTGTTCACAAGGCAATCGCACTCACGGTGGGCAACATGCCCGACCATACCGATTACATTGATAGGCACGTTTCAGCCTAGGTTTTTATTCGCCGTCCCAGCTTCAGTTTTCCTGAGGTCAAGAAAACAGAAACGCACATGCTGGAATTATTGTCTTGGCGATCCCAGGTATTGACGTAAATTCCTATTGACCACCGGCACCGTCAGCATCGTGCTGGCCAGTGCCATCAGCAATAGCGCGGTAAAAGCGTCGTTGGAAATAATGCCTTTGTCCAGCAAGATGTTGCAAAAAATAATCATGATCAAGGCCTTGGTCTGCAGTAACCAACCAATCAAAGAGGCTTCGCCGCGTTTCCAACCCAGAATGCGCCCGGCCAGGTGCACGCCCAGCAACTTGCCGCTCACCGCAGCCAGCAGCAACCAGGCAGCAGCTACAAAAACAGCGCTCCCGCCTAGCCCCCATTGCGTACGCAGGCCGGTACTGAGAAAAAACACCGGCATCATGAGCAGCAATACACTGTTGCGCAGCGCATCGCGCTGGGCTTGGTCGATGGCGTGCGCGTCAATGACCACGCCGGCTAAAAATGCACCTACCATAAAGTGCAAGCCCGCCACATCTGCGCCCAGGGCGCATAAAGCCAGCCAGACTAACCCTAGGTAGAGACGATCGCGCACCGGTACGCGCGGCATGATGGCCCTCAGGCACCAAGACATCAGTACGAACAAGAGCAGGAAAACTAGCTGCAAGCCCGCCCGCTGGTAGTCCATCAGGATCAGGGCCAGGACGCCCCAAATCAGGATATCGTCCAAACTGGCGTAGCGAAGAATGCGCTGGCCCAACTCGGTGCGCAGGATGTGCAGCTTTTCCAAAAACAAAACCAGAATGGGTAAGGCGGTCACCGCGCAAGACATCGCCACACCCAGCACAAACTGCCATTGGGTCGCGGTCGATCCCATCCAGCCAGGCTCCAAAACCATGGCGTAGGCGGCGACGCAGCCCAAAACCAGGGGTGCACCCAGGGCCAGGGCGGCGGTGATTGCACTTTCGCGCCGATGTGTCCAGGCTTGTGCCAAGTCCAGCTCCAAACCCGCAAGCCAGACAAAAAGCATCACGCCCCACCAGGCTAGGCCGTTCAAGCTGCCTAGCACGGACGGCGTAAATATGGCTTGATACACCTGTGGGAATTGCGCCCCCAGCAAACCTGGCCCCAGCAAAATACCTGCACCTATCTGGACTACAACCAAGGGTGCATAGTTGTCGGTATCGGCCAGACGCCACACCAGATAGGGCAGGCTGAATATAAGTAGCAGTGCTACAAGAAACAGTTCAGAGGTGCTCATATTTGCGTGCTTCTTATTTTTCAATTTACGCTTTTCTGCGTTTTCGAAAAGAAACTTTCTGTAGACTCGGAATCAAAATCAGGTTGGCTCCAAAGGATAGATAAAACGCTGAGGTGTCGGCGAGGCGATTGAGTTCGTTGGTGGCCCTGGATGGGACTCGGAAAAGGAACAAGGAGTTGGCATGGAGTCTCGTTTAGCCAATACCCATGCACTTTTTCGTTTGCTGAGTGTACCCATCCAATTACTACAAAACGCTGCGATAGCCTTCGAGCCGCTTAGCCCAATATTCGGTAGTGATTTGGTCCATGCGCACCCCGGTGCGCTCATTGGCGGCGTGGATGAATTTGCCTGATCCGATGTAAATGCCGACATGGGAGCTGGGTGCTCCCAAGGTGTTAAAGAACACCAAGTCCCCTGGGGCCGCAGCATTGGGTGCAATAGCGCGGGTTCTGCTGGCAATATCCGAGGCGCTGCCACGCAGTTCAATGCCGGCTGACTCTTTATACACAAAGCTTACCAAGCCCGAGCAGTCAAAGCCAGTGTGTAGTTTTTTACCGTTGTACGCATAGTTGCGATCCAACATTGCCATGGCCTGCATCACAACGTCTTGCCGTTGCGCCGTTAATGCAGCCTGGCTTGTGGCGGGTAGCTGATTGGCATTGCTCGCTTGTCGGCTTGGCGTAGAGCAGCCGACCAATGCGGTCAATAGCAGGCTACACACCGGGGCAATGTATCGATAGCGTGGCGTGAACGTCATGCGCTTATTTTGCACCAAGCTCTGTGTACGGAGTTCGCAGCGGGGCATAGGGTTCAGTTTTTCGCCTCACCGCCATGCGTTTACACTGACCGTATCAGGCTGCGCATGGCTAGCGCGAAGTGTCTTTCGGCTGCCCTTTTTTGTCTCGGCTTATTCTTTCTCCAATTAGTTGCATTAGCCCTTATGTTGCTTGCCTGCTTCGCACACAACTTACCGCAGCCGTCCCAGACTCGCCGCATTGCCAGGCGAGGGCACGCGTGCCAACCAAGTTCAAGGCAGATGCGCCTTCAGGGCGGATTTGCGCAAAGACCATCCAAGGCATGCGGCATAGAAGTGCACCTATGGGCCTAGCAGTCTCTAGCCTATGGTCCAACTACCGCCAGCGCATCCAATGGCGCGCAGGTCTGCACCGGGTGTTTCATCGCGGCCCGCAGGACGATCCGGTGGTGGACGGCTTGCGTGGTATGGCCAGCCTGTCTATTGTGCTGTTTCATTGCTTTTTCGGTGCCATGTTCTTATTGAAGGACTTTGATCGCATCAGCGCTTTTGCCGCGCAATTGCCGGCCTGGCTGGGTTTTCTGGCCAACACCGATAAAGCCGTTGATGTGTTTTTTATGGTCAGTGCTTACTTGTTGGGCGGCGCGCTGATGCGTGAGTTCGCGCGCAAGGGCACGATCGAAGTGCGCAATTTTTACATCCGCCGCCTGTTCCGTATTTACCCTTTGTTTCTGCTGGGCCTAGCGGTTTATGCACTGGGCAACCCCGGCCTGGCCGCGGACAATCTGATCTACAACCTGCTTTTCATCGACAACTTTCAGATGAAAAACATCATTCCCGTGGGCTGGTCGCTGTCGATTGAAATGCAGTTTTACTTAGGTCTGCCGCTGCTGATGGGCTGGTTGATGGGTATGACAGGGCAGGGTGGTCTTCGAGTTTTGCAATCTCTTTTCGTGCTTTCCTTTGGGCCCATACTGATCACCGCCTTGCTGTACCCGGTCACCTACGAAACGCCGTTTTATCTTTTCCACCCGCAGCGCGTGGCGCCCGAGCTGTTTCTCAATGTGATGTATTTCCAAACCCATACCCGCATCGGCCCCTTGCTCTTGGGCCTGATCTGGGCTTGGGTACGCCATCCGGATGCGGTGCTGCCCGCGCCGCCGCCACGCGGCATGGTTTGGCTGCTGGGCGGCGCGGCCTTAGCGCTGGTGTGCGCCTATTTCCCGCCCTATCAGCAGGGCTCTTGGTACTACCAGCATTTCTCGCCTTGGCTTAATCTCGCGGGCCAGGTCTTGCACCGTAATTTGTTTTGCCTGGGGGTCTTGCTGCTGGTGCTGGCTGCACAATCCCAGGGCGCGCCCGCCCGGGGTTTGGGCAGCATGTCTGTATCCATAGCCGCAGCACTGCGTGGCTTTTTGGGCTGGGGCCTTTGGCGGCCGTTTTCCCAAGTGGTATTCCCGGTGTATTTGTTTCATTTCCCCATGGTCCTGGTCGCAGCCATCCTCACCTTTCAGACTACAGATGCCTCGACCATCCGCATGATCTCGGTGCCCCAGTTGCTGTGCATGTTCGGTATCGCGGCCAGTCTGTCCTTGCTGCTGGGCATCGTGCTACACATCCTGATCGAGCAACCCATGATCGATACCGGCCACGCGCTTTTGCGTGACAGAGTGCAGACGTAGCGCTAGCTTGGGCCTTGAGTTTTCTAAGAGTCTGAAATTTAATGCGATGCCAAGTGCGCGGGCAAGCATCCGCGCATACTGTTGATAAAGCGCAGCGCTTGCGCTTTAGGCAAATCTTGGTGAACCCTTATCACGGCTTCCTGCAGCCAGCCTTCTTTCAGCGCCACAGAGCGCCCGATGCCAGCCAGTAAGCCGCAATCCACAGGGGGCGTGAGCCATTGGCCATCGATAAGCAAGGCAATATTGCCGCGCGTGCACTCGGTCAATTGGCCGTCCGCGTTAAACAGCAAGGTGTCAAAGTCCGCCGGGTCGGTGGGGGTGAAAGCATCGTAGTGTGCGCGTCGGGTAGTTTTAAAGCGGACAAATTCGCTATGTGCTTCCTCCATGGGTGACTTGGCAAGCCGTAGCTGTACGGATTGCGTGACTTCCTGTAAGGCAAACGCCTGTGCGTTTACGTGTCCCTGTGCATTGCAGCGCAAACGTACCCTATGCAAACCTTCGGGATAGCGCGCGGCCAGTTGCGCCAGAGCGGCCTTCACTGCAATTGCATTGTTGTCATAGGCGAAGTGCTGCGCCGCTCTTTGCATGCGTTGGAGGTGCAGGTCCAGGTGGCGATATTGGCCCGTGTCCAATGCCAGCGTTTCGAGTAACTCAAATTCTTGGCTGGTACGCTCTAAAAACCCGCGCTTGGCACGCCACTCATCCCATTCGCCATGCGCGCTGGCATCGGCGGTGATGCCGCTGCCGATGCCGCATTGGGCGATTCCCTTGTGAACGCTGATTGTGCGAATGGCTACGTTAAAGGTCGCATGACCGCCAGGGCGGACCACGCCTATCGCGCCGCAATACAGACCACGCGCCTGCGGCTCCAAAGCCCGGATCAGGTGCATGGCTTGCAGCTTGGGCGCGCCAGTGATGGAGCCGCAAGGAAACAGCGCCTTGAATACGTCTACCAAGCTAGTGCCGGGACGCGTCTGCGCCTGTACATCCGAGGTCATTTGCCAAACCGTGGGCAAGCCCTGTAATTGAAACAGGCGCGGCACTTTGACGCTATGGGGCAGGGCGATACGCGAAATATCATTGCGCACCAAATCGACGATCATCACGTTCTCAGCTTGCTCTTTGGGCGATGCGCGCAATGCATCCGCTCGGGCTGCATCGTCCTGGGCATCTTTGCCGCGCCGCGCGGTGCCTTTCATGGGACGCATGAGAAGCTGGTCACCCCGCCAGTCAAAAAACAATTCGGGTGATACCGAAAGAACTGTCTCTTGGTCCGTGTCTATATGGGCTGCATACCCACCCGGCTGCGCCCGACGCAATGCGTCGAACCAGGCGCGCATGGCCGCTTCTTGCGTCTCCGGCGGCAGGCTCGCGTGCAGTGGACTGGTGTAGTTGACTTGGTACACATCGCCGCTACGGATAGACTGGTGGATGGTGTGGATGCTGGTATCAAAAGCTTCGCGGGTCTGGCCTTGCTGCCAGGCCAATGGCGGCAAGGGTTCTGTAGCGGGCGGTCCCGGCGGCAGGGCTTGCTGGTAAACCCCAAACCATGCCAGTGGCAAGCCATCGGTGGGTGGATGCACTTGGCATGCACTGTCAAATGCCGGGGCTGCCTCATAGCGCACAAAACCTACGCACCACAAACCTTGCGCCGCATAGTCGGAAACCGCTTGTAACACGGGCAGCACTTCGGATAGCTTGTTTGCAACTAGAAGGTGCAGCGGATGGCTAAATTGGGCATGCAATCCCTGCGCCCCGTAGGGGTCGACAAAGTCAATGAGCGTGTACAAAAAATGCGTCTCTTGAGGGCAAGTGAGTGCGCGATTATCCCTCTGTATTGGATCGCCTTGTCACAAGCCTAGCGCAGCGCTGGCCTGCATTCAACGCCTGGCCCAGGCGCCCTAAAAATGCCAGCTTGCTTGGCGCTTAGGCCCTACGCTTTCAGGCCGGAAATATCTCGCGCAGTTTCAGCTTGTAAAACTTGCCGGTCGAAGTACGCGGTACAGCAGCAATGCTTTCGTAGCGCTCTGGCAATTGCCACTTGGCAAAGCCGCAAGTGAGTAGGTGCGCGTTGAGTGCTGCGCCGTCCAGTGACTTGCCCGGTTTGGGCACCACGCAGGCCAAGGGGCGTTCGCTCCACTTCGGGTCCGGTATGGCTATGACCGCCGCTTCGGCTACATCGGCGTGTCCCATCAATGCATTTTCCAGATCGACCGAGCTAATCCATTCCCCGCCGGACTTGATCAAGTCTTTGGTGCGGTCGGTAATGCGCACAAATCCGTGCGCGTCCATGGAGGCCACGTCGCCGGTGCGCAGCCAGCCGTCGTCAGAAAACTTGTCTTCGCTGATGGGCACTTCGTGGTAACTGCCAGTGATAAAGGGGCCGCGCACCTGTATCTCGCCCACCGCCTGCCCGTCCCAGGGCGCGTCTTTGCCGTCCTCACCGCGCATACGGATGTCCACCAGTGGTACCGGGACGCCGGCCATGGCGGCGCGGCGGTAGCGTTCGTCGGCATCGGCGTGGATGAATTCGGACTTGGTATAGGACACGGTGGCTAGCGGCGAAGTCTCGGTCATGCCCCAGCCTTGCTGAATCCAGATGCCGTACTTGTCAAACGCGCGTATCAAGGCCTCGGGCACCGCCGCACCGCCGACCAAGCTGCGCATGCCGCTGGGCAGTTTCCAGCGGCCTGCTTGTTGGTGCAGCGAAGCTTCGTAGGTTTGAATCAGGCTCATCCAGATGGTGGGCACGCCCAGCGAAAGTGTGGGTGGCTCTAGCTGCATCAGGTCCAGTAAATCGTCTGGGTGCAAATGCGGGCCGGGCAATACCAGTTTGCAGCCTGTCATCACCGCACCATAGGGCATGCCCCAGCTATTGGCGTGGAACATGGGCGTGACCGGCATCACCACATCGGCGCTGCGCAAGCCCCAGCAATCGCCCAGGCAGCCCACCAATGTGTGCAACACCGTGGAGCGGTGCGAATAAACCACGCCCTTGGGTTTGCCGGTGGTGCCTGAGGTGTAGCACATGGACACTGCGTCGTCCTCGTGGTGCGCTAAATACTGAAACCGTTCGCCATCGGCCCGCTCCAGCAGGGCTTCATAGTCCAAAAAGGGCGCTTGCACTGGCGCGCCGGAAAAGGGAAAGACGATAATTTTTTCAAAATTACATTGGCCTTGGAACTGCGCCAGCAAAGGCAGCAGCACATCGTCCACGACCAAAAAGCGGTCCTTGGCATCGTTGGCGATCCAGGCAATTTCCTCGGGCGCCAGACGTAAATTCAGGGTATGCATCACGCCCCCGGCTGCGGGTATGCCGAAATAGCACTCCAAATGCGCATGGTGGTTCCAGCTGAGTGTCGCTACCCGGTCGCCGGGCTGCAAGCCCAGATCCAGCAGGGCCTGCGCCAACTGGCGGGTCCGCGCATAGAAGGCGCCGTAGCTATGGCGACGCAGCGACTTGTCGGGTAAGCGCGAGACGATTTCATTGCTGGCAAATAATTGTCCTGCGCGCTCCAAAAAATGGTTAAGCGACAGGTGCACCGGCATCATGGTGCTGCGGATCGGGCGGGTGGTGGGCATGGGCAGTCCTTGCAGAATCGGTCAAAGCGCAACCGGTGCAGACAACTATAGCCTTGGGGCAGGGCGCAGCCTATGGGGATTTCCCCCGCTTGCAAACCCTCGGATGAGCCGCCTTGCGCGGCCCCAAAATTAGTCGACCTTGAGGGTAAGCCCCAGGCCCAGGAAATTCACGCCGTTATTGGGCAGTTTGATATCCGCATTGCTGACGTGTCGGTAGGTAAAGGCCAGACGCGCGCGCTGGTTGAGGTCAGAAATACCGATGCCCATTTCGTCGGTGAATTGGAATAGGGTGGATTTTTGGCGGGTGCCGATATCGGTTTCGCTCACTAGTGTGGGCCCCAGGCCAACGCTGAAATCTACCATCGCCGAGCCCACTTGCAAGCCGTAGCGCCCCATGGGAATCAGGGCCAGCGAAAACGCCTGTTTGCCATAAGGCCCAAAATCCGCGTTCCATACCGAGCCTAAAACCGTGGGCAGCACTTCAAAAGTCACGGACTTGGGCAGCAAGGACGCCCCGTCCAGTTTGCACTCCATGGGTGAGAAATTCAGGGAATGCGAGGAAAGCTCCTCATCTTTTGCAGCCTGGTAACCGAATTTGTAAGTATCTTTACACTCAAACGTGTTTCTATTAAAAATAGCGAAAGAGTTGGTCAAAATGCCAGCGGCCACTACCGTGGTTTTCAGGGTTTCGTTATCTATCGCGAAACTCGATTGCGCCGCAAGCAGGCCTAAAAACGTGGCTGCGATTGAGTTTTTCATGGGATTTCGCCGATTTTTGCAAGGAAATATAGCTTGCGGGGGAGTTTACACGGGTGTTTTTCGCAAGAATAAGTCAGGGAGTCAATGATGTTTTTTGAAATTTCCAAAATTGCCGGCTTTCTGGTATCGCCAGTGCATATGCTGGTGGGACTGGGTTTTGCGCTGACTTTCTGGCCTCAAAGTGGCCAGCGCAAGGGGTCCTTGCGGGTAATCCAGCTATTGTTGGGCATTTTGTTGTCTCTGTTGGTTTTTCCCGTCGGTAATGAATTACTCGTTCCTCTAGAAACTCGCTTTCCCGCACCGACAAAACTCCCGGACCAAGTCGATGGCATTATTGTTTTAGGCGGCGCGGTGGACGAGGTGGTGAGCGCGGGGCAGGGCCATCTCAGCTTCAACGAAGATGCCGAGCGCGTGCTGGCCCCGATCAGCCTTTTGCGGCGCTACCCTCATGCCCGCCTGGTCTTGACCGGCGGCAGCGGCTCCTTGAACCCCGGCCCATTTAAGGAAAGTGACAAAGTGCGCCCCTTCTGGCGTGACGCTGCCATCGATCGTGGGCAGGTGCTGTACGAAGAGGCCTCGCGCAACACCTATGAAAATGCCATTTTTACCCGCGACCTGGTACACCCCAAGCCAGGTGAAAAATGGTTGCTGGTCACCTCCGCCGCGCACATGCCACGCTCGGTGGGCCTGTTTCGCAAAGCTGGCTTTGATGTGATCGCCTACCCGGTAGCCTTCAAGTCCACCGGCAAAAACCGGCAGTGGTATGTGCCACGCACTGCGGGTACGGCACTGGGCAATATCGAATCGGCCGTCCATGAATACGTGGGCCTCTGGGTGTATCACCAGAGCGGCCGCATAGACGACTTGTTTCCAGCACCCCATGCCCCCTGAAAGAAACAAACGTCCGGCTGCCCTTAGTTTTGCGTCATCGGGCTGCTCATCTGCCAGCGCTGCCAATGCGCATAAGCCAAGCGGTAGGTATTGAGCTGCACCTGCAGCGTCGCTTCAATGGGTGAGCCATAGCCCCCTGCCATGAGCAGCGCCAAAGGGATACGCCTTTTCAGGCACCAATCGAACACGCGCTGGTCGCGCGCCTGCATGCCATCGAAAGTCAGCTTGAGCCGCCCGAGCCGGTCGTCTTCATGCGGGTCGGCCCCGGCCAGAAAAAACACCAGTTGTGGCTTGCAGCGTTGGTCCAATTCGATCAGCGCGGCATCCAGCGCAGCCAGGTAATCCGCGTTGCCGGTCCCATCAGGCAGGCCGACATCGAGGTCACCAACTTCTTTACGAAACGGAAAATTTTTCTCGCCGTGCAAAGACAGGGTGAAAACACTTTCATCCTCCTGAAAAATCCGCGCCGTGCCATTGCCCTGGTGTACGTCCAGGTCGATCACCGCCACTTGCAGGGCACGCCCCTCGCGCGCGTGCTGGGCCTGTAGCGTGCGCGCGGCCACAGCCACGTCATTGAATACGCAAAAACCGCCGCCCTTGTCTGCATAGGCGTGGTGCGTGCCACCGGCCAGATTGGCGCCAATGCCTTGGCGCAGGGCCGAGCGCGCAGCGGCTACGGTAGCGCCCACCGAACGGCGCGCTCGCTCCGCCATAGCCTCGCTCCAGGGAAAGCCGATCTCGCGCGTCACGGCCGAAGGCACCGTGCCATCGGCGATACCGCGCACATAGTCCGGCGTATGCACGCGCAGCAGTTCGGCATCGCTGGCGTGTGGCGCTTGCAGCAATTGGATGCCCGGTAAATGCGCCACCAAGGCATCGCGCAGCATGGCGTACTTGGCCATGGGGAAGCGGTGCCCCTGGGGCAGGGGCAGCACAAACTGGTCGCTGTAAAAAGCCTGCATGCAATGCCGCCAAACGCAGTAGCTTAGGCGCGGTGGCCTTGGTGTATGCGCCAGCCGACTATCGCCAGCGCCACCCAGCCGGCGATCCAGGCCATGCCACCGTAAGGCACCAGGGGGCGCAAGTAGTCGATGCCGTGCATCAAGCGCAGTTCGATATTGAGGCTAAAGAGTAGAGTGCCCGCAACAAACAA
This sequence comes from Comamonas sp. lk, assembly GCA_945865675.1. GTDB lineage: Bacteria > Pseudomonadota > Gammaproteobacteria > Burkholderiales > Burkholderiaceae_C > Allorhodoferax. The sequence continues at coordinate 24,233 of CAMBFO010000020.1, forward strand.
GGCACCGGCCACCATCGTCCAAGTACTGGGCTCGCCTTGTCGTGCCATTACCACCAATGCCAACAAAGCCAGCGCATGAAAACGCTGCAAGTCCAGCGCCCAGGCCAGCGCTTGCGCGTCCTGCGCCGTAAGTAGCAGCCCATGGGCCGCGATGGCACTCACACCGATAGACAGCGCCGCGCTGGCGCAGGCAAATACCAGGAAAAAAAGTAGTGCCACGCGCATCAGCGGTGCGGCGCCAGTGCGCGGGTCGATGGGCTGAACGTTTGCATGCTTGTTGTCGTGACCTTGGAGGGGTACAGGCCGTTAACTACGCCGGTAGGTCCGGTTTCTAGCCCGCCTGCGTCACATCCACCCCAAACTCCAGTGCGGCATCGGCCAGGGCCTCGATCTGCCCGCGCGCATAGGTGGTGAAGTAGTAAGCATGGAAATGCTGTATGTCCAGGCGATGCAGCAAGCAGGGGATGTGGTGGTGGCCTGTCAGCGCGAAGCTATTGCTGGCAAACGCAGCGGGCCGCATGTCCAGGGCATAGAGTTTGGACAGGGCCTCCACCGCTTTGTCGCCATGCACGCTCACGCGCACGCGGGCGTGGCTCAGGTCCAGCACGGCCCCGGTGTCAGCGCTGATGTGCTGGCGCAGCAGAGTGACCCGGTCGCTTGGGGGCTGACCGGTGTCTCCTACCAGCAAAAATTCATACGGGCCGCTGCGCATCAGCGTGCCTAGCGCACAGGAAACCAATTGGCCGGTGTGCAGCGGGGGCGCGCAGTCCAAGGCACGGTGCAGTGCACTACTGAGCGCGCCTATATTGCTGGACCAGGTGCTGATTTGCGTCAGGTTGGAGAGTTTTTGTACGCGCAAATGCACTTGCAGCTGGCCGCTGCGCGTAGGCTGGCTGCGGGTAGCAGGGGCGGCGGTGGTGGAATCAGACACGGTAACGCACTCCTTGCGGGTCGATAAAGCAGGGCTCGACCACGCGCAGCCGGTATTGCCGGCCGGTGGCGGGGGACGCGGCGACCACTTCCTGACCCACATGCGCGGTGCCGCCTTGCAGCAGACCCAGGCCAATGGCCTTGCCCACGGTTTTGCTAAAGGTCGTGGAAGTGATATGGCCGCGCCCGTGCCCGTGTACCGCGTCATCGGCGAAGAACAAAATAGCGCCATTGCTCGGCGGCTGCGCTGGGTCTACCGCTTCCAAACCGACCAGGCTAGGGCGGTCCGGCTTTTGTAAATGGGGGCTGTGGCTGAGCGCCTTGCCCCAAAAATCTTTGGTCTGGCTGGCCATGCGGCCCGCGCCCATATCGCCCAAGGTGGTGCGACCATCCATCTCCGAGCCCACGACATGGCCTTTTTCGATACGCAGCGAACCCAGCGCTTCTAGGCCGTAGGGCCGCAGTTGCCAAGGCTTGCCCGCCTCCATCAGGTGCTCCCACACCGCCAGGCCGTGGTGCGTGGGCACAAAAATTTCGTAAGCCAGTTCGCCCGAAAAAGTCAGGCGCAGTATGCGCAGCGCGACGCCGGCCAACGGGCCTTTGCCTTGGGTGTCCAAGAGGCCCATAAAGGGCAGGGCGGCGTCGGCAAAGTCCAGGTGCGGGAAGGCCGCTTGCAGAACCTCGCGCGTGCGCGGGCCGGCAATACTCATGGCCGCCCACTGGTCAGTGACCGAAGCCACAGTGACACGTAATTCGGGCCAAACCACTTGCAGCAAAAATTCCAGATGGCTCATCACCTTGGCCGCTTGCGCGGTGGTGGTGGTCATGAAAAACTGGGTTTCACTGATACGCGTGGTGGTGCCGTCGTCCATGACGATGCCGTCCTCGCGCAACATAAAGCCATAGCGCGCTTTACCTACGGCCAGCTTGGAATAGCCGTTGACATAAACCCGGTCCAAAAACGCGGCAGCGTCCGGGCCTTGTACGTCGATTTTGCCCAGGGTGGAGGTATCGGCAATGCCCACGTTTTCCCGCACCAAATCCATCTCGGCTTTGTAGGCCTCGGACAAGGTGGCGCCGTGGGTGCGGTACCACAGCGGGCGCAGCCAGTAGCCCGCTTCCAACTTGACGCCGCCGTTAGCCATATGCCAGTCGTGCATAGCGGTCAGGCGTTCAGGTTGAAAGTGGCCGCGCACATTGCGCCCGGCCAGCGCGCCCAGCGCAGCCGGGGTGTAGGGTGGGCGGAAAGTGGTGGTGCCGGCCAGGGACACATCCAGGCCGCGGGCCGTGGCCATGACGCCCATGCCATTGAGGTTGGAGGTCTTGCCCTGGTCCGTACCCATGCCCAGCGTGGTGTAGCGCTTGAGGTGTTCCACCGACACATAGCCTTCGCGGTGCGCCAGTTGCACATCATCGACGGTGACATCGTGCTGGAAATCCACAAATGATTTACCGCCTGACGAGTCTGAGCGCAGCGGCCCGGCCGGCACAAAGGCCATGCCAAAGCCGTCTTGCAGCGTGGGTGCATCGCCGGCGCTTTGCAGGTTGAGTACGCCGGCCGCTTGCGCGCCTGCTGCCCAGCCCGAGCGGATGGCGCCATCCCAGCTTTGTTCGCCCACCATGCTGCCTGCGCCAAATTGCGCGCGGTCAAAAGCGCCGGGCACAAAGCAGGCAATATCGCTGCGGTACACCGGTTTGACATTGCGATGCGAGCTGAGGTGTACCGTGGGCGTCCAACCGCCAGACATGGCGACCAGGTCCACCTCGTGGTGCGCGGCGCCGCCCATGATGCGGCCGGTGTTGCTGTCAAAGCCTTCGATGCGTGCGGTGTTCGCACGCTGAAATCCACGCACTTGCGTGACCGCGCTGCCATGGTGGACGGTGATGCCCACACTATTGGCCGCGCCCAGCAAGGCCGGGGCTGTGGTGGGCCGCAGATCGACCAACTGCACCTGCGCACCAGATTGCGCCAGGGAAATAGCGTCGGCATAGGCGGCATCGTTGTTCACGCAAAACAGCGCGCGCCGGCCCGGTGCCACTGCATAGCGGTTGACATAAGCGCCTACCGCGCTGCTGAGCATGACCGCCGGTTTGTCATTGCCGCCAAAGACCAAAGGACGTTCAATCGCGCCGCAGGCCATGACGATGGCGTTGGCACGCACGGTGCGCATACGCTGGCGCGGCAGACCGTGGGCGGCGTCCGCCACGCCGGGCGCGCTGCGCTCGATCACGCCCAAGGTATTGCCGTCGTAAATACCAAAAGCAGTGCTGCGGGTCACCAGGCGTACCCGGCCCGTCGTCTTCATTTCTTGCAGCATGTGCGCCAGCCACTGCGCTTGGGCGCTACTGCTGGGGCAGTTGAGCAAGGCCCCGCCGAGTTCAAAGTCTTGCTCGACCAGCATTACATCGGCACCGGCGCGTGCCGCCTGCAGCGCAGCGGCCAAACCGGCGGCCCCCGAGCCGATCACCAGCACATCGACAAAGTCGTTGTGGTAGTCGTAGCGGTGGATATCAAAGTCTGCCACCGATGCGCCCAGGCCTGCGGCTTTGCGGATGAAGTGCTCGTAAAACATCCAGGCCTTGCGCGTCGGGCCCATAAATGTTTTGTAATAAAACCCAGCCACAAACACCGGCGAAAGCAAGGAGTTGATGGCCATGAAATCCAGGCTGACCGAGGGCCAGGCGTTTTGCGTGCGGGCGCGCAGGCCTTGCTCCAACTCGGTGGTGGTGGCGGCGATATTGGGCTCGCGCGTGCCGCCGTCGCCCAGGGTGAACAAGGCATTAGGCTCTTCTACGCCCGAGCCCAAAATGCCACGAGGCCGGTGGTATTTAAAAGACCGGCCGACCAAATGCACGTTGTGCGCCAGCAGGGTAGAGGCCAGGGTGTCACCGGCAAAGCCTTGGTAGGGTGAGCCATCCAGGGTGAAGGTCAGCGCTTGGCTGCGGTCTATGCGGCCACCGCTGGGCAGGCGCTGCTTGCCGCCTTGGGCTGTTTGCGGTTTGGTCATGCCACGCTCCTTTGCGCGGCGGGAACGACCGATTCGATGTCGTGCGTCACCGTATGGCGCTTGACCACCAGCCAGCGACGGCAGCCCAGCGTGTGCTGCCAAAACTCACTGTGGATGCCGCGCGGGTTGGGGCGGGTGTAAACCGTGTGTACCCAGGCCTCATGGTGTTGCACGCCCAAATCCGGGTAGGCTTGGGTGGCATCCCCGAAGTAGCTGAACTCTTCGTGGTCGCGGGTGCCGCAGTAGGGGCAGGCGATGCGTAGCATGGTAGGTCGGCCCGTTCTATTGCAAATGGTTGTAGGGCCCGGTGCCCGCTTCGTCGATGTAGCGGCCCTGGGCAAAGCGGTCCAGCGTGAAGCCGGCGTTGTAGGCGTGGGGGGCGTCGTTGGCAATCGTGTGCGCAAAACACCAGCCCGAGGCCGGAGTCGCCTTGAAGCCGCCATAACACCAACCGGTATTGAGGTAGAGCCCATCGACCTGGGTTTTGGTGATGATGGGGCTGCCGTCAGGCGTCATGTCCATGATGCCGCCCCAGTGGCGCAGCACGCGCAGCCGCGCCGCGCTGGGCATGGCACTGACCAGGGCTTGCGTGACTTCGCTGACATTGGCCAAGTTGCCGCGCTGCGCATAGGAGTTGTAGCGGTCAATATGGCCGCCAAACACCAGGCCGCCTTTGTCCGACTGCGAGAAATAAAAATACGAAGCCGACCACACCACCACGTGGTTGACGATGGGCTTGATGGACTCGGTGACATAGGCTTGCAGCACATGGCTGTCGATAGGCAATTGCAGCCCGGCTTTTTGCGCTAGCGGCGAGGTGTTGCCCGCCACTGCCATACCCACCTTGCCCGCGCTGATGGTGCCGCGCGAGGTGTGTACGCCCGTGATGCGCTCGCCCGACCATTCAAAGTCGCGCACTTCGCAGTTTTGGATGATATCCACGCCCAGCGCATTGGCAGCGCGTGCATAGCCCCACACCACCGCGTCATGGCGCGCTGTCCCGGCGTCCGGTTGCAGCATAGCGCCGTAGATCGGGAAGCGCGCCTCGTCTGAAAAGTCAAGATAAGGCGCTTCATTCATCACATCTTCGCGTGTGAGGATATCGGCGCGGATGCCGTTCAGGCGCATGATGTTGGCCCGGCGGATCTGCGCGTCATGCCCGCTGGGGGACATGGTGACGTACAAATAACCGCGCGGCGAGAACATCACGTTGTAGTTCAGCTCTTGCGACATGCCGCGCCATAAAGACATGGAATGCTCGTAAAACGCGGTGTTGTCCTGCATCATGTAATTGGATCGCACGATGGTGGTGTTGCGCCCTGCATTACCCGAACCGATGTAGCCTTTTTCTAGCACCGCAATGTTTTTGATGCCGTGGTTTTTGGCCAGGTAATAGGCCGTAGCCAAACCATGGCCACCGCCACCGATGATGATGACGTCGTAGCTTTTGCGCGGCTCGGGGTCGCGCCATGCGCGGTCCCAGTGTTTATGGCCCCCAAAGGCGTTGCGCAGCAGCGACCAGGCCGAGTAGTGCGTCATCGAGCGAGCTCCTTACATGCGCATGCGTTTGGCTTCGGGGTCAAATGGCGGGTCCATTTGCAGACGGGCCGCGCGGCGTTCGCCCAGGATTTCAATCTCTAACTTCATATCCGGGTTGAAGCATTCGGTGGGGATGTAGCCTTGCGCCAGCGATTGGTTTACATAGTGACCATAGCCGCCTGAGGTAACCCAGCCTACCACGTTGCCATCGACCCAGATCGGCTCGTCCCCCATCACGTCGCAGTCCAGCGCGTCCACTACCATAAAGATGCGTGTTTTCCTCGGGCCGTTTTGTTTCTCTTGGATGGCTGCCGCTT
>CAMBFO010000021.1 GCA_945865675.1 Comamonas sp. lk
CAGGCCCAGGCCACGCGAACCGCCGGTCACCAGCGCAGTTTTCCCAGTCAGGTCGAACAATTGTTGAATAGTACGTGTCATAGCGTGTTCCGATTGAAGAGTTGAAGGCGGCAGCCACAGCGGCGCTGCCTAAATTGTCGCCCTGCCGCTAGGTCCGCTGTGTCACGCCAGCGATAGGCTGACGCGCTAAAGGCTGGAAATTCAGGCTTTGCGGTCGTCTTCGCGTAGACGCGAACGCACCAAAATCAGTACCACGCCTGCCGCTACAGCAAACAAGCCGCAGGCCATCAGCGCGACATGACCCTGGGCACCGGCATCGCGGGCAAAGCCGGAGAGCACCGTGGAGAGCAAACCGCCGTAAATCAGTATCCAGATCAGGCGCTCCAAGCGCAGCAGCCGCACATCGGTTGTGCCGTTGTATTTCTTTAAAAATGCCATCAGAAAGCCTCCTCGGGAAATGTCGCACAGGTCATATCCCTGGATTGAACCACAGACAACCAGGCTCCGATTTTGGGCAGCTCGTAGTGAAAGAAGAATTGGGCGGCTCCCAAGCGCCCTTGGGTCGCTGCGCTCTGTGCTGGCGGGTCGGCCTCCAGCGCGGCACAGGCGACATCCAGCCAGATCCAGGCCAGCACCGTGTGACCAAAGGCCTGCATATAGGGCACGGCGTTGGCCAGCGCCTCGCCGGGCACACCAGTGGACCAAGCGGCGCGCGTAGCCGCACCTACCTGCGCCAGCGCCTGTCCGAGCGCTGCCGCATGGGCGCCAAGCGCCACATGCTTATCTGCGCGGGCCATCGTGGCCTGCATGCGCGCGGCCAGCAATTGCATGCCTTTGCCGTTTTCCATCAACACTTTGCGGCCCAGCAGGTCTAGTGCCTGGATGCCGTGTGTGCCTTCGTGGATCATGTTCAGGCGGTTATCGCGCCAATATTGCTCTACCGGAAAATCCCGCGTATAGCCATAGCCGCCGTGCACCTGAATCGCCAACGAATTGGCTTCCAGGCACCATTCGCTAGGCCAGCTCTTGGCGATGGGCGTCAGCACTTCCAGCAGCAGCCGCGCGTCGTCCGCAGCAGCCGGTTCAGCCGTATGCTGCTCATCAACCAGGCGGGCGCAATACAAGGCCAGCGCCAATGCGCCCTCGCCATAGGCCTTCTGGGCCAGCAACATACGTTTGATGTCGGTGTGCTCGATGATGCGTACCTGCGGCTGCTTAGCGTCCTTACCACCGGCACCCATGGGCCGTCCCTGGGGCCTGTTTTTCGCATAGTCCAGCGCCGCGTAATAGCCGGCAAGACCCAGCATGGTGGCCGCAATGCCGACACCGATGCGCGCTTCGTTCATCATGTGGAACATGCAACGCAAACCGTCGCCGGGCTGGCCCACCAAGTAAGCGACCGCGCCAGCGCCCTTGCCATCGAGTCCGGCGCTGCTGCCGACCGGGAATTTGCCCTCGCCGAAATTGAGCAAGGTATTGGTGGTGCCGCGCCAGCCCAGCTTGTGGTTGAGACCGGCCAGGGCCACGTCGTTGCGCACCCCAGTCAATTCACCTTGGGCATCGACCAATTTTTTGGGCACAATGAAGAGCGAGATCCCACGCGTGCCGGGCACCAGTTTGCCCTGGGCATCGGGGATTTTGGCGAGCACCAGATGGATGATGTTTTCGCTGATCTCATGCTCACCGCTGGAGATCCACATCTTGTTGCCCTTGAGGCGATAACGCGGGCCTAAGGGGTCAGTTTGATGGTCATCGCCATCAGGCACTGCACGGGTCAGTATGTCGGACAGACTGGAGCCCGCTTGCGGTTCGCTCAAGCACATGGTGCCGGAAAAACGGCCGGAGAACGCTTGCAGGGCGAATACCTTTTTCTGCATTTCGGTGCCGTGCACCATCAGCAAATTGGCATTGCCCGTGGTGAGCATGCTGGTACCAATGCCTACCGAAGCGCAGGCAAAAAACGCATTAGCTGCTGCCTCGACGCTGTAGGGCAGTTGCATACCGCCAATGTCATAGTCCTGTGCTGCGCTGAGCATGCCCGATGCTGCGTAAGCATCGGCAGCGTCTTTGCTAGCCTGCGGCAAGATGACGCGCTCACCATCAAAACGCGGCTCCTCTATGTCCACCAGGCGGTTAAACGGCGCATATTTCTCGCGGGCAATACGCTCGCAGGTATCGAACACCGCGTCAAAAGTTTCCCGCGAATGATCCGCAAAGCGCACACGGCTATTGAGCTGCTCGGTGCGCAACCAATCGTGCAGTAAAAAATCGATGGTTGCGCGCAGCTTCATAGCAAGCGTCCTTTACAAGACTTCGAAAATACCTGCCGCGCCCATGCCGCCACCAATACACATGGTCACGCAAACGCGCTTAGCGCCACGGCGCTTGCCTTCAATCAAGGCATGGCCCGTCAAACGCTGTCCGCTCATGCCAAAGGGGTGACCTACTGCAATCGCTCCGCCATTGACGTTGAGCTTGTCTGCCGGTATGCCCAGCTTGTCGCGGCAGTACAGCACTTGCACCGCGAAGGCTTCGTTCAGTTCCCACAAGTCGATATCGGCAACCGTCAGGCCCAGGCGCTTGAGCACTTTAGGCACCGCGTACACCGGGCCGATGCCCATTTCATCCGGTTCGCAACCGGCTACCGCAAAACCCAAGAAACGGCCCAGAGGCTTGAGGCCTTTTTGTTCGGCGATTTTTTCGTGCATCACGACCACTGCACCCGCGCCATCAGACAACTGACTGGCATTACCTGCCGACACCATGCCGCCTGGCAGCGCTGAACGCAGATCTTTAATGCCTTCGTAGGTGGTGCCGGCACGAATGCCTTCGTCATCACTCACCGTCACTTGCTTGGTCATCATGCCCATGACTTTGTCAGCCACACCCATGGTGACTTTGATCGGAGCGATCTCGTCTTTGAACAGGCCTTTTTCCAAAGCCGCAGAGGCTTTTTGCTGGCTGGCCGCACCGTACTGGTCCATAGCTTCGCGGCTGATGTTATAGCGCTTGGCCACTTGCTCGGCGGTTTGCAACATGGCCCAATAGACCTCGGGCTTGTTTTTCTGCAGCCAAGGATCGGCCAGCATGTGCTTGTTCATTTCCTGGGCGGTGCAGGAGATGGCTTCCAGGCCACCGGCCACGTAAATATCGCCTTCGTTCGCCAAAATACGCTGCGCCGCAGTGGCAATGGTTTGCAGGCCTGACGAACAAAAACGGTTAATCGTCATACCCGAAACGCTGACCGGGCAGCCGGCGCGCAGTGCAATCTGGCGTGCGATATTGGCACCGGTAGCGCCTTCGGGCGTGCCGCAGCCCATGATGACGTCATCGACCTCACCGGCTTGGATCCCGGCTCGCTGGATCGCGTGTTCGACCACATGGCCGCCCATGGTGGCACCATGGGTCATATTGAAAGCACCTTTCCAGCTTTTGGTCAGGGGGGTGCGGGCGGTAGAAACAATTACTGCTGAAGTCATGGCGGTTCCTTAATTAAATGTCTTACCTTCGGCGGCCAGGCGTGCCAACAGGGGCGCGGGCTTCCAGAAATTGGCATCGTCCAAGGGGTTTTGGGCAAAACGGTGCATGGCTTGCACGACGTTGAACAGGCCCACTTCGTCAGCGTAGAGCATGGGCCCACCGCGGTAGGGAGGGAAACCATAGCCAAAGATATAGGCGATGTCGATATCGCTGGCCTTGTTGGCAATACCCTCTTCCAAAATATGGGCTGCTTCGTTGACCAGGGCGAAGACCAGGCGTTGCACGATTTCTTCATCGCTGATTTTGCGTGGGGTGATGCCATGGGCAGCGCGGTAGTCTTCGATCATTTTGACCACTTCGGCGTTCGGAATCGCATCGCGCTTGCCGGGTTGGTAGTCGTACCAACCGGCACCGGTTTTTTGGCCAAAGCGGCCTTTTTCGCACAACAGGTCCGCGGTCTTGCTGTACTTCATAGTGGCGCGCTCCACAGAGCGGCGCTTGCGGATGGCCCAGCCGATGTCGTTACCCGCCAGATCGCCCATACGGAAGGGGCCCATGGCCATGCCAAATTTCTCCATGGCTTTGTCCACTTGTTGCGGTGTGCAGCCTTCATCCAGCAAAAAGCCGCCCTGGCGGCCATATTGCTCGATCATGCGGTTGCCGATAAAGCCGTCGCACACTCCGGAGACCACCGCGGTTTTGCGGATCTTTTTGGCTACGGCCATGGAGGTGGCCATCACGTCTTTGGCCGTCTTGGCACCGCGCACCACTTCGAGCAACTTCATCACATTGGCCGGGCTGAAGAAATGCAGGCCCACCACGTCTTGCGGGCGCTGGGTGAAGGCGGCGATTTGGTTGACGTCCAGCGTGGAGGTGTTGGAAGCCAGGATGGCGCCGGGCTTCATGACGCGGTCCAGTTCTTTAAACACTTTTTCTTTGACGCCGATTTCTTCGAACACGGCCTCAATCGCCATGTCGGTGCCACTGAGCTCGTCGTAACTCAGGGTCGTGGACAAAAGCGCCATGCGCTGCTCGTATTTGTCCTGCTTGAGCTTGCCTTTTTTCACCTGGGCTTCGTAGTTACCCCGAATCGTGGCTAAGCCCTTGTCTAGCGCTTCTTGTTTCATTTCCAGCATCTTGACGCTGATACCGGCGTTCATGAAGTTCATGGCAATGCCGCCACCCATGGTGCCCGCGCCGATGATGGCCACACTTTTGATTTCGCGCGCTTGGACGCTGGCGTCGATATCTGGAATCTTGGAGGCTGCGCGCTCGCCCAGGAACAAATGTCGCAGGGCCCGGCTCTCAGATGTCATCATCAGGTTGATGAAAATCTGACGCTCGGTGGCCATGCCTTCTTCAAATTTCTTGGTTGCCGCGGCTTCCACCGCCTCGATGCACTTGAGCGGCGCGGGGTAGTTCTTCGACATGGCGCCCACCATGTTGCGGGCGAACTGGAAATAGGCATCATCTAAGGGGTGCTTGCAAGGCAAGTCACGCACCAAGGGCAGCGGGCGGGTAGTCGCCACCGAACGGGCGAATACCAAAGCCTCTTCGGCCAGGCTTTCGGCCGACTTGGACAGCTTGTCGAACAGTTTTTGTCCGGGAAGCATCGCCAGCATTTCGCTCTTGATGGCTTCGCCCGAGACCACCATGTTCAGTCCGGCTTCGACGCCGAGCACACGAGGTAGCCGCTGCGTGCCACCGGCACCGGGCAGCAGACCTAACTTGACTTCCGGCAGCGCGATGCTGGCGCCTGGCGCTGCGATACGGTAATGGCAACCCAGGGCTAGTTCTAGGCCTCCACCCATGGCCACCGAATGAATGGCAGCAATGACCGGTTTGGTGGATTTTTCCAGCAACAGAATGACACTGTTGAGGTTGGGCTCCATCATGGCCTTGGCAGAGCCGAATTCACGGATGTCGGCGCCGCCGGAGAAGGCTTTGCCCGCGCCCGTGATGACGATGGCTTGGACGGCCGAATCGGCCAGTGCCTTAGCCATACCGTCGGCAATGCCGACCCGGGTGGCGTGCCCCAGGCCGTTGACCGGTGGGTTGTCGAGCGTGATAAGGGCGATATCGCCCTGAACCTGGTAATGCGCTGTCATGCTGGCTTTCCTTCTAGAGATGCGGCAATGGGAAGACGGGGAGACGGGGAAGCAAAATAGAACGGTCGTTCTTTTTTGTAAATTGTAGGGCTTTTTGCGTCTGGGGCGAAGGTTTTTTGTCCCAACTGGGACAAGCACTGGGTCACACCTCCAACCACTCTTTACGCACCGCTGCATTGGATTGCAAAGCAGACGGTGTGCCCTGAAACACCACGCTGCCGTGCCCCATGACCAGGCAGCTGTCGGAAATTTGCATGGCAATCGTCAGTTTTTGCTCGATGAGCAGCACCGACAAACCTCGTGCGCGCAAGGCCTGCAAAAAACCAGCCACCAATTCCACGATCTTGGGTGCCAGACCCTCCGTGGGCTCGTCGATGATGACCAGGTCCGGGTCGCCCATTAAGGTGCGACACAAGGTCAACATCTGCTGCTCACCGCCGGACAACAAACCCGCCTCCACCTGCGCCCGTTCACGCAGGCGCGGGAACAAGGTGTACATGTCCTCAAAGCGCCAGCGCGGATTTTTAGCGCCTGATTTCTCACCCAGCATCAGGTTTTGGTGTACCGTCAGACGCGGAAAGATATCGCGGTTCTCGGGTACGTAGCCAAGGCCTAACTGGGCAATTTGGTAAGGCTTCTTGCCCAGCACCTCTTGGCCATTCCACTGCACCGAGCCCTGGGCATCGACCAGACCCATAATGGCTTTGGCGGTGGTGGAGCGGCCCGAGCCGTTACGCCCTAGCAGCGCCAAAATTTCGCCATCGCCCACTTGAAAATCCACACCGTGCAGCACATGGCTTTTGCCATAAAAAGCGTTCAGGCCTTGTACGCGCAACATCGTCAAGCTCCCTGCGACACTGCGTCGGCCTGGGCATCGGCCACTGGGGAGCCCAGATAAGCCTCTTGCACGCGGGGGTCGGCGCGCACGGCTTGGGGCGCGTCAAATGCAATGACTTCGCCATAAACCAGGACGGCACTTTTGTCGGCAAGACCAAAAACAACGCCCATGTCGTGCTCCACGGTAAGCAATGTCTTGCCCTGGGTCGCCTCGCGGATCAGCCCCACGAAATGGCTGGTTTCGCTAGCGCTCATTCCGGCCGTAGGCTCGTCCAGCAAAATTACATCAGCACCGCCACCTATGGTGATGCCTACTTCGAGGGCACGCTGCTCGGCATAGGTCAAGTCCATGGCCAAGGTATCGCGCTTGCGGGCCAGTCCGATGCGCTCCATCAAGGCCAAGGCGGCAGCGTTGGCGTCGTGCATATCGGCCAGAAAACGCCAGAAACTATAGCCATAGCCCAAGCTCCAGAGCACGCTGCAACGCAGGTTTTCAAACACGCTCAATTTAGGAAAAATATTGGTAATCTGAAAGCTGCGCGACAGGCCCAGGCGGTTGATCTCAAAAGGTTTTTTGCCTTGGATCGACTTTCCATGCAACAAAATATCGCCGCCGCTTAGAGGCATACGCCCGCTAATCAGGTTGAACAGTGTGGACTTACCCGCCCCGTTGGGCCCGATGATGGCAACCCGCTCACCCGATTGCACCACCAGATCGGTGCCACGAATAATCGCCGTATTGCCAAAGCTTTTGCGCACATCGCGCAGTTCCAACGCCGGCACCAAGCTAGGCGCTGTCATGGTGTCATGGCGGCGCGCAAGCGCTCGTCCTCCATGCTTTGGTGCACCGCATCCCATCGCAGCGCGAAGCGGCGGCGCGACCATTCAAACCCCAACACGCCAAGGGCCAGATAGACCAGCAAGCCAGACCAATGCACGGCAGAGGACGTGTCCAAAGCCATGCCTAAGAAACGGAGCACTGGGCCCATTGCGGCATCGAGTTGACGGTGGTACACCATTTCCACCAATGCAGAAAAACCCAGACCACACACCACACTGCTTGCGCCCAGCAGACCATAGACCGGCAGCAACAAACGTACTTTGCCTTGGCGGGCCACGCGCAGATTGAGCATGATCAGACTGGCCAGCCCGCCCGGGGCATACATCACCATCAGCATAAACACCGCACCCAGGTAGAGCAACCAGGCCTTGGTCAGCTCGCTGAGCATGACAAAGGCCAGCACCATCAGCACCGCGCCCAGGATGGGACCGAAAAAGAAAGTAGCGCCGCCTAAAAACGTAAACAGGAGGTAGGCGCCGGAACGGGCTGCGCCCACGACCTCCGCATTGACAATTTCAAAATTCAAAGCCCCCAGGCCGCCCGATATACCGGCGAAAAATCCGGCAATGATGAAGGCGGTGTAGCGGATGCGCTGGGGGTTGTAACCGATAAATTCCACCCGCTCCGGGTTGTCGCGCACCGCGTTAAGCAGGCGACCCAAGGGGGTTTGCGTGAAGGCGTACATCAAGACCACGCAAACCAAGGTGTACAAGGCGATCAGGTAATACACCTGCTCGGCCGGCCCGTAGCTAATGCCCAGCACAGGCGCGCCCACCACCCGGTTGCCCGACACCCCGCCCTCCCCGCCGAAAAACTCCGGCACCATCAGGGACATGGCGAACACCAGTTCGGCCAGGCCCAGGGTAATCATGGCAAAGGTCGTGCCGGATTTGCGCGTGGTCACATAGCCGAACAGCACCGCAAAACCCATGCCCGCGACTCCGCCCACTAAGGGCACCAGCGACACCGGCAGCGCCGGGCTGGCGGCGCACCAGGCGTTGAGCGCATGGATGGCAACAAACGCGCCCAGGCCGGTGTACACCGCATGGCCGAAGCTGAGCATGCCACCCTGCCCCAGCAGCATGTTGTAGGACAAACAGGCAATGATGGCGATGCCCATTTGCGACAGCATGGTGATGGACAAGCCGCTGTCAAAGACACGGGGTATGACCAGCATCAGCAAGGCAAAGGCCAACCACAAGTACATCGAGCCCCAGCGCCCGCCGGTATAGCTTGCGGCGCTCATCCTTCGCGGCTCCCCAACAGACCGCGCGGGCGGAAAATCAAAATCAACACCAGCATCACATACGGCAATATCGGCGCCACTTGGGCAATCGTCAGTCGCGCCAGGGTGGTGGCCTGCCATGACGGCGTCAGCGCCATACCGATAGAGGCCAGCACGCTGCCCACCGAGTAATCCAGCGATACGGCAAAGGTTTGAACGATGCCGATCAAGAGCGATGCAATAAACGCACCGGACAAAGAGCCCAGACCACCCACCACCACCACCACAAACACAATCGAGCCCACGGTTGCGGCCATGGCCGGCTCTGTGAGGAAAGTGCTGCCGCCGATCACACCCGCCAAGCCGGCCAAAGCCGCGCCGGCGCCGAACACCAGCATGAACACGCGTGGCACGTTATGCCCCAAGGACTCCACCGCATCAGGATGGGTCAAGGCCGCTTGAATGACCAAGCCGACACGGGTGCGCGTCAGCAACAACCAGATGGACGCCAGCATGGTGATAGCCACCAGCATCATGAACCCACGCGTCGCCGGGAAGGGCGAGCACACCAAGCGCAGCGCGGCGTCGGCGGAGTTACATAGCTCGGGCGCCACCGCACCCCAATGCACACTGAGGCCTGCCACCGAATGGTTCACCAGCGTAAATGCCGGGCCTTGCAACAGTGCGGGTGGCGCAAAGTCCACCGCTATGCGGCCCCAGACCAGTTGCACCACTTCCAGCACCACATAAGTCAGGCCAAAGGTAATCAAGAGCTCAGGCACATGGCCGAATTTGTGTACGCGGCGCAGACAACAGCGCTCGAACAGGGCCCCCAAGGCACCGACCAGCAAAGGCGCAAGCACCATCGCCGGCCAAAACCCCAGCAGTTGCGCAAGGCTGTAGCCGATATAGGCCCCCAGCATATAAAAACTGGCGTGCGCAAAGTTCAGCACACCCATCATGCTGAAAATCAGGGTCAGACCCGAACTGAGCA
This sequence comes from Comamonas sp. lk, assembly GCA_945865675.1. Lineage (GTDB taxonomy): Bacteria > Pseudomonadota > Gammaproteobacteria > Burkholderiales > Burkholderiaceae_C > Allorhodoferax. The sequence goes on from CAMBFO010000021.1 coordinate 9,486, forward strand.
TAAACAGCAACAAGCCGTAGCTCAGGCCGTTCAAGCTTGAAATAAGAAAAAATTCCATGGCAACCCGCAGGCTTTCAAGGCTAAGCGAGGCGCCCTGGTACAGAACGCGTTTCGCTTAACCGGTATGTCACATTGCGGCTTAAGCGGGCCGCTTCATCTGGCAGCTGGTCGGCGTACTGGAAACGTAGTTGGGGTACTCTTTGAGAGGCACCAAGGTCATACCGGTGTTCTCCGGGCTATAAGGGTATTTTTTGTCCGCCTTCTGCCATACCGTCATGTACAGCGGCTGCTGCAGCTGGTGGTCTAGCCTGCGCATTTCCACTTCGCCGTTGAAGCTATCGACACGCAGACCCTCCAAGGCAGCAGCAACTTTGACCGGGTCGGTCGACTTGGCCTTGGCCATGGCCGCACCCAGCATTTGGTAGACGCGGATCACCGAGCCGGTATAGAAATCGTCGTTGTACTTGGTCTTGAATTCGCTCATCCATTTGTCCATCTGGCCACCCATGTTGTAGTGGCTGTAAGCGATTTGATAGACCTTGCCCGCGCCATTGGTGCCCAAGGCCGTTGGCGTGCCGGTGACGCCCGCGTAATAGGTATAGAAATTACCCGTAAAGCCACCTTCCATTGCCGCCTTGACCAGCAGCGACAAGTCTGAGCCCCAGTTACCGGTAATCACCGTGTCCGCGCCCGAGGCCTTGATCTTGGCGATATAGGGCGCGAAGTCGCGCACCTGGGCCAAGGGGTGCAGGTCTTCGCCCACGATTTGGATGTCCGGGCGCTTACGGCCCAGGGTCTCCTTGGCGTACTTAGCCACCTGCACGCCATGGGAGTAGTTCTGGCCCAGGATATAGACCTTTTTGATGTCCTTTTTATCCACCATAAAACTGGACATGGCTTCCATCTTCATCGAGGTGTCCGCGTCGAAGCGGAAATGCCAGTAGCTGCACTTGCTATTGGTCAGATCTGGGTCCACCGCAGCGTCGTTGAGGTAAATCACTTCTTTGCCAGGGTTGCGTTCATTGTGTTTGGTCACCGCATCGGACAGCGCCAATGCGACCGAGGAGCCATTGCCCTGGATGATGTAACGCACGCCCTGGTCGATGGCGGATTTGAGTGCGTTCAGGCTTTCTGCGGGGCTGAGTTTGTTATCAATACCGGTCACTTCGAACGTGACCCCAGCCGGATTGCCTTTAGCGCTGAATTTTTCGGCAAAAAATTGGTAGCTTTTGAGCTGGTTCACGCCTACGGGGCCCAGCAGGCCAGACTGCGCATCAATGCGCACCATTTTGACGACCTCCCCTTTTTGCGCCATGGCGCCGCTTGCGCAAACCAGGGCAACTGCCGCCGTCATGAGTTTGAATTGGATAGACACTACACGTTCTCCTAAGAAATCTAAGTGGCGAAGGTTACAAGACTTCCACCCTGCACACCCCAAGGGTTTAACCCTAGATTAGTCGCCAAAGTGATAAACACCCAGCGCAAAGGCGCCGTGGTACTCCAAGCTGCGACATCGCCTGGGTAAACCGCAAGATAAACCGCCCGCGTCGCGCACCAGCGACTGGCCCAGGCCTTAGGCCGTTGGCAAATGGTAATCCTTCAAGGTCTCGCGCAATTTGACTTTTTGCATCTTGCCCGTCGCCCCCAGCGGAATGGCGTCGATAAAAATAACGTCATCTGGGATTTGCCACTTGGCAGTTTTGCCTTCGAAAAAGGCAAGCAACTCTTCCCGCGCAAGATCGGCACCCGGCTTTTTCACCACCACTACCACTGGGCGCTCGTCCCATTTGGGGTGCTTCATGCCAATACAGGCGGCCATAGCCACTGCCGGATGCGCCATGGCGATGTTTTCTACGTCGATCGAGCTGATCCACTCGCCGCCGGACTTGATCACATCCTTGCTACGGTCGGTAATTTGTAGGTAACCGTCGGCATCAATAGTGGCCACGTCCCCGGTGGGGAACCAACCCTTGACCAGCGGGGAGCCACCCTCGCCCTTGAAGTATTCGCGGATAACCCAAGGGCCTTTGACCAGCAAATCACCGTAAGCCTTGCCATCCCAGGGCAATTCCTCGCCTTTCTCATCGATAATTTTCATATCTACGCCATAAATGCCGCGCCCTTGTTTGATACGCACCGCCATTTTCTGGCTAGCATCCAAGCTCAGGTGTTTGTTTTTAAGGGTGCATACGGTTCCCAATGGAGACATCTCGGTCATGCCCCAGGCGTGCAACACCTCCACGCCGTAGTCGTCATTGAATGCAGAGATCATCGCCGGCGGACAGGCCGAGCCGCCGATCACCGTGCGCTTGAGCGTAGAAAAACGCAAGCCGCCCTGCTGCATATGGCCCAGCATCATTTGCCACACCGTGGGCACGCCGGCAGCGAAAGTCACTTTTTCCGATTCGATCAAATCGAAGATCGACTTTCCGTCCATGGCCGGACCAGGGAAGACCATCTTGGCACCGGTCATGGCCGCCGAATAAGGCAGGCCCCAGGCATTGACGTGGAACATAGGCACCACCGGCAGCACGCTGTCGCGCGCGCTCATGTTCAAGGCGTCGGGCATGGCGCCGGCCCAGGCGTGCAGGATGGTTGAGCGGTGGCTGTAGAGCGCAGCCTTGGGATTGCCCGTAGTGCCGCTGGTGTAGCACATGCTTGAGGCGCTGTTTTCGTCAAACTCAGGCCAGGCATATTGGGCCGCTTGATTGCCCATCCAGGCTTCGTAGCTTTGCAGGCCGGGAATGCCGCTGTCCGCAGGTAGGTTGGTCGCGTCGCATAAAGCGATGAAATGTTTGATCGTGGTGCAACGCGCATGCACCGCTTTGACAATGGGCAGGAAGCTCATGTCAAAGCACAAAACCTGGTCTTCGGAATGGTTGGCAATCCACACGATCTGGTCCGGATGCAAACGCGGATTGAGCGTGTGCAGTACCCGCCCCGAGCCGCTGACACCAAAATAAAGCTCCAAATGGCGGTAGCCATTCCAAGCCAAGGTGGCGACGCGGTCGCCAAAGGCCAGTTGCATACCGTCCAGGGCATTGGCCACTTGGCGAGAGCGCCGCGCGATGTCTTTGTAGCTGCAGCGGTGGATGTCCCCTTCTACGCGGCGCGAGACTATCTCGCCTTCGCCATGGTGCCGCTCGGCAAAATCAATCAGGGAAGAAATCAGCAATTGCTGGCTTTGCATCAATCCGAGCATCAACATCTCTCCAAAAAAATACGCCCCAACGAGAGCGGGCTCGCATATTAACTGCACCGCGCTCGGGGGCGGGAAAGTCCCGCGCCAAGAACCACGCGCGACTTTCGCGGAAAATACGGGAATGACCGACTCAACCCACCCCTGGGCACCGGCCCCCGCCTTTTCCGCCGACCCGGCGCTGGCATCGCTGCCATGGCAGCAGCGCTATGCCAATCTAGGGCCGGATTTTGTGGCACCTGTCGCCCCCGCGCCCTTGCCCGAGCCTTATTGGGTCGGCCACAGCGCGGCCCTGGCCCAATCGCTGGGCCTGCCCCCCGGCTGGGCTGCCACCGATTCAGCGCTACAGGCTATGACTGGCAACCTGGTTCTCAAAGGCAGCGCCATGCATGCCGGGGTGTATAGCGGCCACCAATTTGGCGTTTGGGCCGGCCAATTAGGCGACGGGCGTGCCTGTTTGCTCGGCGAATTGGCGGGCCAGGAGATTCAACTCAAGGGCGCTGGCCCTACGCCTTTTTCGCGCCGGGGCGACGGACGCGCCGTGCTGCGCAGCGCCATTCGCGAGTTTTTATGCAGTGAAGCCATGCACGGACTGGGCATTCCCACCACGCGCGCTTTGTGCGTGACGGGTTCGGACGCCACCATTTGGCGCGAAACGGCCGAAACGGCAGCAGTGGTGGCGCGCGTAGCACCTAGCTTCATCCGCTTTGGGCACTTCGAGCACTTCAGCCAGCGCCAACAAATCCCCCAACTGCAAAGCCTGGCCGATTTTGTGATTGACCACTATTACCCGCAGTGCCGCGACGAAGCGGGCGCAAATCCTTACCTGGCTTTGCTGGCCGAAGTCAGCCGCAAGACGGCGCAGCTTCTGGCCCAATGGCAGGCGGTAGGCTTTTGCCATGGCGTCATGAACAGCGACAACATGAGCATCCTGGGCCTGACGCTGGACTACGGGCCTTTCCAGTTTTTAGATGCTTTTGCACCCGGCCATATTTGCAACCATTCGGACAGCCAGGGGCGCTACGCTTTTTCCGAGCAGCCCAATATGGCCTATTGGAACCTGTATTGCCTGACGGACGCCTTGATGCCGCTGATAGGGGACGAGGACGCCGCAACCGAGGCGGTGGACAGTTACCGCAGCCATTTCCAAGCCGCCAGTCAGCTATGCCTGGCGAAAAAAATGGGCTTGAGCCTTGCCGACCCCAGGCAAAAAGCACTGACCGACATGCTGCTGCCCATGCTGGCGGCAGACCAGGTGGATTACACGATTTTTTGGCGTCGTCTGAGCCACTGGGCCGCACGCATGGACGATGAAGACTTTTCGGTCATGGATTTGTTTATCAACCGCCAGCAAATGCAAACCTGGCAGTACGCGTTTGAGTCGATGCACAAAGGCATGGGGACGACTGATGTATCGGCCCGTATGCTGCGCGCCAACCCCAAATTTGTGCTGCGCAACTACATGGCACAAGAGGTCATTACTGCGGCCCAGGCCAAAGACTTTTCGGTGCTGGCCCAATTACAAACCGTGCTGGAAAACCCATTTGACGAGCATCCTGCGCACGAGCGCTGGGCTGGCTTTGCGCCCGATTGGGCTGCAGCTATTTCCGTGAGCTGCAGTTCCTGATGCCGCAGCGCTTCACCCCTCTTTCAAAGGTATTTACATGATCCACAAAACTGATGACCAATGGCGGGCCCTGTTGGCTGCCAAAGGCGCAGAGCCCCTGGCCTTTGCCGTGACGCGCCAGGAATCCACCGAACGGGCTTTTACCGGCCGCTGGGTCGACAACCACCAAAAAGGCATTTACTGCTGCATTTGCTGCGGCAAAGCGCTTTTTTCCTCGGAAACCAAATACGAATCGGGCAGCGGTTGGCCCAGTTACTTCCAGCCCTTGGCGCCCGACGCAGTAGGCACCAAAGAAGACGGCATGTTGTGGATGAAACGTACCGAGGTGCATTGCGCCGATTGCCACGCCCACCTGGGCCATGTATTTAACGACGGGCCGGCCCCCACCGGGCTGCGTTACTGCATGAATTCGGCTTCGCTGGACTTCAAACCCGAATGAAAACCCTCTTTGACCTGTTCCCGGTGCTGCTGTTTTTCGGCGCCTATAAGCTATTTGATATTTACGTCGCCACGGGTGTGATGATGGCCGCTACCGTGCTGCAATCGGCTTACACCTATGCGCGCGAACGCAGCCTGCCTTTGATGCAAAAAGTCACCCTCATCATGGTGCTGGGCTTTGGCGCAGTGACCTTGGGCTTGCACGATGAGCGCTTTATCAAATGGAAGCCTACGGTTTTCTACAGTTGCCTCGCCCTTGGCCTGGCGATCGCCGTGTGGGCTTTGCGCAAGAATTTTTTGCGTGCCATGCTAGGCAGTCAGCTCGAACTGCCTGATCCGCTTTGGCAGCGGCTCAACGTGGCCTGGATTGCCTATTGCGCTTTTATGGCGGCCCTCAACGCCTATGTGGTGCTCAACTACAGCACCGAGGAATGGGTCAACTTCAAACTGTGGGGATACGTCTTTCCCCTGGCCTTTATCATCGGCCAAGGCTTGTACATCGCCCCCCACATGAAGCTGGCAGAGCAAGTGCCTTCCCCGGATGACGCGGGGAAAAATCCATGAACCAGTCCTTGCTGATCACCGCACACAACCTAGAGGCCCGCTTGCGCGAGCGCCTGCAGCCCTTGCGACTGACCGTGGTTGACGAGAGCCACCAGCACGCGGGCCACGTCGGCGCCAACGACAGCGGCTTTGGCACGCACTTTCGGGTGCGCATCGCTTCACCTCTATTTACTGGCAAAACACGGGTCGCCTGCCACCGCCTGGTTTACGATGCCGCGCAGGATTTCATCGACCAAGGGCTACACGCCCTGGCGATTGAAATCGATACCGAACGCTGAGTCCAGCCCGCCGACACCCGCGCACTGGACAAAGCAGCCCCTCGAACCAGCGACAATACGCCTTTAGTTTTTCTCCAGCCCTCAAGGATCTCGAATGAAATTTCAAGCTTGGACCGCCACGGCGGCAACCCTCCTGGCCCTGTATGGCGCCCCCGCCCTGGCCCAAAACATCGCTATCGTCAACGGCAAACCCGTGCCCAGCGCCCGTGTGGAAGCCTTGGCACAGCAAGTGGCCCGCTCCGGCCGCCCAGTCACGCCGGATATGCAAGGCCAGTTAAAAGAAGAGGTCATCGCCCGCGAAGTCTTTAGCCAAGCAGCTCAGGCTATGGGCCTGGACGCCACCGACGACTTCAAGACGCAAATGGAGCAAGTCAAGCAATCCATCCTGATCCGCGAACTGTTTGCCGCCTACCAGGCCAAAAATCCGGTCAGCGACGCTGACCTGAAAGCCGAGTACGACCGCTACGTGGCAATGAACGCTGGTAAAGAATACAAAGCCCGCCACATCTTGGTGGAAAAAGAAGACCAGGCTAAAGCCTTGCTGACGCAGTTGAAAAAAGGTGCCAAATTTGAAGACCTGGCGAAAAAATCCTCCAAAGACCCTGGCTCTGCGGTCAAGGGCGGCGAACTAGACTGGGCCAACCCCGGCAGCTACGTCAAAGAATTTTCGGATGCCTTAGCGGCCCTGGGAAAAGGCAAGACCACCGAAGCCCCGGTGAAAAGCCAATTCGGTTTTCACATCATCCGCCTCGATGACGTGCGCGAAGCCAACATGCCCAAGTTCGATGAGGTCAAACCCCAAATCTCGCAGCACCTGACCCAGCAAAACCTGGCTAAGTACCAGGAGGAACTGCGCAGCAAGGCCAAGATCGAATAATTGTATTGATTTGACCCCATAGAAAACGCGGCCTGGTGCCGCGTTTTTTGTTGCTGATTGGCAAGCGCGATTCAGACGCGCTGCCACAACCACAACGCGCCCAACATCACTGGTTGGTGCAACAGGTAGTAAGTCAGGCTCCAACGCCCGAGAAAAGCCAAGGGCCGCAGGGCCGCGACATCGGCCTGTTGCAGCGCATGGGTGGCCGCACGGCTCAATATCCATTGCATTGCTGCCATACCCCATAGCATCACACCTAGCCAAGGGACCAGGGGAACGTAGTCCTCGGTGATCGGCTTAATGCTGATCAGGCCCAGCCAGTTAAGCGATGGCTGGTTGAGCGCGCTGTGCCACCAGCCCGCGTTGATCGCCCAGGGCGCCAACCATTGCAGAGCTATCAGGGCTGCGCCAAGCAGCCATAGCGAGCGCGCACGGGCGCCGACAAAGCGGGTGATCAGTAGCATCACCGCCATACCGTGCAAAACGCCAAAGTAAATAAAGCTGTTTGGAAACATCAGGTACGAACCTGCGCTAACCAACAGAGCGCATCCCAAAATCTGCAGCCAGCGCCTGCCAAAGCGCTGCCAGGTTTGCGCCTGCGCCAATGCGATGGCTTGGCCCGCGCCCGCGCAGAGCAAAAACAAGCTGAGGATGCAGGTACGTTGCACCGTCCAGCGCGGATCCTGGTAAAAATTGGCTTGAATCAGACCGGCGTTGGCCAGGTCAAAGCACAAGTGGAAAACCGTCATCCACACCATTGACAGGCCGCGCAGCGCATCCACCCACTGATAGCGTGCAATGTTCATAGTCTGCGGTCCTATGCAACTGAGCTTCGAAAGCGCAAACAAATAAGCCCAAGCGTGAGCCAAGCCCAAGCCCGAAGGCTCAGCCCAGCCATTGGCGCGCGTTGTGCCACAAGTGCATCCAGGGGCTGCGCGCGCTGATGTCCAGCCTTGTCCAGCTGCTTTGAACATTGCGGAACACCCGCTCCGGGTGCGGCATCATGGCGGTAAAGCGCCCATCGGCAGTCGTCACTGCTGTCAGGCCCGCCGGGCTGCCATTGGGATTAAAGGGATAAGCTTCTGTGGCCTGCCCGGCGTTATCGACAAAGCGCATAGCGCGCAGCACTTGGCTGGCGTCACCGCGCTGCGAAAAGTTGGCAAAGCCCTCACCATGGGCCACGGCAATGGGTAAACGCGCCCCGGCCATGCCTTGCAAGAACAGCGAAGGTGAGTCCAGCACTTCCACCATGGACAGGCGCGCTTCAAAGCGCTCGCTTTGGTTGGTCGTAAAGCGCGGCCAGTGGGCTGCGCCGGGGATGATGTCGGCCAACTCGGCAAACATCTGGCACCCATTGCACACGCCCAGACCAAAGGTATCGGGCCTCGTAAAAAACGCGCTGAACTGGTCCGCCAACCGGGCGTTAAACGTAATCGAACGCGCCCAGCCTATGCCGGCACCCAAGGTGTCACCATAGCTAAAGCCGCCGCAGGCCACCAAACCGGCAAAGTCCCGCAAATCAGCGCGGCCGGTTTGCAAATCGCTCATGTGTACGTCAAAGGCGTCAAAGCCGGCTTCGCTAAAGGCGTAGGCCATTTCGATATGTGAATTCACCCCTTGCTCGCGCAATACGGCCACACGGGGTTTGCGGGCGAGCAAAGCGGGCGCCGTGGGCGCGGGCTCGGGGGCCAGCCCAGGCGGCAAAACTACATGCATGCCGCCATCGCCATGCGCGCCAAACGCAGCATGCTCGGCGTCCGCGCATGCCGGGTTGTCGCGCAGACGGCAAATCTTCCAGCTGACACTGTCCCAGACCTGTGCCAGGTCCTGCAAAGGCGCGCTAAATACCGCCTTGGCGTCGCGCCAAATTTCTAGCGCCAACATATCACTAGCCTTGGCGGGGCGCGTCTTGCCAATCACATGGCTGTGCTTGGATAAGCCATGCGTGCGCAGCACTGCCATCACCGCATCGCGGTCTGCAGCGCGCACTTGCAAGACCACACCCAGCTCTTCGTTGAACAGGGCTTTGAGTGTCATTTCTTCACGCAGCGCCCCGACCTGGCTTGCCCAGTTTTTGCTATCGCCCACGTCCATACGGCTATCAGACACACCATCGCCTTCCAGCACCAACATATCCACATTCAGCGCTACGCCGACACGCCCAGCAAAAGCCATTTCTGTCACGGTGGCCAAAAGACCGCCATCGCTGCGGTCGTGGTAGGCCAGTATTTTTTTCTCAGTGCGCAAGGCATTCACGGCCTGAACCAAGGCGACCAGATCTTGCGCTTGGTCCAGATCCGGCACCTGGTGGCCTGTTTGCTCCAAGGTCTGCGCCAGGATGCAAGCGCCCATGCGGTTTTTTCCGCGCCCCAAGTCGATCAGCACCAAGATGCCATCGTCCACCGGCTGCAATTGCGGGGTCAGCGTGGGCCGCACATCGGCGATACTGGCAAAGGCCGAAACGATGAGCGAAACCGGCGAACTGACTTTTTTCGCAAGGCCCTCTTCGTCCGTCCACTGCGTGCGCATCGAAAGCGAATCTTTGCCGACCGGAATCGAGATGCCCAATGCCGGACACAGCTCCATGCCCACCGCCTGCACCGTGGCATAGAGCGCTGCATCTTCCCCGGCCTCGCCGCAAGCGGCCATCCAGTTGGCAGAAAGTTTGACGCGTGACAGTTCAATCGGCGCAGCCAGCAAATTCGTAATCGCCTCGGCAATCGCCATGCGGCCCGAGGCCGGTGCGTCGATCACTGCCAGCGGAGTGCGCTCACCCATGGACATGGCCTCTCCGGCAAAGCCTTGGAAGTCGGCGAGCGTCACCGCACAGTCGGCCACCGGCACTTGCCAGGGTCCGACCATCTGGTCGCGATGGCTCAGGCCCCCTACCGTGCGGTCGCCAATCGTGACCAAAAACCGCTTGGACGCCACCGTGGGGTGCGACAACACCGCCGTCACTGCGCTTTGCAAAGTGACACCACCTAAATCCAAGGGCGCAAAGTCGCGCTGCAGGGTTTGCACATCGCGGTGCATCTTGGGCGGCTTGCCCAGCAACACGTCCATCGGCATATCCACCGGCGACGGAGCTCCCGCATCGGCCACGACAAGCTGACGGTCCTCGGTCGCCACGCCCACCACCGCAAACGGGCAGCGTTCGCGCTCGCACAAGGCAGTGAACAGGGGCAAGGAGTCAGGCGCGATCGCCATCACATAGCGCTCCTGGCTTTCATTGCACCAAATCTCTTTGGGCGCCATGCCCGACTCTTCGAGAGGCACGGCGCGCAAGTCAAAGCGCGCGCCACGCCCGGCGTCATTGCTCAGTTCGGGGAAAGCATTGGACAAGCCCCCAGCGCCTACGTCGTGGATCGCGAGGATCGGATTGGCGTCCGCGCCCATGAGCCAGCATTGGTTAATCACCTCTTGCGCACGGCGCTGGATTTCGGGGTTGCCGCGTTGCACCGAATCAAAGTCCAGCTCCGCCGCATTGGCGCCGGTCGCCATCGAGCTGGCCGCACTGCCGCCCATGCCGATGCGCATGCCGGGCCCGCCCAATTGCACCAGCAAACTACCCGCGGGAAATAGTTTTTTATGCGTTTGAGCGGCATCGATCACACCCAAGCCACCGGCAATCATGATGGGCTTGTGGTAGCCGCGCTGCACCGTATCCTGTGTGCTGCACGCGCTTTGTTCAAATTCTCGGAAATAGCCCAGCAAGTTCGGACGGCCAAATTCATTGTTAAACGCGGCCCCGCCCAAGGGGCCTTCGATCATGATTTGTAAGGGGCTGGCGATGTGCGCCGGTTTGCCGTAACCACCCTGCCCGTCCCAGCGCAAGGTGGACACGGTAAAGCCGGTGAGCCCGGCTTTGGGCTTGGAGCCGCGCCCGGTGGCGCCCTCGTCGCGGATCTCGCCGCCCGCGCCGGTCGAGGCGCCGGGAAATGGCGAGATGGCCGTCGGGTGGTTATGCGTTTCCACCTTCATCAATATGTGCTGCAAGGCCTCGGTTTTAATGTACTGCGGCGATTGCTGCGCACCCTGGGCCGACGCCGGCCGCGGCGCAAAGCGCTCTACGGCCGCGCCTTCCATCACCGAGGCGTTATCCGAATACGCCACGAGCATGTGCTGCGGATGCGTTTGGTGCGTATGGCGGATCATGCCGAACATGCTGCTGCTTTGGGCCTGGCCGTCGATGCTGAAGTCGGCATTGAAAATTTTGTGGCGGCAGTGTTCGCTATTGGCCTGCGCAAACATCATCAGTTCCACATCGGTGGGGTTGCGCTGTAATCGGACAAAGGCCTGGTGCAGGTAGTCGATTTCGTCCTCGGCCAGGGCCAGGCCAAATTGCACATTGGCCAGTTCTAGCGCAGCACGCCCGCCACTGAGCACATCGCAATAGTCCATGGGTGTAGCCGGCAAAGCCTGGAACAAGCGGGCCACCTGCGCGCGCGCGCGCCAGACGCTTTCGGTCATGCGGTCATGCAAACAGGCTGCAACGGCATGTTCCTGGGCTTCGTTCAAGCTGCCGGATTGGCCCAACCAAGATTTGATGTGCAAGCGGTATTCGACTGCGCGCTCGATGCGGTGTACTGCAAAACCGCAGTTGTGGGCAATGTCTGTGGCCTTGGATGCCCAGGGCGACAAAGTGCCCAACCTGGGGGAAACCAGCAAGACCTCGCCGCCTTGCCGCTGGGACGCGGGTTCGCCATAGGCGAGCAAGGCGCCTAGGCGATCCTGTAAACCGGCTTGTGGCACGCTGTCGGTGGCGACCCAATGAACATAGCGGGCGTCAAGCGCGCTGATTTTGTCGTTAACTCGCTGTAATTGCGCCAGTAATTGCTGGCTGCGAAATGGGCTGAGGGCGTTACCGCCTTCGAATGTGCTGATGTGGAGCGTCACGGTGCAAGGCCGGCTAGAGGTAATCGGCAATTTTAACGGCGCCATGCGCCGGCTACCGCCGCCGCCGTGCTAGGGAACCGCGCACAGCCGGCCCGTTTGAATCCAGGCGCTCGCCAAAAAGCAAGGTATCTCTACAATCCCAATGACCACATCAGGCCAATTCAAAGGGGACCTAGCGTGCAAATTTGCAAATTTCCAGCATTTCTCTTCCCGCGTATCTTTATGCTGGCAGTGGTGCTGATGCTAGGCGCCTGCGCCAGCACGCCACCGGGCCAGCCCGCCGCGGCCGCGTTGCCGGGCCTGTCAACGCAGTTAGACCGCGCCGAATCGGCCTTAGCAACCGGCGACCCGAGCAAGCGCACCCTGGTCTTCGTGGCTGCCGCGCTGCACTCGCAGTCCACGGCATTTCAAGGCGATGCATTGGCCATCGAAAATCGCTTGGCGGGCTTTGGCATGCCGATGCAAAGCATCGTGTTGAGCAATCCGCCCAAAGGCCAGGCCACCCTATTCCCAGCTGCTACGCAGCAAAACTTGAGCGAGGTGTTTACCCGAGTCGGCGCATGGTCCGACAAATACCCCCTCACCGTCGTAGTGCTGATCAGCAGCCACGGACATGTGGACCAGTTGGCGATCGACATTGCGGGGCAGGCCTACCCTCCCATTCGCTCGTCGGTACTCGATAACTGGCTGCGCCGCATCAACCCGGCCGCGCCTACCGCCGTACTCTTGTCGGCTTGCCATTCGGGCTCGTTTGTCCCGGCGCTGGGCAACGGCTCCCGTGTGCTGCTCACGGCCAGCGCTGCCGACCGCAGTTCTTTTGGGTGCAGCCCCAAATCGACCAACACCTGGTTCATCGAGAGCCTGCTGGAGCAAGGCCTGCTTACCGAGCTCAGTTGGCGCGAAGCGTTTAGGCGGACCGCCAAGCGGGTAGAGGCCAGGGAGAAAGAATGGAAATTTATCCCCTCCATGCCCCAGGCCAGCATTCCTGCAGCATGGGCCGAGACCCCGCTGGGCGACTGGTTGCGCGGCCCTCAACCCTAGCCTGGGTGCCACTGGCGGAGCGGCAAGTAAACTGGGGTTTTTCAACGCCTTGCGAACCGCGCCATGACCGATAAAACCATTTCCCTCCTGCCCATCAACCGCCGCAGCGCCAATATCACCGAAGGCAAATCGCGCGCGCCCAACCGGTCTATGTACTACGCCATGGGCTACCAGGAGAGCGACTTCAAGAAACCCATGGTCGGCGTGGCCAACGGACACAGCACCATCACCCCTTGCAACAGCGGTTTGCAAAAACTAGCAGATGCAGCGATCGCCGGCATCGAAGAGGCCGGCGGCAATGCCCAGGTATTTGGCACGCCCACCATCTCGGACGGTATGGCCATGGGCACCGAAGGGATGAAATATTCGCTGGTCAGCCGCGAAGTGATTTCCGATTGCATCGAGACCTGCGTGCAAGGCCAGTGGATGGACGGCGTGGTGGTCATTGGCGGTTGCGACAAAAATATGCCAGGCGGCTTGATGGGTATGTTGCGCGCCAACGTACCGGCGATTTATGTCTATGGCGGCACGATTCTGCCTGGCAGCTACAAAGGCCAAGACCTCAATATCGTCAGCGTGTTCGAGGCCGTGGGCCAGAACGCAGCCGGCAATTTAAGTGACTTTGACCTGCACGAAATCGAGCAACGCGCCATACCCGGCCCCGGCTCGTGCGGCGGCATGTACACCGCCAACACCATGTCCAGTGCCTTCGAGGCACTGGGCATTTCGCTGATCTACTCCAGCACCATGGCCAACCCGCACGATGAGAAGCTCAACTCGGCCAAGGCCTCTGCCCAGGTGCTCATCGAAGCGATCAAAAAAGACATCAAGCCGCGGGACATCGTGACGCGCAAATCCATAGAAAACGCGGTCGCGGTGATCATGGCGACCGGAGGCTCCACCAATGCGGTGCTGCACTTTTTGGCCATCGCGCATGCGGCAGAGGTCCAGTGGACGATTGAGGACTTTGAACGTGTACGCGTCAAAACCCCGGTGCTGTGCGACCTCAAACCCAGCGGCAAATACCTGGCGGTGGACCTGCACCGCGCAGGCGGCATTCCGCAAGTGATGAAGACTTTGCTGGTGGCCGGACTGCTACACGGTGACTGCCTGACGATTACCGGCCAGACGATAGCCGAGGTGCTCAAAGACATCCCAGACGTGCCGCGCGCTGACCAGGAAGTCATCCGCCCCATCAACCAACCGATGTACGCCCAAGGCCACCTGGCGATTTTGAAGGGCAACCTCTCGCCCGAAGGCTGCGTGGCCAAAATCACCGGCCTGAAAAAACCGGTCATGACCGGCCCGGCGCGCGTGTTTGACGACGAGCAATCCGCGCTGAAAGCCATTTTGGCCGGCAAGATCGTCGCCGGCGATGTGATGGTATTGCGCTACCTCGGCCCCAAAGGCGGGCCGGGCATGCCCGAAATGCTGGCGCCTACCGGCGCGCTGATTGGGGCGGGTCTGGGCGAAAGCGTGGGCCTGATTACCGATGGCCGTTTTTCCGGCGGCACCTGGGGCATGGTGGTGGGCCATGTGGCACCGGAAGCGGCGGTCGGCGGAACCATCGCATTCATTCAGGAGGGCGACTCGATCACCATCGACTCCCATGCATTGCTACTGCAATTGAATGTGTCGGACGAAGAAATTGCCAAACGCCGTGCCGTCTGGACGGCGCCCGCGCCACGCTATACCCGTGGTGTGCAAGCAAAATTCGCTTTCAATGCATCCACCGCCAGCAAAGGTGCAGTGCTGGACGATTACTAAGCCAGCAAAGCCGGCCACCGTGCGCCGACCCGAAGCGGCTAAGCCTGGGCGCGCCGGATGGCCTGTACCTGCATATCGGCAGTGCCATCGGACAAACGGGCTTGTACCCGTTGGCCTGTTTGCATCTGCGCAGTGCCTGTAAGGGGTCGGCCCGCATCATCTTGCAACCAGGCGTAACCGCGACCCAGTACCAGTTGCGGGTCCATAGCGCCAAGGCGCACCCCCAGGTGTTCTAAACGGCTGCGCTGGCCTTGCGCGCGCTGATTTGCCGCGTTGCGCAGCCCAGACTGGCTGGCCAGTAGCCGGGTTTGCTGCGCTTGGAACTGCTGCGCCGGCGCATAGGCCATGCGCTGCCCCAGGCCAGCCAAGCGCAACTGCAAACGTCCAAGCAGCGCTGCCGGACGGCCTGCACGGCTGGCCATTTGGTCCAGGCGCTGAGACTCACGGTCCAGCTTGCGCACCAGGGCGTTTTGCAGACGCAATTGCATATGCCCGCAAGCATCAAGCAATTGATCCAAGGGCAAAGCACACAACTCCGCAGCGGCAGTGGGCGTGGGGGCGCGCAGGTCCGCCACAAAATCGGCAATAGTGAAATCGGTTTCGTGGCCGATACCGCTAATGACCGGCACCGGGCTTTGCGCCAGCACCCGGGCCAATACCTCGTCATTGAAAGACCACAGGTCCTCCATGGCGCCGCCACCGCGCACTAGCAAAATGAGGTCAACATGCACCTTGCCAGCAGCGCTATCCCCATGGGCACCTTCCTCTTGGGCTGGCGCTGCAAAACCATACAAAGCCTGCAGAGCCTGCACCAACTCTGCGGCTGCATTGGCGCCCTGGACACTGGCCGGCGCGATCAGCACCGGTATATGCGGCACGCGCCTTTGCAATGCGCTCACCACATCATGCAAAGCGGCTGCGCCCAGCGATGTCACCACGCCGATGCCGCGCACCCGCTTTGGCAGCGGCTTTTTGCGCTCGGCCTCAAACAGTCCTTCGGCCTGCAAGCGCGCTTTGAGCAGCACAAACTGCTCATACAAATTGCCCTCGCCCGCCTGCACCATGGCGTCTACCACCAGTTGCAGCTCTCCCCGTGGCTCATAAACGCCCAGGCGGCCGGAGACCTCGACGCGCTGTCCCTCGCGCGGTACAAAGGCCAATCCCGAGGCAGCCCGCTTGAACATGGCGCAGCGCAATTGCCCGCTGCTGTCTTTGAGCGTGAAATAGCAATGCCCGCTGGCGGCGCGCACAAAACCACTGATTTCTCCCGCCACACGTACCGGGTTAAAGCGCGCCTCCAGGGCGTCGGCAATCGCATGGCATAAGGCGCCTACCGACCAGACCTGGGGCGCAGCACGGCGGACGGACAAAGGTTCTGACATGAAGGTTATTGGAAGTGGTTGTGCGCCGCTGAAGGTCGCGAAAAGACGGGAGAGGTCTGCACGCGGCATATTAAATTAAAACTCAGCCCGGCCTGCTAGGTTCCAAAGGCGCAGCCTGCTGCTTCAAGATACCGAAAGCAGCCAAAGCGGGCAGGACCTGCAAGGTAAACTGAACCCAGCCACGCGCGCACTGCCAAAACCTGAGTGCTGCTGGCCCCAATCTTTGAAAACCGCCAACCCGTGCTCACCATCAGCGCCCAAGCCTTAAGCGACCATCCCTTGGTGATTGCGCCGCTGGGAGCTGCATGCAGAGGCGACTTCGGCAAACTTCATCTTGCGCCGCAAGCGCAGCGGGATGCGCTCCGGCGCTGATGCCATGCGCAGCCTGGCAAGCCAGCTATTGCTCCGCGCCTGGCAAGGCCGATCCTTAGGGGTGTGGCTGCTGCTACCCGTCTCCTGGCTCTACCGGCTGATCTGGCAATTGCGCCGAGCCATGTTTGCGCTGGCTTGGCGGCGGGTCGAGCGGCCTGCGGTCTGCGTAGTCGTGGTCGGCAATGTGGTGGCTGGCGGAGCTGGCAAAACGCCCACCGTACTTTCGGTGGTGGCACATTTGCGTGCCCAGGGCGGGTCCGTGGGTATTATTTCCAAGGGCTATGGCCGCAGCGAGTCGACGACCAAAGAAGTGCTGATCGATGCGCCCGTGCAGACCGTGGGCGACGAAGCCCTGCTGCTGCGCCAGCGCAGTGGCGCGCCGGTATTTGTAGGCCCGTCCCGCCCAGGCAGCCTCAAAGCGCTGCTGAGCGCCTACCCGCAGACGCGTATCGTGGTCTGTGACGATGGCTTGCAGGACTACAGTCTGTACCGCGATGTCGAAATCTGCATGATGCACGAAGACGGCCTGGGCAACGGCTTTATGCTGCCTGCAGGCCCTTTGCGCGAACCCTGGCCACGCAAACCATTGCCCTGTGCGGGCGTGAACGACGCGCAGCTTCTCATCGTCAACAGCGGTGTGGCCCTCCCCGGCCAATTCGCCACACGCCGCAGCTTGGGGCCAGTGGCAAGGCGGGCCGACGGCAGCTGCTGCACCCTAAGCAGCCTGCAAGCCGACCCCGCCCTCAAGGCTGTTGCCGCAATTGCGCGACCCGACCAGTTTTTTTCCATGCTGCAGCAAGCCGGCCTGACACTGGCGGCGCGAGAAGCCCTGCCCGACCATGCGGACTTTGCAGGCCGCGACCGTGCTTCGTTTGGCACCTACACCCTGTTGTGCACCGAAAAAGATGCGGTCAAACTTTGGGCGATTGCACCCGATGCCTGGGCCGTGCCGCTGGAGCAAAACCTGGATGAAAGCTTCTATGCCGCACTGGACGCGCGCATCGCTGTGGCTTGGGCCGGGCGTTTATCATTGCCGCATGGACACTAAATTAATGGCCTTGCTGGTCTGCCCGGTTACCAAAGGCCCGCTGCAATGGCATGCCCAAAGCAATGAGCTATGGTCGCGTAGCGCCCGGCTGGCCTATCCGGTGCGCGATGGCATTCCCATCCTTCTGGAAAACGAAGCACGGACGCTCAGCGACACCGAATTAGGCCTGTAGCCAGCATGGCCACTACCGTCCTGATTCCTGCGCGTCTGGCCTCCAGCCGCTTGCCCGAAAAGCCCCTGGCCGACCTGGGCGGGGTGCCTATGGTGGTGCGCGTGGCGCAGCGGGTGGCGCAAGCGCTGCCTGCAAAAACTCAGGTGGTGGTAGCCTGCGATAGCCCGCGCATCCTCAGTGCCTGCGAAGCCTTCGGCGTGCAAGCAATGCTCACCCGAAACGATCATGCATCAGGCAGCGACCGCCTGGCACAGGCCTGCCAATTGCTGGGTTTGCCCGATGAGGATATCGTGGTCAACGTACAAGGCGATGAGCCGCTCATCGACACCGCCCTGGTTGCAGCGGTTGCAGACCTGCTGAACCAACACCCTGGCGCCAGCATGGGCACGGCAGCGCATGCGCTTGAGAACGGCGCGGATTTTTACGACCCCAATGTTGTCAAAGTCGTGTGCGATGCGCAAGGCATGGCCATGTACTTCAGCCGCGCACCGATCGCCTGGTGGCGTGATCGCCCCATCGATGCACTGACCGCCTTGCCGCAACCCGCGCCTTTGCGCCATATCGGTATTTATTCTTACCGCGCTGGGTTTTTGCGTAGCTTTCCAAAGTTGGCACAGGCGCCCATGGAGATCAGTGAAGCGCTGGAGCAATTGCGTGCGCTATGGCACGGCTACAAAATCGCGGTCCACCTGAGCGACAGCGCACCGGGCCCGGGCGTGGATACGCCGCAGGACCTGGAGCGCGTGCGGCGCCTGTTCGCTCAGGCCTAGTGCTTGGGTGACTGTAAGGCAATTTAAGGAATGCGCGTGCTATTCTCGACGCTATACCCATAAGGCAGTCGGGCACCGCGAGTAGGCCGCCCGGCCATGAAGAGACACTGATTTGCGAGGTTAGCCATGCGATTGATTCTGTTAGGTGCGCCAGGCGCAGGCAAAGGAACCCAGGCCACGTTCATCTGCCAAAAATATGGCATTCCCCAAATCTCCACGGGAGATATGTTGCGTGCAGCCGTGAAGGCAGGAACCGCGCTGGGCCTGCAAGCCAAGGCCATCATGGACGCTGGCGGTTTGGTCAGTGATGAACTCATCATCGGCCTGGTCAAAGACCGCTTAACCCAAGCGGACTGCGCCAAAGGCTTTTTGTTTGACGGCTTTCCGCGCACGATTCCGCAAGCCGACGCGATGAAAGCCGCTGGGGTGGCGCTGGACTATGTGGTGGAAATCGACGTGCCCTTTGATGCGATCATTGAACGCATGAGTGGCAGGCGCTCGCATCCCGCATCGGGACGCACCTACCATGTGAAGTTCAACCCGCCCAAAGTCACAGGCCAGGACGACATCACCGCAGAGCCCTTAATTCAACGCGAAGACGACAAAGAGGAAACTGTGAACAACCGCCTCAATGTCTATAGCGCGCAAACCCGCCCGCTGGTGAAATACTACTCCGATTGGGCGGCACAAGAACCGGCCAAAGCCCCCAAATACCGCGCCGTCAACGGGCAAGGTTCGGTGGAGTCCATTCGCGACAGCCTGTTTGCGGCGCTGCAAAGCTAGGCGCGCAGTCCGCAGGCACAAAAAAAGGATGCGCAAGCATCCATTTTTATTGAGGGCCCAGCCCGGATCGGCCGGGCTACACCCCTAAACCGCATGAAACCTGTCAATAGGCCTGGCCCAACTGGTCCAAAATGGCCGGGTTTTCCAGGGTGGAAACGTCCTGGGTAATAGTCTCGCCTTTGGCCAGCGAGCGCAGCAGACGCCGCATGATTTTTCCAGAGCGGGTTTTGGGTAGATTCTCGCCAAAGCGGATGTCTTTGGGTTTGGCAATTGGGCCGATTTCTTTGGCCACCCAGTCGCGCAACTCTTTGGCGATGAGCTTGGCTTCCTCGGGACTGGGACGCGAGCGCTTGAGTACCACAAAGGCGCAGATGGCCTCGCCCGTCAAGTCATCCGGGCGGCCCACGACAGCGGCTTCGGCGACCAGGTCAGTTTTGGACACGAGGGCCGATTCAATTTCCATCGTGCCCATACGGTGGCCGGACACGTTGAGCACATCGTCGATGCGCCCAGTGATACGAAAGTACCCTCGGTCCGCGCTGCGCACCGCACCGTCGCCCGCCAGGTAAAGCTTGCCGCCCATTTCTTCGGGGAAATAGCTTTTCTTGAAGCGCTCCGGGTCGTTCCAGATGGTGCGTATCATGGAAGGCCATGGCCGTGTGACAACCAAAATACCGCCAGTGCCGTTGGGAATGGGTTTACCCACTTCATCGACGATAGCAGCCATGATGCCGGGCAATGGCAATGTGCAACTACCGGGCACCAAGGGCGTGGCGCCGGGAAGCGGCGTCATCATGTGACCACCGGTTTCGGTTTGCCAGAAGGTATCGACGATGGGGCATTTCTCATGGCCCACATGGCGGTAGTACCACATCCAAGCCTCGGGGTTGATGGGTTCGCCAACCGAACCGAGGATGCGCAGGCTGCTCAGGTCCGAGCGGTCGGGATGCACCGCCGGGTCACTTTCGGCGGCCTTGATGAGTGAGCGGATGGCGGTAGGCGCAGTGTAAAAAATCGTGCATTGGTGGCGCTCAATCATTTGCCAGAAGCG
>CAMBFO010000022.1 GCA_945865675.1 Comamonas sp. lk
GACCCTATTTGGTGTGCCCTGGTGTGACCTATAGCTTTGGCGATGTGTGCCGGCGTGCCTGCCAGGTAGGGCACATGCTCCGGGGACAAGGCATCCAGGCCGGGGACCGGGTGATGTTTATCGTTCCTGATGGGCTGGATTTCGTGTCGCTGTTTTTGGGTGCTATGAAAATCGGCGCGGTTGCGCTTCCACTCAATACCTTTTTACTGGCATCCGACTATGCCTACTACGTCCGTGACAGCGAGGCCAAAGCACTAATCGTTGGCCCCGATTTGCAAGCGCGCATTGATACTATCCGGCAGGCTGCAGATTTTCCAGCACTGCTATTTGCCACCGGCGGGCCTGTGCCGGGCTATGCGGATTTCACGGCGGCGGTAGACCCCATGCCGCAGGACTTACCCACCTACGCCTCGGATGCGCAGGACGCGGCGTTTTGGCTTTACAGCTCGGGCAGTACCGGAAGCCCCAAGGGCGTGGTGCACACGCATGCCCATATTTACTGGGCGACTGAGTTGTTCGGCTTGGGCAATGTGGGCCTGAACGCGGGTGACCATATTCTTTGCCCGCCCAAAATGTTTTTCGCCTATGGCCTGGGCAACCAGGTGTATTTCCCCTTGCGCGCGGGGGCCAGTATCGTGGTCGACGCCGACCCGATCAAGCCCAAGGCTGTGCTGGATCACATGATTACGCAGCGGCCAACCGCCATGATGGCCGTGCCCACATTGTTTGCCGGCATTCTGGAGTTGATGCGCGGCATGGAGCCCGCGCAGGTCCATGCGGCTTGCAGCCGTTTACGCGTATGCATCAGCGGTGGCGAGCTGCTGCCGCCCGCTTTGTACCGGAAATGGCTGGAGGTTACGGGCAAAGAAATTTTGGATGGTGTGGGCACGACCGAACTTACCCATATGTTCATGATCAACCGGCCCGGCGCCGTCGTGCCCGGCAGTTGTGGGCAGATTGTGGAGGGCTATGAAGGCATTTGCCTGGACGAAAACGGCGCGCCTCTGCCTGTCGGAGAAATCGGCAATTTGTTTGTTAAAGGCCCCAGTGCCGCGCAGCAGTACTGGAACAAGCCGGAAAAAACCGCTACCACCATGTGGGGCGGTGGCGTGCTCACCGGTGACAAGTGCTACCAGGATGCGCAAGGCAATTACTTTTATGTAGGTCGCATGGACGATATGTTGCGCGTCGGCGGCGTCTGGGTGTCGCCTACAGAGATCGAGTCGGTACTGGCCGAGCATCCCAGTGTTTTGGAATGCGCAGTGATCGGCGCACCCGATGAACACGAGATGATCAAACCCAAGGCCTATGTTGTCTTGCGCCAGGATATAGCGGGTGAGCCGGCGCTGCAAGAGGCGATGCGCAGCTTTTTGCGCGAGCGATTGGCCCATATCAAATGCCCCCGCTGGATCGAGTTTTGCGCTGAGCTACCTAAAACGGCGACTGGGAAAATCCAGCGTTTCCGCCTGCGGGCGCAATCCGTATCCGAGGCTTGACACACTTGTCGCAACGGATAGACATAGAACTGGCCACTGGCCCTGTAAGCATCGAGTATGCGTGGCTGGGCGACGCGCCCGCGCGGGCGCCGGTGATGGTGTTCCTGCACGAGGGGCTGGGTTCGCTGGCCATGTGGAAGGACTACCCTGCCCACCTATCCGCTGCCGCCCAGTGCCGCGGTTTGGTGTATTCGCGCCCCGGCTATGGGCAGTCGCAGGCGCAACAGGCGCAGCAGCCCTGGGGGACTGACTTTATGCATATTCAGGCCTATGAGGTGCTACCGGCTTTGCTGACGGCGCTGGGCTTGGCGCCACCGGAACTGGCTGAATCGGCGGCGCCCCTGATACTCTTTGGGCACAGCGACGGCGCGTCGATAGCGCTTTTGTTTGCCGCCCGCTACCCCGGCTGGCCCGCTGCATTGGTGGCAGTAGCCCCACATTTGTTTGTGGAAGGCAAAACCCTTAGCGCGATTGCGGCCTTGCAGGAGCCGCAGGTTCAGCAGCCCTTGTTGGCGCGACTGGAACGCCACCATCGGTATCCAGGCACCGTATTTAAGGCCTGGAGCCAGGCCTGGCTAGCGCCCGAATTTGCCGCTTGGTCGATTACTGACACAATCGCGACATTGCGCTGTCCGGTGCTGGGCGTGCAGGGCGTGGACGATGAATACGGGACAATGCACCAAATTCATGCGCTGGGCGAGCTAGCCGCGCCGACGCGGTTGCTGGAATTGGCTGATTGTGGACATTCACCCCATCGCGATCAGCCTGATGCCTTGACCACCGCTGTTTGTGATTTTTTGACATTTTTACAAGGAGATTAGATATGTATCGACAATTTAAGCCAATCATTCGTTGGGTTGGCAGCGCTGTTGCATTCACCGCGATCAGTACCTCTGCGGCACTAGCGCAGAACACTGGCAAGCTAAAGGTCGGCTTCATGCTGCCTTACACCGGCACCTTTGCTGCCCTGGGCATTGCGATTGAAAACGGATTTCGACAGCATGTCACTGAATTAGGTGGCAAGGTCGCCGGTCGCGAAGTTGAATACTTCAAGGTGGACGATGAGTCCGAGCCTTCCAAAGCGACCGATAACGTCAACAAGCTGATCAAGCGCGATCAGGTCGATGTGATTATTGGTACTGTGCACTCCGGTGTGGCCATGGCCATGGCCAAAGCTGCCAAGGAAAGCGGTACCTTACTGATCGTGCCCAACGCCGGTGCCGATGCAGTGACCGGCGCCATGTGCGCTCCCAATATTTTCCGCAGCTCTTTCTCCAATTGGCAACCGGGCTACGCCATGGGCGAAGTCATGGCCAAAAAAGGCATTAAAAAAGTCGTAACGATTACTTGGAAATACGCTGCTGGCGACGAGTCGGTTAAAGCTTTCAAAGAAAGCTTCGAAAAAGGTGGCGGCACGGTGGTTAAAGAGTTGAGCCTGCCTTTCCCTAACGTGGAATTCCAGGGCTTGCTGACCGAAATCGCCGCTACCAAGCCAGATGCGGTGTTCACCTTCTTTGCCGGTGGCGGCGCGGTGAAATTCGTGAAAGACTACGCAGCAGCAGGCCTGAAAGCCAATATTCCTTTGTACGGATCGGGCTTTTTGACCGAAGGTATTTTGGATGCTCAGGGAGCCTCTGCTGATGGTCTGTTTACTGCATTGCATTACGCTGACAGCCTGAATACCAAGCGAGACAATGCATTCCGCCTGACCTATGCCAAGACTTACCGCATGCAGCCTGATGTGTACGCAGTGCAAGGCTATGACGCAGCGCAAATGCTGTCCATCGGCCTGAGCGCCACCAAAGGCGATGCAACCAAGGCCACCGATATTTCTGCGGCATTGCGCAAAGCCACCATCGACAGCCCACGTGGCCCCTTCACGATTTCTGCGGCGCATAACCCGGTGCAAAACTTTTACCTGCGCCAAACCAGCGACAAGGAAAAGGAAAACAAAGTGGTGGGCATGGCCAGTGCCAAGTTAGCTGACCCTGGCCGCGGCTGCAAGATGTAAGGTTTTGGAGCGATCAGCCCGAGGGCTTGTGCTCTAACGCCACGCTGCGTTAGGCACAGCCCTGTATTCGTATGGACCTCACCACTTTTCTAATCCAGTGCTTAAACGCACTGCAATACGGCTTGCTGCTGTTTCTGGTGGCTTCGGGTCTGACGCTGATATTTGGCATCATGGGCGTTATCAATCTGGCCCATGGCAGCTTTTACATGATCGGCGCTTATATGGCGTTTGCCTTGGCGCCCTTTGTGGCGGCCACGGTGGGCGGCGGCTTTTTCACCACTCTGTTGTTTGGTTTGATCCTGGCTGTCGCGCTAGGCTATTTGCTGGAGTGGGCGTTTTACAGCTTTCTCTACACCCGCGAGCATTTGCAACAAGTGCTGATGACCTACGGCCTGATATTGGTGTTTGAGGAACTGCGCAGCCTGCTGGTCGGCGACGATGTGCACGGCGTGCAAGCGCCAGATTTTTTGTCCGGCAGCATCCCGCTAGGCGACATGATGACCTACCCGGTCTATCGCCTGTTTATCTCGGGCGTGTGCCTTTTGCTGGCGCTGGGTATGTATTTTGTTTTTGCCAAAACTCGCTTGGGCATGATGATCCGCGCGGGCAGCACCAACCGCGAAATGGTGCAGTCCCTGGGCATTGACATCAAGTTTTTGTACCGCGTGGTGTTCGCCGCCGGGGTAGCGATTGCCGTGCTGGCCGGCATGGTGGCCGCTCCGGTGTCCTCGGTCTATCCGGGCATGGGCAGCCTGGTGCTGATTATTTGTTTTGTGGTGGTGGTCATCGGCGGTATTGGTTCGATACGCGGGGCCTTGTTGGCGTCCTTGCTGATCGGCGTGGTCGATACCTTTGGCAAAGTGCTGGTGCCCCAGGTGGCCGGCGTACTGGTGTATGTCCTGATGGCGCTCATATTGCTGTGGAAGCCTGACGGCTTGTTCAAGGCCGGTTGATGCGCGCACAGCTTCCTAAATTTTTGTTTGTGCTGGCCAGCTTTGCGGCGCTGGCCGTATTCCCGCATATGGCGGGCAAGTTCGGCTTGGACTTGGCTACCAAGATCATGATTTTTTCAGTGCTGGCGCTCAGCCTGGAATTACTGGTGGGTAAGACCGGACTGGTCTGTTTTGGGCAGGCGGCGTTTTTTGGCATAGGGGCTTATGCCACTGTTCTTTTATCGCCATCCGACGGGCCAGCCTCGCTGCTGACCTTGTTGCCTCTGTGCGTGTTGCTGGCCGCAGCTTATGCGTTGGTGGTGGGCGCGCTGTCCTTGCGTACCAAAGGCGTGTATTTCATCATGGTCACCTTGGCGTTCGCACAAATGGCCTATTACGTGGTGCACGATACGCCTTTGGGTGGAGGCACCGACGGCATTTACCTGATGATGAAACCGACGCTGGGTGACTGGCTGGATTTGGATAAGCCCCTGGTGATGTACCGCTTCACGCTAGCCTGCCTGTTGGGCACCTTTGCGTTTTTAGCCTTGTTGGGTCGCTCCAAATTCGGCCATGCTTTAGCGGGTATCCGGGTGAATGAACAGCGTATGCGCGCAACCGGTTTTTCCACCTATCCCTATAAGTTGGCGGCGTTTGTGGTGTCGGGCGCAATTGCCGGGCTGGCCGGATTTTTGTTTGCGGTGAAAGACGGTTTTGTGAACCCGGAAATGATGAGCTGGCATATTTCGGGCGAAGTGCTCATCATCATTATTCTGGGTGGTCTGGGGCATTTGCGCGGCGCACTAATTGGTGCGTTTGCGTTTGCCCTGTTGCAAGAATTTTTCCGCTCTGAGGCCATCTTTGGCGAGTTTGCCAAGCATTGGCATCTGGGCCTGGGGCTGACCATCATCGCCAGCGTGGCCTTGCTGCCGCGTGGATTGGTGGGCATACCGGCGCAGTTGTTGGGGCGTAAAAGCGGCGCACGCAGCAGCGGTGCTTTAGCGCAAGCGTCGTCGGCAAAGGCAGGTCATGCACAACCCTGAAATTTTGCTGCGCGGTACGGGTATCAGCCGCCGATGGGGCGGACTGACCGCCTTGGACAATGTGTCTATCGACGTCGCGCGCGGCAGCGTGCATGCGGTCATTGGCACCAACGGGGCAGGCAAGTCCACCTTGGTCAACATCCTTTCCGGCGAATTGGAAGCATCGGCGGGCACGGTGCATTTGCTCGGGCAGGACGTGAGCGCTTGGAGCCAGCCGCGCCGCGCCCGCGCTGGCCTAGGCCGCAGCTACCAGCGCAATACGATTTACCCTAGCTTCACGGTGCTAGAAAACTGCCGCCTCGCAGCACAAGCCATGCACCAGCAAGCCTGGGCCTGGTGGCGCAGCGCCAGCGCCTGTGCCAAAAGCATGCAAGCAGCACAATACGCTGCCGTGCAAGCGGGATTGCAGGACGCGCTGGACCGCGAAGCCGGTTTGCTGTCGCACGGGCAAAAGCGTCAGCTCGAAATCGCCATGTGCTTGGCCACGCGGCCATCGGTGCTGCTGCTGGACGAGCCGCTGGCGGGTATGGGTGCAGAAGAAACCGACCGCATGCTGGAACTGCTGACCGCGCTCAAGACCAGCCACGCCATGCTGCTGATCGAGCATGATATGGATGCGGTATTTCGCGTCGCCGATGTGATTACCGTGCTGGTCAACGGGCAACTCATTGCCTGCGGCAGCCCCGAGGCGGTACGCAACAGCCCCGAAGTGCGGGTGGCCTATTTGGGGGAGCACTGATGCAAGGCCCTATTTTGCAAGCGCGCGGGATTGAGGCCTGGTACGGTTCGGGCCAGGTTTTGTATGGTGTGGACCTGGACATTGCGCGCGGCCAGACTATGGGCCTGCTGGGACGCAATGGCATGGGCAAGAGCACGCTCATCCGCACCTTGCTCGGGCATGTGACGCAGCGCAGCGGCACTATCCGCGCTTTCGGCGTCGATGTGTCGCACAGCCGCCCGCATGAAATGGCCCGCTTAGGCGTGGCCTATGTGCCCGAAGGGCGCGGCATTTTCCCTAATTTGACGGTGCGCGAAAACCTGGTGATGGCCGCACGCCCAGGCACCGACGGGCGCCGCGACTGGCCGTTTGCAAGGGTGATGGAAACCTTCCCGCGCTTGGCCGAGCGCCTGTCCAATCTGGGTGCCGAGCTATCGGGTGGCGAGCAGCAAATGCTGTCCATAGGCCGGGCTTTGATGACGCATCCGCAGCTCATCATCCTGGACGAAGCCACCGAAGGGCTGGCCCCTTTGATCGTGGCCGAAATCTGGCGCGTGATCGAAGGCATACGCCAAAGCGGCATCGCCACCCTGATCGTGGACCGCGACTACCGCAAAGTACTGGAACGCGCTGACACCGCCATCGTGCTGCAAAAAGGCCAGGTGGTGTTGCAAGGCAGCGGCCAGGACTTGTTGCGCGACCCAGCGCTGGCGGGGTTTTTGGGCGTGTAGTTTCGTATCGTGACTGGCGGTGCGCCAGGATGGGTAGACGCTATGAGGCAGATGAATATTTTTATAATATACATTTCCAAAAAAATAAGCTATATCCTATACTGAATTCGAATCTGAATTGAAGTTCTTACGCATTCAGACGACGTGATTCACCAAAAAAAAGTTTGTGGTTTAGCGTTTCTAATTATTAAGGGGGTAGGTTATGCCTTTTGCACTTCAATCTGCGCAAGAAGCCCAAACTTCTGTGGGGTATGACGGTAAATCGGTTTCGGGTAACGGCACAGAGACCTTTAACGCCAAACTTTTACCTGTCGAATTTACCGCGTCTGGCAGCGAGTATTTCCGTATTTGGATCGTAAATTTACTGCTTACGTTGCTAACACTGGGTCTGTATTTTCCATGGGCAAAGGTGCGCCGCTTACGCTACTTTTATAGTAATACCTTGATCGATTCGTATCCGCTGCATTTTCATGGCGATCCCCGACAGATGTTCAAGGGATTCCTGCTTGTAGTAGTCGGGTTTATTTTGTATTCAGTAGCGGGAAGATTTTCACCGATTGCTGCCCTAGGCGCGTTCATCATTGTCGCGCTGCTGTGGCCAGCGCTCGCCCGTTTATCCATGCGTTTTCGCATGCGAAATACCAGTTGGCGCGGGCTTCGATTTGCATTTGCGGGCAGTACTGGTGCGGCGTACGCAGCTTGGATGCCTGTGTTTATACCCGGTGCAGGCTTTTTGATTCTTGCTTTGCTTGCGCCAGAGTTAATAGACCCTGATCCAACCCGTTACGCGGGCAAAGCCATTCAAGTAGCTTTGGGCGCTTTATTTTTTTGCAGCTTGGTATTTTTTCCATGGGCCTTGTTCAGGCTCAAGGCGTATCAGCATCAAAATTACTGTTATGGCCGAGAGACATCCGTATTTACGGCCAAGGTCAAAGACTACTACTGGATTTCCGCTAAATCCCTGGCTGTCATATTGCTGGCACTCGTAGCGGCACTGATCATCATTTTTATCGGGGTATTTGGTATAGAGGGATTTCAGAAAAACTTCTCGGAATTAGTTGGTAATCAGACTGCTTTTTTTGTCTTCGTTTTCATAGGACTAATTACTGTCTCATTTTTGCTTTCTTTGCTACAACCGTATTTTGTGACTCGGTTTCAAAATCTGATTTGGAATAAGACGCACACCCAATGCGTTAAGTTTTCGAGTGCCTTGGCGCTATGGCCTATGTTCAAGCTTACCTTGAAGAATTGGGTCTTCATTGTGGTGACCCTTGGCTTGTATTGGCCCTTCGCGCATGTTGCCATGACGCGTTTGCGCTTGGAGGCGGTCGCGCTACAGTTCAATGAAGATCCTGCTCTGTGGACAGCTGCGGCACTCCAAGCGTCAGGCACCGCAATCGGTGAGCTGTCCAACGACTTCTTAGATTTTGATATTGGACTCTGAAAACCACCTGTACCCCATGGCTACAGAATTGCACGTTTTTTACTTCGATGGCCGCAGTGCCCTAGCGCAACCTGTCGCAGTGCGTTTAGATGGCGGGGTACTCCAAGTTCGCCACAGTGACTGGGCTTTGGAGCTGCCTGCAACACAAGTGCGATGGCCTGAGCAAGACCGCCATGGGAGGCGTAGTGCGGTCTTGCCTAACGGAGCTTTATTGCAATGCAATGATTCGCAGGCATGGGATTACTGGTATGCGTCCAGTGGCCTGCATGGTTCACCCGTCGTACGACTACAGCAAAATTGGGGAGGGGTTGCGACGGCCATGGCGGCGCTGTTACTCTTGCTGGGCGCACTGTACCAATGGGGACTGCCTGCGATTGCACGCGCCGTGGTGCCTTTTACGCCGTATTCGATAGATCAAAAATTAGGCCTTCGCATCATGAAGGCGTTGGACAATGGGCATTTGCAACCCAGTGAACTACCTTGGTTGCAACGCGAAGGCATACGCGAGGCATTTCGCAAAGCCTGCGCTGTGCAAGGCGTTGACACACTTCCGTTATGGAACGTCGAGTTTCGCAAATCCCGGGTTGGTCCCAATGCGTTTGCATTGCCTGGGGGAACGATTTTTATAACCGACGACATGGTGACACTGGTTGGCGGCGATACCCGCGTTCTCACAGCCGTATTCGCGCATGAGTTAGGCCACTTGCAGCACCGACACGGCATTCGCATGCTGGCTCAAGTGTCTGCTTTAGGTGTGATTACAAATGTTCTCTGGGGGGATTTCAGCTGGGCCTTGACCACCGTTCCCGCATGGCTGGGACAGGCGGACTATTCACGCGATGTGGAGCGGGAGGCAGATGCCTATGCCCTTGAATTCATGCGCGCAGCCGGCATAGATCCCGGCGTAATGGCCACTATGTTTGAAAAATTACGGTCCTTGCGCCAGGCACGAGCCCGCGCTGGGCCGCAGACCGACGGAGCCGAAAAAATGGCCACATGGCTAGGAATTGCATTCGCAAGCCATCCTGCTGACGCTGACCGCATTGCGTTTTTTCGCTCGCATTCCAATTGATCAACAGAGCGCAGGCACAAAGGAGAAGTCGGTTTGCTTGCAGCTAAGACCCAATTCTTCAGCGCTGCGCTTTCACCTTCAAACGCCAGGCGTGCAGCAGGGGCTCGGTGTAGCCGCTGGGTTGCGCCAGGCCTTTGAACACCAGGTCGGTGGCGGCTTTGTAGGCTTTGGAGGTTTTGAAGTTACCGGCCATGGGCTGGTACAGCGGGTCACCCGCGTTTTGCCCGTCCACCACCGCAGCCATGCGTTCAAAAGTGGCTTGCACTTGCTTTTTGGTGACGATGCGGTGCAGTAACCAGTTGGCAATGTGCTGGCTAGAAATGCGCAGCGTGGCGCGGTCTTCCATCAGGCCAATGTTGTGGATGTCGGGCACTTTGGAGCAGCCCACGCCCTGATCGATCCAGCGCACCACATAGCCCAAAATGCCTTGCACATTGTTGTCCAGCTCTTGCTGTTTTTCTTTCTCGCTCCAGCCGGTGTCGGTGGCCACGGGGATGGTCAGCAAGTCGCGCAGCAGGCCAGCGCGCTCTTTGCGCAAGTCGATAGTTTCCAACTGCTTTTGCACATCGCTGACCAGCACCTGGTGGTAGTGCAGGGCATGCAGCGTGGCGGCGGTGGGGCTGGGCACCCAGGCGGTGTTGGCACCGGCTTTGGGGTGTACGATTTTTTGCTCCACCATGGCCTTCATCAGGTCGGGCATGGCCCACATGCCTTTACCGATCTGTGCTTTACCGCGCAGGCCACAGGCCAGGCCGGTGAGTACATTGCTGCGCTCGTAGGCTGCGATCCAGGGCGTGGCTTTCATTTCGGCTTTGCGGATCATGGGGCCGGCGTGCATCGCGGTGTGCATCTCGTCGCCGGTGCGGTCTAAAAAGCCGGTGTTTATAAAGGCCACACGGCTGCGTGCGGCGGCAATACAGGCTTGCAGGTTGACGCTGGTGCGGCGCTCTTCGTCCATGATGCCCAGCTTCACGGTGCTTTCGGGCAGCCCAAGCAAAGCTTCGACACGGCCAAACAATGCATCGGCAAAAGCCACCTCAGCCGGTCCGTGCATCTTGGGCTTGACGATATACACCGAGCCTTTGCGCGAGTTGCGCACCTGCCCAGCAGCGCCATCGGTCTGGGTGCGCTGGATGTCGTGGAGGGCGATGGCGGTGGTGACCACAGCGTCCAAAATACCTTCGGGGATTTCGTGGATGCTGCCGTCTTTGGCGGTGTAAGTGATGGCCGGGTTGCTCATCAAATGGCCTACGTTGCGCACAAACAGCAGCGAGCGGCCATGCAGCACCACGGGATTGCCGTCCGCGCCGGTATAGACGCGGTCGGCGTTCAGGCCGCGTACAAAGCTTTTACCGCCTTTGCTGATGGTCTCGGTGAGCGTGCCTTGCAAAATGCCCAGCCAGTTGCGGTAGGCCAGCACTTTGTCTGCCGCGTCCACCACCGCGACCGAGTCTTCCAGGTCCAAGATGGTGGAAAGCGCTGCTTCCATCACCACGTCATACACACCGGCGGCATCGGTTTTACCAATGGCGGTGGCGCGGTCAATCAGGATGTCCAGGTGCAAGCCGTTGTGCTCCAACAGCACCGAAGACGGCGCTTTGGCCATGCCTTGAAAGCCCTTGAACTGCGCCGGCATGGCCAAGCTGGTATTGCTGCCGTCTTTCAGGGCCACGGCCAGCTTGCCGTTTTTGACGCTATAGGCCAGGCTGTCTTTGTGCGAGCCTTTGCGCAAGGGGGCGACTTCGTCCAGCAGTTTGCGCACATAGGCAATGACTTTTTTGCCGCGCTTGGCGTTGTAGGGTTTGCCGCTAGCGCTGAGCTTGGTGGCGCCGCCGTCTTCGGCAATCACGTCGGTGCCGTAGAGCGCGTCATACAAGCTGCCCCAGCGCGCATTGGCGGCGTTGAGGGCGTAGCGTGCATTGAGCACCGGCACCACCAACTGCGGGCCTGCTTGAATGGCCAGTTCGGCGTCCACGTTTTTCGTGACGATGCGTGACTTGGCTGGCAGCGGTGCCAAATAGCCAATGTCTTTTAAAAACGTTTGGTAGGCTTTCATGTCGGCAATCGGGCCGGGATGCGCTTGGTGCCAGGTGTCGATTTCGCTTTGCAAACGGCTGCGCTCGGCCAGCAGGGCGGCGTTTTTAGGAGCCAGGTCGGCCACGATGGCGTTAAATCCCTTCCAGAATTTGGCGGGCTTCACGCCAGTACCAGGCAGTACTTCGGTATCTATAAACGTTTGTAAAACGGTGGCGACATGCAGTCGGCCGATAGTGGTGCGGGCGGTGGCCATTGGGGCTCCTTTAAAACAGACAGGGGTTTGCTTGCGCAATAAATTACATAGTGCCCTACTCTATTCGATACTTTGGCGCATACTATGGTGCTAAAAAGCAATCCATTCATGACAAAAATGAATACATCCAAGCCTCTTCCAATGTCTGGCATCCGCGTTGTCGAGTTCACCCACATGGTCATGGGGCCCACTTGCGGCATGGTGCTGGGTGATATGGGGGCCGATGTCGTGAAGGTCGAGCCGCTGGCGGGCGACAGCACGCGCAAGCTGCTGGGCGTAGGCGCAGGTTTTTACCCGCTGTTCAACCGCAATAAGAAAAGTATTGCCCTAGACCTAGAAAGCGCCACGGGCCGCGAGGTGGTGGCGCGCCTGGTGGCGCGGGCGGACATCGTCAGCGAAAACTTCAAGCCCGCCACCATGGAAAAGTTGGGGCTGGACTACGCCACTTTGTCGGCGCGCCATCCGCAACTTATTTACGTGAGCCATAAAGGCTTTTTGCCCGGCCCCTACGAACACCGTACCGCCTTGGACGAAGTGGTGCAGATGATGGGTGGCCTGGCTTATATGACGGGCCGCTCTGGCGACCCGCTGCGCGCGGGCTCTAGCGTCAATGACATCATGGGCGGCGTATTTGGCGCCATGGGCGCCATGGCCGCGCTGATGCAGCGCCAGCAAACCGGCCAGGGTCAGCAAGTGCAGGCCGCGCTGTTTGAAAACAATGTGTTTTTGGTGGCCCAGCACATGCTGCAATTTGCGGTGACCGGCCAGCCCGCCGCGCCCATGCCCGAGCGCATTTCGCCCTGGGGTATTTACGATGTGTTTAGCGTGCAGGGCGGCGCCCAGATATTTTTGGCGGTGGTGGGCGATACGCAGTGGCGGGTGTTTTGCGAGGCCTTTGGCTTTGCGGACTTGTCTGCCGATTCGCGCATTGCGACGAATAACGATCGGGTCCGCGCCCGCGCCTGGCTCATGCCTTTGCTGCGCGAACGCCTGGCCCGCCACACCCGTGAGGAATTGTCAGCCGTGTTCGAGCGCGAAGGCCTGCCCTTTGCATTGATCACCGACCCGCAGCATTTGTTTGCCGATCCGCATTTGCTGCAAACCGGCGGCTTGGCCCCGATGACGCTGCCCGACGGGCGTGAGACTTCAGTGCCCTTGCTGCCCCTGGCGCTGGACGGTGAACGCCTGGGCCTGCGCCTAAACCCGCCGCGTCTGGGCCAGCATGGGCGGGAGGTCTTGCAGGATGTGGGCTACAGCGATAACGAGATAAAAGCCATGGTGCAAGCCGGCGCCCTGGCCTTACCGCAGGAGTAAGCCCGTGGACAAGCTCAAACAAATGGAGTCCTTTGTGGCGGTGGCGCTGCGCGGCAGCTTGACCGCTGCGGCCAAGGCCGAGGGCGTGGCACCGGCCATTGTGGGCAGGCGTCTGGATGCTTTGGAGCAGCGCTTGGGCGTCAAGCTGCTAGTGCGCACCACCCGGCGCATGACGCTGACGCAGGAGGGTACGGCTTTTTTAGAAGATTGCCAGCGACTGCTGAGCGACTTGGGCAATGCCGAGGCCAGCGTGAGCGCCGGTGGTATCCAGGCTAGCGGCCATTTGCGCCTGACGGCGCCGGCCGGCTTTGGTCGCCGGCATGTGGCGCCGCTGGTGCCTTTGTTTCGCGAACTGCACCCGGAAGTGACGGTCTCGCTCAACTTGAGCGATCGGGTGATTAACCTGGCAGCTGAGGGCTTTGACTGCGCGGTGCGCGTGGGCGATTTACCCGATTCGTCCCTGGTCAGCGTGCGCTTGGCCGACAACCGGCGCATGTGTGTGGCCACACCCGATTACCTTGCGCGCCATGGACGGCCACAGCAGCCTGCGGATTTGCAGCGCTTTGACTGCCTAACGCTGTCCAGCGACGCTTCGCAAACCCGGGGCTGGGCATTCACCCTACCCAAGGCAGAGGGCAATGAGGTGATTCACCTCAAGCCTAGCGGCCCGCTCGATTGCTCGGATGGCCAGGTCTTGCACGACTGGTGCCTGGGTGGCTGGGGCATTGCGTGGCGCAGTACCTGGGAGGTGGAGGCCGAAATGGCCGCCGGCCTGCTGGTGCCCGTGCTGGAAGAGTTTGCCGCGCCACCCAACGGCATTTACGCCGTGTTCCCCGAGCGCAAACACATGGCACTGCGCCTGCGTTTGTGGATCGATTTTTTGAAACTGCATTACAGCCGCGAAGGCTTTTGGACGGCGGCGCGGCATTGAGCACGGCCAGGGAAGCGTAGTGCTGCCCTCCGATTTGGGACTTATTTAAGTTGGTTTATCAAAAAGTCGCGACTTTTGATATTTAAGCGCCGAATTCGTCACCCAACTCTTTTGCGCGTTGCTGCGCCGCCTGCATTGCGGCAATGAATGCGGGTTTGATGCCGCTAGCTTCCATGGCGCTGAGTGCGGCATAGGTGGTGCCGCCTTTGGATGTCACGCGCTGGCGCAGCGTTTCGGGCGCGTCAGTTGAGGCCTTGGCCAGTTCGCCGGCACCAATCAAGGTGGCGATGGCCAGTCGGTAAGCCTGGGCGGGGTCTAGCCCCATGCCGGTGCCTGCCTCGCGCATGGCTTCCATGAAATAAAACATATAAGCCGGGCCAGAGCCCGAGAGCGCCGTCACGGCGTCGATTTGGTCCTCGGCATCTACCCACATGAGCTCGCCGGTACTGCCCAAAACCTGGTTCGCCAGCGCCTTGTCTGGTTCATTGACAGCGGCGCGGGCGAACAGGGCGGTAATGCCCTTGCCAATGAGCGCCGGGGTATTGGGCATGGCGCGCACCACGCGTTCACTGCCTAGCCACTGCGCAATCGTGTCGCTGCGGATGCCTGCGGCCACGCTCAGGTGCAAAGCGGCTTGGGTGTGAACTTGCGTTTGCGCGGCGGCGTCCTTGAAGGTTTGGGGCTTGACGGCCCAAACCACTAGGTCGGCGCGGGTCAAAAAGCTGCCGGCCCGGGCCTGGGCGGTGATGCCAAATTGGCTGCTGAGTTTGGCGCGCGCCTCCTCAAAGGGCTCGACTACGTCGATGTGGGAGGCAGGCCAGCATTGCTTGAGCAAGCCGCCGATGATGGCGCTGGCCATATTGCCGCCGCCTATGAATGCGATGCCTTGCTGCATGGATGGGTTCTCTGTAAGTGAAAAGGCAGGCGGAGTCTAACCACGCACTCGCCAGCGCAGCGCAGCTACGCCGCCGTGGTTTGCCGCACTGCGTGTTCCCAGCGCTGCATCTGTTCCTGGGCCTGGGCGCGGCTGATTTGCGGCTCGAAACGGCGCTCGGCTTGCCACAGTTGGCTCAGTGACGCGGTATCCGGGTACAGGCCGGTGGACAAGCCAGCCAGGTAGGCGGCGCCCAAGGCGGTGGTCTCGGTCACCTGCGGGCGCAGCACGCTGATGCCCAGCAAATCGGCCTGAAACTGCATCAGCAAATCATTGACGCAGGCGCCGCCGTCCACGCGCAGTTCGGTCACGGCGGCGACCCCTGCCTGCTGCGCGTCGCGCGCCATGGCTTGCAAGAGTGCGGCGCTTTGGAAGGCAATACTTTCTAAGGCTGCGCGGGCGATATGGGCTAGGGTACTGCCGCGCGTCAGGCCGGTCATGGTGCCGCGCGCTTCGGGGTTCCAGTAGGGTGCGCCCAGGCCCGTAAAGGCCGGTACCAGCATCACACCGCCGCTGTCGGGCACGCTTTGCGCCAGGGCTTGCACTTCGGCGCTGCTACGGATCGCGCCCAGCCCGTCGCGCAGCCATTGCACCACCGCGCCGCCCACAAACACACTGCCCTCCAAGGCGAATTCAGGCCGTGCGCTGGGCTGTGCCGCGCTGGTGGTGATCAGACCATTGGTCGAGGTCTGAAATTGTGTGCCGGTGTGCATCAGCATGAAGCAGCCGGTGCCGTAGGTGTTTTTGGCCATACCGGCGCTAAAGCAAGCCTGCCCGAATAAAGCGCTTTGCTGGTCGCCGGCCATGCCGCCTACGGGAATCGTGTGACCCAGCAGGCCCGCCTCGATCTCGCCAAAATGCGCGGCCGAGGGCAGTACCTGAGGCATGAGTCCCTCGGGGATGTTGAGCGCTTGCAGCAGTTCGGCGTCCCAGGTGTTGCTG
Organism: Comamonas sp. lk; assembly: GCA_945865675.1. Classification (GTDB taxonomy): domain Bacteria; phylum Pseudomonadota; class Gammaproteobacteria; order Burkholderiales; family Burkholderiaceae_C; genus Allorhodoferax. The sequence goes on from CAMBFO010000022.1 coordinate 15,859, forward strand.
TGCACATTAAAGAGCATGGTGCGCGCGGCATTGCTCACATCGGTGGCGTGTACACGGCCGCTTGTCAATTTCCACAAGAGCCAGCTGTCCACGGTGCCAAAGGCCAGTTGACCCTGTGCGGCCTGTGCGCGGGCGTCGGGCACATGGTCCAAAATCCATTGCAACTTGGTGCCGGAAAAATAAGCATCCACCAGCAAGCCGGTTTTTTGGCGAATGGTTGGTGCCATGCCGCGCTCACGCAAGGCTGCGCAGGCGGGCTCGGCACGACGGTCTTGCCAGACGATGGCTCGGTAGATGGGCTGGCCGGTCTTGCGGTTCCAGACCACCGTGGTTTCGCGCTGGTTGGTAATGCCGATGGCATGCACTTGCTGCGCGCTGATGCCGGCTTTGGCGAGCACATCGCGCGCGGTAGCCAACTGGGTGCGCCAGATTTCCAGCGGGTCGTGCTCCACCCAACCGGGTTGAGGGTAAAACTGGGTCAGTTCCTCCTGCGCCATGGCCACAATGCGGCCTTGCGCATCAAACACGATGCTGCGGGAGCTGGAGGTGCCTTGGTCAAGTGCGAGCAGGTAGGTCATAGGGGCTGGCGTCCAAAGTTGGCGTTAAAGGCGGCTGACGGGCCGAGGGCGGTATCAGTCGCCCGCCAGCGTAAATCGTACCTGTGCTTCGGCCATCAAGTCCATAAAGGGCTCGGGCGCAATGGCGTCTGAGAACAGGCGGTCGATGCTGGAGAGCTGCGCTACTTCGACCATCGCAGCGCGGTTGAATTTGCTGGCGTCGGCCGCCAACCAGACTTCGCGCGCTTGGGAAATAATGGTTTGTGACACTTTCACCTCGCGGTAGTCAAAGTCGCGCAGCGAGCCATCGGATTCGATGGCCGAGATGCCGATCAGGCCAATGTCCACCTTGAACTGGCGGATGAAGTCCACCGCCGCTTCTCCCACAATGCCCTGGTCGCGTCCACGCACCACGCCGCCCACCACAATCACTTCGCTTTGCGAATTGGCGCTGAGGATGGCGGCTACATTGAGATTGTTGGTAATGACGCGCAAACCTTCGTGCTTGGTAAGCGCCCGGGCGATGGCCTCGGTGGTGGTGCCGATATTGAGCAGCAGCGAGCAGCCATTGGGCACGGCATCGGCCACCGCACGTGCAATGCGGGCTTTGCCCTGGGCGTTGAGGATTTCGCGCTGCGGATAGGCCAGGTTTTCTACGGTGGAGACGGGCACGCGCACGCCACCGTGAAAGCGCGCCAGCAGGCCCTCATCGGCCAAGCGCTGGACGTCGCGGCGCACGGTTTGCAGCGTCACTTCCAGCGTATCGGCCAGGCGCTCCACCGTGACCGAGCCTTGCGCCCGCACTACGCTTAAGAGCTTGATTTGTCGTGGGTTGGGGTTCATGCGTAGATGGTCCGAGCCTTGGGTAAAGATAGCCTTCGCACTTTAAATCGAACCGAAAGGAATAGTTTTAGGGTAAACACCTAGTTAAAACGAATAATTTAGAACAATAATTCTCACATTCGAATTAACGTTGCGCTAAATTGGTGCGAACGAGCAAGGGTGTCAGATGGACTTGAGTCTGCAAGCAGTAAGCAAGAAAGTGGGTGCGCAGCCCTGGCTGTATGCGCTGGATATGGACCTGCGCCCGGATGCAGTCACCGTCTTGCTGGGCGCCACGCAAGCGGGCAAAACCAGTTTGATGCGCATCATGGCCGGCCTGGATGTGCCCAGCACCGGGCGCGTAGTGGTGGACGGTGTAGATGTCGCAGGCGTGCCGGTACGTCAGCGCAATGTGTCCATGGTCTACCAGCAGTTCATCAATTACCCATCCATGACGGTGTTTGACAATATCGCCTCGCCGCTCCATTTGCGCGGCGACACCGGCGTGCGCGAGCGGGTGCATGCGCTGGCCGAAAAACTGCATATTGAGATGTTTTTGGAGCGTTACCCCTCCGAGTTATCAGGCGGCCAGCAGCAGCGTGTGGCGCTGGCGCGGGCGCTGGCCAAAGGCGCGCCTTTGATGTTGTTGGACGAGCCCCTGGTCAATTTGGACTACAAGCTGCGCGAAGAGTTGCGCGACGAGCTCAGTGCTTTGTTCTCGGCGGGCAATTCCACCGTGGTCTATGCCACCACCGAGCCGGGCGAAGCTTTGTTATTGGGCGGCTATACCGCCGTGATGGACGCTGGCCAATTGCTGCAATACGGCCCTACGGCGGAGGTGTTTCAGCGGCCGCGCTCGATACGGGTGGCGACGGCTTTTAGCGACCCGCCCATGAATCTCTTTCCCGCGCGGGTGCAGGACCAGGCGCTGGTATTGGCCGATGCCAGCAGGGTCCCCATCGCAAGTGCCTTGGCCGGCGGTCCGGTCACGGCCGGCCTGCGTGCCAGCGCACTGCGTGTACAGGAACGTGAGGGTGATGTTGCGGTGAAAGCGAGCGTGGCCCTGGCCGAAATTTCAGGCTCAGATACCTTTGTGCATCTGGATACTGCGCTGGGCGCCATGGTCGCGCAACTGGCCGGGGTGCATTACTTTGATCTGGGCGATGCCGTGCCGGTTTATTTCCGGCCGCAAGATGTGTATGTGTTTGACAGCGCCGGTATGCTGGCCCTGGCCCCGACGCGCCAAGGGGTGCATTGATATGGCCCGCATTGATCTGGACCTGGCCCATGCTTACCGCCCTAACCCGCAGCAGGACAGCGACTACGCCTTGCTGCCTTTGAAGATGTCCTTTGAGGACGGCGGGGCCTATGCCTTGCTCGGCCCCTCGGGTTGTGGCAAGACCACCATGCTTAACCTCATGTCAGGCTTGCTGCAGCCCTCGCAAGGCACGGTGCATTTTGATGGGCAGGATGTGACGCGCGCCACGCCGCAGCAGCGCAACATCGCGCAGGTGTTTCAGTTCCCGGTGATTTACGACACCATGACGGTAGCCGAAAACCTGGGCTTTCCGCTGCGCAACCGCAAAATGCTGCCTGAGCAAATCCGCAAACGCGTCGGCGAAATCGCCGAAATGCTGGACTTGAGCGGCCAGCTCAACCAGCGCGCATCAGGGTTGGCTGCCGATGCCAAACAAAAGATTTCGCTCGGCCGTGGCCTGGTGCGTTCGGATGTGTCCGCGGTCTTGTTCGACGAGCCTTTGACGGTCATCGACCCGCACCTGAAGTGGCAGTTGCGGCGCAAGCTCAAGCAAATTCACCGCGAACTCAAACTCACGCTGGTGTATGTAACGCATGACCAGGTAGAGGCCTTGACTTTTGCGCAACAAGTGGTGGTGATGACACGCGGGCGCGCGGTGCAGATGGGTACGGCAGCGCAATTGTTTGAGCGGCCTTCGCATACCTTTGTGGGTCATTTCATCGGTTCGCCGGGTATGAATTTTCTACCCGCGCAGATGGGGTCGCAGGGTTTGCAAGTGTGCGGTATGTCCTTAGCGCTTGGCGCCCTTTCGGGCGATTTACCGCACGGCGATTTGAAGCTGGGCATACGGCCCGAATACGTGCGTTGCGCCGGCAGCAATTTTGAAGGTGCACTGCCCATGCAAGTGCAGCAGGTACAGGATGTAGGCACCCACTTTATTGTGACCACCAGCCTGCAAGGGCAGGTGTTCAAAGCGCGTTTAGCGATGATGGCCGAACCCTTTGCCGTGGGTAGTACCGTGTGGTGCCAGGTACTCAATGACAAAAGCTGCTTTTACCGTAACGAGGAGATCGTGGCATGAGCGCGAGCAACAAGCCAGTGAACCAGAAGGCCTGGTTTCTCATTTTGCCGGTGCTGGTGTGCGTGGCCTTTTCCGCCATCTTGCCTTTGATGACGGTGGTGAACTATTCGGTGCAGGACATTATTTCGCCCGAGCGCCGTATTTTTGTCGGCACGGAGTGGTTTGTCGCCATCATGCGCGACGAAGAACTGCATGGTGCTTTGCTGCGCCAGATCACGTTTTCGCTGGCGGTGCTGTTGATTGAAATTCCGCTGGGTATTGCGCTGGCCTTGTCCATGCCGGCGCAAGGCTGGCGGGCCTCAGTGGTCTTGGTGGTGGTGTCGCTGTCGCTGCTGATACCGTGGAATGTGGTGGGCACAATCTGGCAGATATTCGGGCGCTCTGACATTGGCCTGATGGGAGCGGCCTTGCAGGGCATGGGTATCGAATACAGCTACACCGGCAATGCCACGCACGCCTGGCTCACGGTCTTGCTCATGGATGTGTGGCATTGGACACCGCTGGTGGCACTTTTGGGTTATGCCGGTTTGCGCTCCATACCGGATGCCTATTACCAGGCCGCCAGCATTGACGGGGCGAGCAAGCTGGCCGTGTTTTGGTATGTGCAACTTCCCAAGATGCGGGGGGTATTGATGATCGCCGTGCTGCTGCGCTTTATGGACAGCTTCATGATTTACACCGAACCCTTTGTGCTCACCGGCGGTGGTCCGGGCAATGCCACCACCTTTCTGTCGCAGTTCCTGACCCAAAAGGCCGTGGGCCAGTTTGACCTAGGGCCGGCAGCCGCGTTCTCGCTGATTTACTTCCTGATTATTCTGCTCATGTGCTTTGTGTTGTTCAACTGGATGCAGCGTGTCGGCACCCAAGCCAAGGAGGCCGGTCATGCATGAGAAGCGGTTTCATAAGCGCTCCATCTTTCTGATCGCCTATATGGTGTTTGCCTTGTTGCCGGTGTATTGGATGGTCAATATGTCCTTCAAGACCAATACCGAAATCCTGGCTAGCTTTGCCTTGTTTCCCCAGCACTTCACCTGGGAAAACTACCATCTCATCCTGACCGACGTGTCCTGGTATTCGGGCTATATCAACAGCCTGATTTATGTGGCCATGAATACGGTGGTCTCGATCACCGTCGCTTTACCGGCGGCCTATGCGTTTTCACGCTACAGCTTTTTGGGCGACAAGCATGTGTTCTTTTGGTTACTGACCAACCGCATGACGCCGCCTGCCGTTTTTCTGCTGCCCTTTTTTCAGCTCTACACCACCGTGGGCCTGATGGATACCCACATTGCAGTGGCCATGGCACATCTCTTGTTCAACGTGCCATTGGCCGTCTGGATTTTGGAAGGTTTTATGAGTGGCATCCCGCGCGAGATTGACGAAACCGCGTATATCGACGGCTATTCATTCCCCCGGTTTTTTGTACGCATTTTTCTGCCGCTGATCAAAGCCGGCGTGGGTGTGGCCGCTTTCTTTTGCTTCATGTTCAGTTGGGTGGAATTGCTGCTGGCCCGCACACTGACCAGTGTCAATGCCAAGCCGATTGTGGCCACTATGACGCGCACCGTGTCTGCGGCCGGTATGGATTGGGCCACCTTGGCCGCCGCCGGGGTGCTGACCATTGTTCCCGGCGCGATCGTGATCTGGTTTGTACGCAACTACATCGCCAAAGGTTTTGCGATGGGGCGGGTTTAGGGCGCGATGGATAAGGAGATGCGCAATGTTTGAGTGGATGGCGTGGACGACACCGGTTGCGGTATTTTTTGTTTGCATCGGCTTGATGCTGGGGGCTATGACGGTGTGGGAAATCAAATCACCCACGGTGATGCGCAAAGGCTTCCTGCCCATGGAAACCACGCGGGGCGACCGATTGTTTATTGGCCTGCTTTGCGCCGCTTATGTGAACCTGGCCTTTTTGGGGCTGAGCGGGCGTTTAGCTCAGTTGCTGAGTCTGACGGAAGACCCGTCGGTCTGGTTTGGTTTTGTACTGTCCATGGCTGTGCTGGCCTTGGTCATGCGTAAAGGTTGATTTGAGTGTGAAGGATCGGCTCCCTATTCCCCTGGAGCCGAAGCTGCCTTTGATATTAGGGGGTTGTCATCAATCGAGGAGACATAGCATGAAGTTACGGTATTCAATGGTGTCTGTAGCAGTCGCCTGCCTGCTGGCTAACAGCGCGTGGGCAGATGAGGCAGCAGCCAAAAAATGGATCGATAGCGAATTCCAACCCTCTACGCTGAGCAAAGAAAAGCAGCTAAATGAGATGAAGTGGTTTATCGAAGCGGCCAAAAAGCTGCAAGCCAAGGGCGTGAAGGAAGTTTCGGTGGTGTCAGAGACCATCACAACACACGAGTATGAGTCCAAGACGCTGGCCAAAGCCTTTGAGGAAATCACCGGCATCAAGGTGAAGCACGACTTGATTCAAGAGGGCGACGTGGTTGAAAAGCTGCAGACCTCTATGCAATCGGGCAAGTCCATTTATGACGGCTGGATCAGCGATTCCGATCTGATCGGTACCCACTACCGCTACGGCAAGATTTTGAACCTGACGGACTACATGACCGGCGCGGGCAAGGACTACACCAATCCGGGCCTGGATATCAAAGACTTCATAGGCACCAGCTTCACTACCGCACCGGACGGCAAGCTCTACCAATTGCCAACGCAGCAATTTGCTAATTTGTACTGGTTCCGCGCTGATTTGTTCGACCGAAAAGACCTCAAAGAAAAGTTTAAAGCCAAGTATGGCTATGACCTGGGTGTGCCGCTTAATTGGAGCGCCTATGAGGACATCGCCGCCTTCTTTACCAATGATGTGAAGAACATCGACGGCAAGCCAATTTACGGTCACATGGACTACGGCAAAAAGGATCCTTCGCTGGGCTGGCGTTTCACGGACGCCTGGCTGTCGATGGCCGGCACCGCTGATATCGGCATACCCAACGGTCTGCCGGTTGATGAGTGGGGCATTCGCGTAGCCGATGACAAGTGCACGCCCGTAGGCGCTTCGGTTTCTCGCGGTGGCGCGACCAACTCGCCGGCAGCGGTCTATGCTTTGACCAAGTACATCGATTGGATGAAAAAATACTCACCCAAGGAAGCCATTGGCATGACTTTCGGTGAGGCCGGTCCGGTGCCTGCCCAAGGCCAGATCGCGCAACAAATTTTCTGGTACACCGCGTTTACGGCTGACATGATCAAACCTGGTCTGCCGGTGGTCAATGCAGACGGCACACCGAAATGGCGCATGGCTCCCGGACCCAATGGCCCTTACTGGAAACAAGGCATGCAAAACGGCTACCAGGACGTAGGTTCATGGACTTTCTTCAAAGACCACAATCCGGACAAAGTCGCAGCGGCCTGGCTCTATGCGCAGTTCGTGACCGCTAAAACCACGTCGCTGAAGAAAACCGTGGTGGGCCTGACCCCCATCCGCGAGAGCGACATTCAGTCCAAAACGATGACGGACATGGCACCCAAGCTCGGGGGCCTGGTGGAGTTCTACCGCAGCCCAGCCCGCGTGGCCTGGACACCTACCGGTACCAATGTGCCTGACTATCCCAAATTGGCCCAACTCTGGTGGAAAAACGTGGCGGTCGCTGTGACCGGTGAAAAGACGCCACAAGCAGCCATGGACAACTTGGCCGAGGAAATGGACCAGGTGATGGGCCGTTTGGAGCGCGCCGGTATGGCCAAGTGCGCACCCAAGCTCAATGCCAAGATGGATCCCTCCAAATGGTTGAGCGACAAGGGCGCGCCATGGAAGAAACTGGCTAATGAGAAGCCAAAAGGCGAGACCATTGCCTACGACACGCTGCTCAATGCCTGGAAAGCTGGCAAGGTTCGCTAAGCCGCGGCGGGCCTAAGGCCCGTGCTTTTGGGTGGCCGTTGGGCATAGTGCCGGGCGGCCACTTCCCCGAATTTTTTGGACGTGCACTTTGCCGGCGGGGGATGGCACGTCCCAACGTTTTGATATATGTCTAACCAGCACACTGCATCGCCTGCGCCGCGCGCTGAAATTCTTGCCCGCCTGGGTGAGGATGCGGTGTATGACGTGGCCGTGGTCGGTGGTGGATCGACCGGCTTGGGCATTGCGCTGGATGCTGCGATGCGCGGCCTTAAGGTGGTGCTGCTGGAGTCGCATGACTTTGCCAAGGGCACATCCTCGCGTTCCACCAAGCTCGTCCATGGCGGTGTGCGCTATCTGGGGCAGGGCAATGTTTCGCTGGTACGCGAAGCCTTGCACGAGCGGCGAACGCTGCTGCACAGTGCGCCCCACATCGCGCAGCCCCTGGCTTTTGTCGTTCCCGCCTACCGTTGGTGGGAAAAGCCGTTTTACGGGGTGGGCCTGAAGCTATACGACCAACTGGCCGGCGACGCGGGTCTGGGCAAGACCCAGCTATTAGGTAGCCAGGCGACTTTGTCCCTGATTCCGGCGGCCCGCACCCAAGGGCTGCGTGGTGGGGTGCTTTACTGGGACGGCCAGTTCAACGACGCGCGCCTGGCCATCGCCATTGCCCGCACCGCAGCGCTACACGGCGCATTGCTTGTCAATTACTGCCGCGTTGAGGCCTTGTTGTATGAGGGCGGTCGCATCGCCGGGTTAAGTTGCACCGATACGCTCAGTGGCACGCCCTACCGGGTGCGCAGTCAATGCGTGATCAACGCAAGCGGCGTGTGGGTGGACGCTTTACGCGAAAAAGATGCGCAGCAAGAGTCCGCGGCCGCTTTCAAGCCCCTGGTGGCGCCTAGCCAGGGCGTGCATTTGGTGGTGGACCGCAGTTTTCTGCAAGGCGATACCGCCCTGATGGTGCCAAAAACCTCGGACGGACGGGTGCTTTTCGCCGTGCCCTGGCTGGGCAAGGTCATTTTGGGCACCACCGACACCCCACGCCAGGACTTGTCCCGCGAGCCCCAGGCCTTCAAAAAAGAGGTTGATTTCATTCTGGGCGAAGCGGGCAATTACCTGCGCCGCGCGCCCAAGCGCGCCGACGTGCGCAGCATCTGGGTGGGCCTGCGCCCCTTGGTAAAGCATCAGGATGAACAAGACACCAAGACCCTGAGCCGTGAACACACTGTCGCGATCAGCCGATCCGGGCTGGTCACGGTGACGGGCGGCAAATGGACCACCTACCGGGTGATGGCGCAAGACGTGCTGGCTGCTTGCCAGGAGGCCCGCCTGCTCGCTGTATTGCCCCGATGCACCACCCAGCAGGTCAGGATGGTGGGTACGCCGCCAGCGCAAGCCTCGGTCGCCTCTCTTAGCCTGCCGCCGGGCTTGCACTCCTATGGTTCCGAGCACTTACTGGTCCAGTCCCTGCCAGGTGCCGACCGGTGGATCTGCCCGGGCTTGTCTGAGGCCATGGTCCGGTTTGCGCTGCGCTATGAATATGCGCTGACGGTGGAGGACGTGCTCGCGCGCCGTTCGCGGCTCTTGTTTCTGGATGCGCAACAAGCCGCGGCCGTAGCCAGCCAGGTGGCAGCCCTTATTCACGAGGAACTGGGGCAGGACGGGAACGAAGCAGGCTTCCTGGAAATTTGCACGCATTTTTCATTGGTTCCTTGAATCAGTTCGAAAAAATAGAGAACGGTTCAAAAAAATAGTGCATAATCGCGGGCTTCGCTTGGAAAAGCTGAAGATTCTGCCCACATGGAGTCAGCCCGAACGGTTCGGGTTGAGGACAGCGGGCCCAAGACTGACTGGTCTGTGTTTCCCTGGTGATCTGGGGATGCGCTTCCGGTGCAAGTTGGGAAAAATTGAAATGATCCAAACTGAATCTCGACTGGAAGTCGCCGACAACACCGGCGCGAAATCGGTCCTCTGCATCAAGGTGCTGGGTGGCTCGCGCCGCCGTTACGCCAGCGTAGGGGACATTATCAAGGTGAGCATCAAAGAAGCTGCTCCGCGCTCCCGCGTCAAAAAGGGCGAGGTCTACAGCGCCGTGGTAGTTCGCACCGCCAAGGGCATCCGCCGCTCTGACGGCTCTTTGGTGAAGTTTGATGGCAATGCAGCCGTGTTGCTGAATGCCAAGCTTGAGCCTATTGGCACCCGCATCTTCGGACCGGTTACGCGTGAATTGCGTACCGAGAAGTTCATGAAGATCGTGTCTCTGGCTCCCGAAGTTTTGTAAGGACAGGCTATGAACAAGATTCGCAAGGGCGATCAAGTGATCGTCATCGCAGGACGGGACAAAGGTAAGCGCGGCGTGGTGACATTGCGTAGCGACGACTCCCATGTGCTCGTCGAAGGTGTAAATCAGGTCAAGAAGCACACCAAGCCCAACCCGCTCAAGGGAACGACCGGCGGCATCGTGGATAAAACCATGCCTATCCACCAATCCAATATTGCTATCTTCAATGCGGCATCGGGTAAAGCCGACCGGGTTGGTATCAAGCTACAGGCCGATGGAAAGCGCGTGCGCGTTTACAAGTCCAGCGGCGACGAAATCAAGGCGGCATAAATATGGCACGTTTACAACAACACTACCGCGAGAAAGTCGCTCCTGATTTGATCGCCAAGTTTGGCTTTAAGTCGCCCATGCAAGTTCCCCGCATCACCAAAATTACACTCAATATGGGTGTGAGCGAAGCGGTGGCGGACAAGAAAGTCATGGACAGCGCCGTGTCGGACCTGACAAAAATCGCTGGCCAAAAGCCGGTAGTCACCAAGTCTAAAAAAGCGATCGCGGGTTTCAAAATCCGCGAAGGTCAGGCCATTGGCTGCATGGTCACGCTGCGTGGCGTGCAAATGTACGAATTTTTGGATCGGTTTGTCACCGTGGCTTTGCCACGTGTACGCGACTTCCGTGGTATTTCCGGGCGCGCCTTTGATGGCCGTGGGAATTACAACATCGGCGTCAAAGAGCAGATTATTTTTCCTGAGATTGAGTACGACAAAGTGGATGCTTTGCGCGGTCTCAACATCAGCATCACCACGACCGCAAAGTCCGACGAGGAGTGCAAAGCACTGTTGTCAGGCTTTCGTTTCCCGTTCAAGAATTGAGGTGACCAGTGGCAAAAATGGCTTTAATCGAGCGTGAGCTCAAGCGCGACAAACTGGTCGCCAAATACGCGAAGAAACATGCCGCCCTCAAGGCTATAGCGGGCGACGCTAAGCGCAGCGACGACGAGCGGGCTGCAGCGCGCCTGGACTTGCAAAAGCTTCCGCGTAATGCTAACCCCACACGCCAGCGTAACCGTTGCGCGATCACGGGCCGTCCCCGTGGCACGTTCCAGCAATTTGGTCTGGCCAGAGCAAAAATCCGCGAAATGGCGTTTGCCGGTGAAATCCCCGGTATCGTCAAGGCGAGCTGGTAAGCGGCAGGAGAACCCGATATGAGTATGAGTGATCCCATCGCCGACCTGTTGACGCGTATCCGTAACGCGCAAATGGTCGCCAAGCCCACCGTGTTGGTGCCTTCTTCCAAAGTGAAGGTCGCCATTGCACAGGTGCTTCAGGACGAAGGCTATATCGACGGCTTCAAGGTGACGACTGCCGCCGGCAAGTCGGAACTTGAAATCGCATTGAAGTATTACGCAGGCCGTCCGGTGATCGAGCGAATCGAGCGCGTCAGTCGTCCCGGCTTACGTGTGTACCGGGGCAGCGACGCCATTCCCCAAGTGCAAAACGGCTTGGGAGTTGCGATCGTTACTACGCCTCGAGGCGTGATGACAGACCGCAAAGCGCGCGCCAATGGCGTAGGTGGCGAAGTGCTGTGTTACGTGGCCTAAGCTGCAATCTGGAGAAATAACTATGTCCCGAGTAGGTAAACGTCCTGTCAGCATCCCTGCTGGCGTTGATGTGCAGATCAAGGAAGACCAGATTAGCGTCAAGGCGGCCGGTGGCACTTTGCATTTGGCACAAAACGCACTGGTCAAAATTTCTAATGAGTCCGGCTCCCTGGTGTTCGCGCCCGCCAATGACTCGCGTGCCGCCGATGCCATGTCTGGCACCATGCGCCAGCTGGTCAGCAATATGGTTACCGGTGTAACCCAGGGCTTTGAGAAGAAGCTTAACCTAGTAGGTGTGGGTTTCAAGGCGCAGGCTACGGGCAATAAGCTCAACCTAGCGATTGGTTTTTCACACCCTGTCAATATGGAGATGCCTGCGGGCATCACCGTGGCTACGGCGACTCCGACGGAAATCTCCATCAAAGGTGCGGACCGTCAACGCGTGGGTCAGATCGCAGCGGAAATTCGTGGTGTGCGTCCTCCTGAGCCTTATAAAGGCAAGGGCATCCGCTATTCGGATGAGAAGATCACCATCAAAGAAACCAAGAAGAAATAAGGAGCTGCACTATGTTGACCAAAAAAGAGCAACGTCTTCGCAGAGCGCGTCAGACCCGCATCCGTATTGCAACCCAAGGTGTTGCACGGCTGACGGTCAACCGTACCAATTTGCATATCTACGCAACCGTGATTGCAGGTACCGGCGATCGCATTGTGGCCACCGTGTCGAGCCTGCAGGCCGATGTGCGCAGCGCGCTGGGTGGTTCGGGCAAGGGTGGCAATGTGGTCGCAGCCCAAATGGTTGGCAAGCTGGTGGCGGAAAAAGCCAAGGCTGCCGGCATCGAAAAAGTGGCCTTTGACCGTGCGGGCTTTGCCTACCACGGCCGGGTTAAGGCCTTGGCTGACGCGGCGCGCGAAGCAGGCTTGCAGTTTTAAGCAGATCGGAAGCAACCATGGCTAAAGTACAAGCAAAAATGCAGGGCAAGGTCGAAGGACCTGAGGATGGTCTGCGGGAAAAAATGATCGCGATCAACCGCGTGACCAAAGTGGTCAAGGGTGGTCGTATTCTGGGCTTTGCCGCCCTGACCGTGGTCGGCGACGGCGATGGTCGTATCGGCATGGGCAAAGGCAAATCCAAAGAAGTGCCGGCTGCAGTCCAAAAAGCGATGGAAGAAGCGCGTCGCAACATGATCAAGGTGAGCCTGAAAAACGGCACCATTCACCACCAGGTCATGGGACACCATGGCGCAGCCAATGTCATGATGGCGCCCGCTCCCAAGGGAACCGGCATCATCGCGGGTGGTCCGATGCGCGCGGTGTTTGAAGTCGTTGGCATTACCGATATCGTGGCCAAGAGCCATGGTTCTACCAATCCTTACAACATGGTGCGTGCCACCCTGGACGCATTGTCAATTTCCACTACGCCTTCGCAGGTTGCGGCTAAGCGCGGCAAATCTATCGAAGAGATCTTCGCCTGATCGGAGACTTGTCATGACTACACCTCAAACCGTAAAAATCCAGTTGGTGCGTAGCCCGATTGGTTGTAAAGAATCTCACCGTGCCACCGTGCGCGGTCTGGGTCTGCGCAAAATGGGGAGCACCAGCGAGTTGGAAGACACGCCGGCCGTTCGCGGAATGATCAACAAGATCAGCTATCTGATCAAAGTTCTGTAAGGGGCGGATGATGGAACTCA
>CAMBFO010000023.1 GCA_945865675.1 Comamonas sp. lk
GAATCTTTCGCAGCCCTCTTTGAAGAGTCGCAAAAATCGTCTGAAACCCGTATCGGTGAAGTCGTCACCGCCGAAGTCGTTCGTATCGAACACAACTTTGTCGTTGTCAACGCCGGTCTGAAATCAGAAGCCTATGTCCCCCTGTCTGAATTCAAAAGCGACAAGGGCGAACTCGAAGTCCAAGTGGGTGAATTTGTCTCCGTGGCCATCGTCGCCATGGAAAACGGTTACGGCGACACCATTGTCAGCCGCGACACCGCCAAGCGCCTGGCATCCTGGATGAGCCTGGAAAAATCCCTGGAGTCCGGCGAATTTGTCACCGGCACCACCAGCGGTAAAGTCAAAGGCGGCCTGACCGTCTTGGTCAATGGCATCCGCGCCTTCCTGCCCGGTTCGCTGGTCGATACCCGCCCCACCAAGGACTTGTCTCCCTACGAGAACAAGACCATGGAATTCAAGGTTATCAAGCTGGACCGCAAGCGTAACAACGTGGTGCTGAGCCGCCGCGCTGTGGTCGAAGCCTCCATGGGTGCCGAGCGCGCCAACCTGATGTCCACCCTCAAAGAGGGCTCGGTAGTGCAAGGCGTGGTCAAGAACATCACCGAGTACGGTGCTTTCGTGGACCTGGGCGGCATCGACGGCCTGTTGCACATCACCGACATGGCCTGGCGCCGCGTGCGTCACCCCTCCGAAGTGGTGACCGCAGGCCAGGAAATCACCGCCAAAATTTTGAAGTTCGACACTGAGAAAAACCGCGTGTCCCTGGGCCTCAAGCAAATGGGCGACGATCCTTGGATGGGCGTCAACCGCCGCTACCCCCAGGCTACCCGTATGTTCGGCAAGATCACCAATATCGCCGACTACGGCGCTTTTGTGGAACTCGAGCCCGGCATCGAGGGCTTGGTACACGTTTCCGAAATGGACTGGACCAACAAAAACATCGCCCCTTCCAAGCTCGTGTCCCTGGGTGACGAAGTCGAGGTCATGGTTCTGGAAATCGACGAAGACAAGCGCCGTATTTCTTTGGGTATGAAGCAATGCAAAGCCAATCCTTGGCAAGAGTTTGCGCAAAACACCAAGCGCGGCGACCGCGTCAAAGGCCCGATCAAGTCGATTACTGACTTTGGCGTCTTCGTGGGCTTGGCTGCCGGTATCGACGGCCTGGTGCATTTGTCGGACCTGTCCTGGAACGAAACCGGCGAAGCGGCTGTGCGCGAGTTCAAAAAAGGCCAGGAAGTCGAAGCCATTGTGCTGGCCGTGGACGTGGACCGCGAACGCATTTCCCTGGGTATCAAGCAATTGGATTCCGACCCCTTCACTACCTTTGCCGCCGTCAATGACAAAGGCCAAGTGGTTACCGGCAAGGTCAAAACCGTCGATGCCAAGGGCGCTGAGATCGACCTGGGCGAAGACATCATTGGCTACCTGCGCGTCTCCGAAATCAGCCGCGACCGCGTCGAAGACGCCCGCAGCGTGCTCAAAGAAGGCGACGAAGTCACGGCCGTCGTGGTCAATGTGGACCGCAAAACCCGCAACATCCAGTTGTCCATCAAGGCCAAGGATGCAGCGGACCAGAACGAAGCCATGGCCACCCTGAGCCAAAATGCCGCGCGCGAAAACGCCGGCACCACCAGCCTGGGTGCTTTGCTGCGCGCCAAGCTGGATAACAACTAAGCGGCGCTGCGCCTCTTACGTAGTCCCCAAGCGACCGGCGTGTGCCGGTCGCTTGCATTGTTTTCAAAGTTCTCTATGACCCGCTCTGACATCGTCGAGGAATTGGCCAGCCGGTTCAGCCAGTTGACCCAGCAAGACGCGGAATTCGCCGTCAAGGCCATCCTGGACGCGATGAACGAGGCCCTGGTGCGCGGGCAACGTATCGAAATTCGCGGCTTTGGCAGTTTTTCCGTCAGCCACCATGCACCGCGCATGGGCCGCAATCCGCGCAATGGCGAGAGCGTCGCCATACCGCAGCGCCGGGTGCCACACTTCAAGCCCGGCAAAGCCTTGCGCGAAGCGGTCGATACCGAGGTCGCCCAGTCTGTGGGCGTACCTGCCAAGTCTTAATTTCCTGTCGGCCCGATAGAATCGCTGCCGACCAAGGAGTTGCATGAACCCCTTCTTTTCGCTGCTGAAACTGCTGTTCAAAGCAGCGATTTTTTTCACCCTGTTTGCCTTTGCCTTGAATAACCAGGCCGATGTGACCGTGCATTTTTTCTTTGGCTACCAATGGACCAGCCCGCTGGTCATGGTGGTGCTCATCAGTTTTGCCGGTGGGCTGCTGCTGGGCATATTGGGCATGGTGCCGCGCTGGTGGCAGCAACGGCGTCAGGCTAGGCACCATGCGGCGCTGGCGAAGGTCCCAAGCGCCCCAATACCTCCTACCTCGGACGAAACCCTGACCCATGGACTTTGACCTGAACTGGGTGTTGATGGGCCTGCCCATCGCCTTTGTGATGGGCTGGCTGGCATCGCGCTTTGACCTGCGCCAGATGCGCCTGGAAAACCGCCAGGCACCCAAAGCCTATTTCAAAGGCCTCAATTTCCTGCTGAACGAACAGCAGGACCAGGCTATTGATGCTTTCATTGAGGCGGTACAAAACGACCCGGACACCTCGGAGCTGCATTTCGCGCTGGGTAATCTTTTCCGCCGGCGCGGCGAATACGAGCGCGCCGTGCGTGTGCACCAACATTTACTCTCGCGCGCCGATATCAGCGCCGATGACCGCCACCGCGCGCAACACGGCCTGGCGCTGGACTACCTCAAAGCCGGTCTGCTCGACCGCGCCGAGACCGCCTTGCTGGCGCTAGAGGGAACGCGCTTTGAAGCGCAAGCGCGCCTGGCTTTGCTGGCCAATTACGAACGCTCACGCGACTGGTTGGGGGCAGCCCAAGTGGCCGCCAAGCTCGAAGCCGCCGGCCAAGGCAGTTTCGCCGGACGGCTGGCCCACTACCTCTGCGAACAAGCTGCTGCGCTCGTAGCCAAAGGGGAAGTCGACGCCGCTCGGGACCTGCTCCAACAAGCCGTTGTTAGCGCACCAAACAGCCCGCGTGCCCGTATGGAGCTGGCGCGCCTGTGCGAAAGCGCAGGCGACCCGGGCCCGGCGCTGGATTTGTTGGAACAAGCGGCCCGGGCCGCGCCCGAATCCATGGCCCTGATGGCGCCGATGATGACGCGATGCGCCTTGGCCAGTGGGCGTGGCGCAGCCATTTCCGCGCTGATGCAAGAAGCCTATGCGCACGCGCCTTCGCTGGACGTGCTCGACGCCATCGTGCAATTAGAAAATGCCCAACACGGTCCGCAGCACGATGCCCGCAGCTGGTATGTCGGGCATCTGGAAAAACAGGCCTCGCTGGTAGCAGCGGCTCAATGGATTGCCGGCGAAAAGCTGGAAAATGAGCAATTCCATCCGCAAGTGCAGCGGGCGCTGGACCAGGCGGTCAAGCCCCTCAAGCGCTACCGCTGCGCCGCTTGCGGCTTTGAAGCGCAACACCATTTTTGGCACTGCCCAGGCTGCCAGGCCTGGGACAGCTACCCGCCACGCCGCGTGGAAGAACTATGAGCCCTAATGCATTAAGCCCGCTATCTGCCGCCCGTATTGGCGCCGCCCGCGTCCTGGTCGTGGGCGATGTGATGTTAGACCGCTACTGGTACGGCGCGGTGGACCGCATTTCGCCCGAAGCGCCGGTGCCGGTGGTGCGCGTAACCCGCGAAGAGGAACGCGGCGGCGGCGCCGCCAACGTCGCTTTGAACGTGGCCGCATTGGGTGCCCAGGTCACCCTGCTCACGGTAGTGGGCGAAGACGAAGCCAGCCACAAACTGGAAAAACTGCTGGCGCAAACCGGCGTAAAAACCGAGTTGCGACGCGACGCTGGGCTCAAGACCACCGTCAAGCTGCGCATCATCGGACGCCAGCAGCAATTGATAAGGCTGGACTTTGAGAACACGCCCGATCAGGAAATCCTGGCCAGCCAGACCGCGCGCTTTGATGAACTGCTGTCCGCCCATGATGCCGTGCTGTTTTCGGACTACGGCAAAGGCGGTCTGGCGCATGTCAGCGACATGATTGCCAAGGCCCGCGCCATGGGCAAACCGGTACTGATAGACCCCAAGGGCAGCGACTACTCGCGCTACCAAGGCGCCACCGTCATCACCCCCAACCGCGCCGAGTTGCAGGAGGTAGTGGGTGCCTGGCAAAGCGAAGAACAGTTGTTGGCCAAAGCCCAAAGCCTGCGCAAGCAGCTAGGCCTGGCCGGGCTCTTACTGACCCGCAGCGAAGAAGGCATGAGTTTGTTTGAAGACAGTGGAGTCAGCCATGTGAGCGCACAGGCGCGCGAAGTGTTTGACGTTACCGGCGCGGGCGACACCGTGATCGCCACCATGGCGGTGCTCTTGGGTGCTGGCATGACGCTGCAGCAAGCCCTGCCCTGGGCTAACCGTGCCGGCGGTGTGGTGGTCGGTAAATTTGGTACGGCCACTGTGCGCTTAGAGGAGTTGATCGCATGACCCGTGTAGTAGTCACAGGCGCCGCTGGCTTTATCGGTAGCAACATCATTGCCGGCCTCAACGCGCGCGGCATAGAAGACATCATCGCCGTAGACGACCTGCGCGATGGCGATAAATTTCGTAACCTGGCAGAGCGCCGCATCGCCGATTACGTGGACGCGGCTGATTTTTACCGCCACTTTGCAGCAGGCCACTTCGGCGCCGTGGAAGCCGTGTTCCATGAAGGCGCCTGCAGCGACACCATGGAGAGCGACGGGAAGTACATGATGCGCAATAACTACGGTGTGTCGCTGCAGTTATTTGAGGCCGCACAGGCGCAGGGCACACGCCTTTTGTACGCCTCCTCGGCTGCCACCTATGGCGGCTCGGAGCGATTTCGAGAGGATCCTGACTGCGAGGCGCCGCTCAATGTCTATGGCTATTCCAAACTGCTCTTTGACCAGGTGATGCGCCGGCGCCTGGGCGCGCAACTGCAAAATGCCAAAGTACAGGTGGCCGGGTTTCGCTACTTCAATGTGTATGGCCCGCATGAGCAGCACAAAGGCCGCATGGCCAGCGTGGCCTACCACCAGTTTCACCAATTCAAAAAAGAAGGCGCTGTGAAATTATTCGCCGACTACGGCGGCTATGCAGCGGGCGCGCAAATGCGGGACTTTGTGTTGGTCGATGACGTGGTCGCCGTCAATCTCTGGTTCTTTGACCACCCCGAAAAAAACGGTATTTTTAACCTCGGCTCCGGGCGCGCGCAAAGCTTTAACGAGGTGGCCTGTGCCGTGGTCAATACCTTGCGCGCGCGGGAGGGGCATGCACCCATGGCCTTGCAAGACATCGTGGCGCACGGCTTGTTGCAGTACATCGCCTTCCCGGATGCTTTGCGCGGCAAATACCAGTGCTTTACCGAAGCGGATTTGGGCGCCTTGCGCGGCGCTGGCTGCGCACACCGCTTTGCTGATGTGCAAACCGGTGTGTCCCGCTACGTGCAATGGCTGGTGCAAACGCAGTAAGCCCATGCGCAGCGCACCGTCCTTCAGCTTGCGCGCCACCGCCCTGTGGCTGGCATCGGCTGGCCTCAGTGCGTGCTTGGCCACGGAAATCAACCAGGCCACCGAGGCCGAACTCGACAGCGTTAAAGGCCTGGGCCCGGCCAGCACCGCCCGCATCCTCGAGGCCCGCGCGCAAGGCCTGTTTAAAGACTGGGCGGACCTGATGCGCCGCGTCAAAGGCATCAAACCGGCGCAGGCGGCCAAGTTGTCGGATGCTGGTTTGCGTGTCAACGGAAAAAACCTGGCGGGCGAAGACACCCCCTGAGCATTGTCACAATAGGCCCATGAACCCCGCCATCCCCATTTGCCTAGGCGCCTGCGCTGGCGCTTTGGCCCGTTGGCAACTCGGGCTCTGGCTGAACCCTAGTGTGCTGCCCGGTACTGCCCTGCCCTTGGGCACCTTGGCCGCAAACCTGGTGGGCGGCTACCTGGTCGGCGTCGCGGTCGCCTTATTCCAAGCCATGCCCGAGTTGGATCCGGCCTGGCGCCTGGCCTTGATCACCGGCTTCCTGGGCGCATTAACCACCTTCTCCAGTTTTTCTGCCGAAGTAGTCGCCATGCTCGGCCAGGGCCGCTACGCGCTGGCGCTAGGCACAACGGCGCTGCATTTACTGGGCTCGTTGCTGCTGACCATCGCCGGGATGCGCACGGTGGAATATTTTCTCGCCTCCGCCGCCTGATAGCTGCCTTACCTAAGCCGCCTCGATTAGCTGGCTTGGAGGCTCACTGCGAAATTCGGGCGGCCATCAGCACCTACAAAGGCAAGACCTGTGTCATATCAGGGCGCTCTAACCATTGCGCAAACTCATCGGCCATTTGCCGGGCGGCTGAGGTTGCGCCGTTCCAGGCCTGCATGCGGCCTGCCAGGTCATTGCCGTAGTGCGTGAAGTCATTGCGGTCGGGCAATTTGCCGTTGGGCAAGGTAAGCACCCACTCGGGGTTGGGCGCTAACACCACCATAGAGTCTAAAAACCCGCTGCTGGCATGGCGCCATTTCCAGGGTTTGTCCAGCCATCCTGGCACCACGGATTTTTGAAAATGCGGGTACAGGACCAGCCCCTGCCCGGCGGCCCAGGCTCCATCGCTCGCCGAGCCGCTGTAGTTCAGGTGTAAGTGGTAATCGGTGATGCCACCATCCCAATACGCGCCGGGCGGTGCGCCTGCAATACCGTGCACCGCTTGCAAGAAAAAGGGAATCGAGCAACTCGCTTGCAAAGCCTGCATAAAGTTGTCTTGCACCAGCGGCACCGCACGGGTGCGAAAGTCGGTGCTGGCAAAGGGCAAGTGGCCTGGCTGCGAGGAAAAAACTACCCGCTCCAGCGACAGGCCCAGCAAGCGGCGATCCAGCGCGTTAGACGCAATCGCCAAGGCGTAGCCCAGCGGCGTGAAAAAAGGGTGTTCGCGCTGCAAAAGACCACGCCCGCGCGAGGCCAGGATATGCAAGCGGTAGCGCGGATGCGTCAAAAGTTCCTGCATGCGCCCACCGTAAAACAAGTCCAAATTGTCTCGGAACTGCTGGCTCACCAAGGACGCGGGCACGCGCTTTTGCCCCGGCGCCATTTCATAGTGCTGGGCGATGTAGTCGCGCTCCAGGCGTTCCAGAGATTGCACCGGGTCTGTCAAACACGCGGTGGCCATGCGCCAGGCGCCAATCGAAGCGCCGACCAGGTGCACCGGCTGGGCACTTTGGGTTAACCATTGGCCGAAAATAAAGCGGTCCAAAGGGCCCAGAATCAAGCCCTTGGGCCCACCAGCCGCAGCCGGTATGACCCGCACGCGGGGCGGCTGCAAACCCTGGCGGGCCAACTCTGCCAGGGCCGTCTTTCCGGCATAGATATGTAAGGCGCGCATAGCCTTATTTTCGTAGGCCTTGCAATTGCGACAGAGCGGCGGCCATCGCGCCTTGGGGCGCTGCTTCGCGCGTTGGCGCTGGTTGGTAGCCGCCACGCTGCCCGGCACCCTGCCCCTGGGGGGAACCGGCTTGCGCGCGCGGCACATCGCCCAAACGCATGCTCAGACTGATGCGTTTACGTGCCACATCGACCTCCAGCACCTGCACCTTGACAATCGCGCCGGTTTTCACCACCTCACGCGCATCGGCCACAAATTTCTGGCGCATTTGGCTGACATGCACCAAACCGTCCTGGTGCACGCCCAAGTCCACAAATGCGCCAAAGGCTGCCACATTGCTGACCGTGCCTTCGAGCACCATGCCTTCACGCAAATCGCCGATGTCTTTCACCCCCTCGGCCAAGCGCGCCACCTTGAAATCAGGCCGCGGATCGCGCCCCGGTTTTTCTAACTCCTTAAAAATGTCGCGCACCGTAATGATGCCCACGCCCGCGTTGGCAAACAGCACGGGTCGCAGGCTTTGCAGCATGTCACTGCGTCCCATAAGCGATTGCACTGGCTGCCCCGTTGTTTCCAAAATACGCTGTACCACCGGGTAACTTTCGGGGTGGATGCCGGTATTGTCCAAAGGGTTTTCGCCGCTGCGTATGCGTAGAAAACCGGCGCATTGCTCAAAGGTTTTGGCACCCAAACCGCTTACCTGCAACAACTGCTGGCGGCTGGCAAAAGCGCCCTGCGACTCGCGCTGCGCCACCACGGCGCGCGCCACCGTGTTGGACAAGCCCGATACGCGCGAGAGCAGCGGCACGCTGGCCGTGTTCAGGTCCACGCCCACCGCATTCACGCAATCCTCCACCACCGCATCGAGCGCGCGTGCCAAGGCACTTTGGTTCAGGTCATGCTGGTACTGCCCGACGCCAATCGACTTGGGCTCAATCTTTACCAGCTCGGCCAGTGGGTCTTGCAAGCGGCGCGCAATACTGGCCGCGCCGCGCAGGCTGACATCGACATCGGGCATTTCCTGGCTGGCGTAAGCGCTCGCGCTATAGACAGAAGCGCCGGCCTCGCTCACCACAATTTTGTCCATGGGTGGCGTATCGGGCCGGGCTATGGCTTTGATCAAGTCTGCCGCCAAGGCATCGGTTTCGCGGCTGGCGGTACCGTTGCCTATCGCAATCAGGCTGACGCCGTGCCGACTGCACAATGCGCGCAAAGTGTGCAGCGCGCCGTCCCAGTCACGGCGCGGTTCGTGGGGAAACACCGTGGCGGTATCGACCAGCTTGCCGGTGGCATCGACCACGGCCACTTTCACACCGGTGCGTATGCCCGGGTCCAGCCCCATCACCACGCGCGGCCCCGCAGGCGCAGCCAGCAGCAGATCGCGCACATTGTCTGCAAACACTTTGATAGCTACTTTTTCCGCGTCTTCGCGCAGGCGCGCAAACAAATCGCGCTCCAGGCTCAGGCTCAGCTTGACGCGCCAGGTCCAGGACACGCACTTGCGCAAGAAATCATCGGCTGCACGCCCCTGATGGGGCACTTGCAAAAGCAACGCCAAGCGCGCCTCGGCCATAGACGGTATGCCGGCTTTGGGCGCCACATCAGGCAGCTCCGGGCTGACCAATTTCAGGTCCAGAACCTCCAGTGCCCGGCCTCGGAAGGCCGCCAGCGCCCGGTGCGAGGGCACACGCGCCAAAGGTTCGTCATAGTCAAAATAATCGCGGAACTTGGCGACATCGGCGTTAGCTGGGTCTTTGCCTGCAATCAAACGCGCACGCAGCAGGCCTTGGTCCCACAACCATTCGCGCAAGTCTTGCACCACAGTTGGCACTTGCGCCCAGCGTTCGCTGAGCAAATCACGCACGCCATCGAGCACAGCGACCACAGTAGAAAAATCCGGTAACTTATCTTCGCCTGCTTGCGGCTCACGCCAGGGGATGACATAGGCAAGGGCTGCATCCTGCGGCACCAGCTCGCGGTCAGCCAGCAAGGCGTCTGCCAGGGGCTCCAAGCCCGCCTCGCAGGCCAACTGGCCTTTGGTGCGGCGCTTGAGTTTGAAGGGCATGTAAATATCTTCCAGGTCTTGCTTGGTGCTGGCCGCTTGGACCAAAGCGGCCAAAGCCGGCGTCCATTTGCCCTGCTCTTCAATGGCGCGCTGCACCACTTCGCGGCGTTGCTGCAACTCGCGCAAATAAGCCAGGCGCGCTTCGAGCTCGCGCAACTGGATATCGTCCAGCCCGTCGGTGACTTCTTTGCGGTAGCGTGCAATAAAGGGCACGCTGGCGCCGCCGTCTAGCAGGGCTACAGCAGCCTCTACCTGCGCTGGTCGGACGCGGATTTCCTGCGCGATTTGCGCAATGATGTGGTGCATGGGGAAAATCTAAGGAAAATGCGGGCTGAGATAACAATCCGCTTAGCGGCACTGAAGTGCCCAAGATGCGGGGCTTGCAATGCAAGCGCCGTGATTATGCCGCCCGACGGATGCTGCCAGCGCCTTGCACAAGCACCCG
Organism: Comamonas sp. lk; assembly: GCA_945865675.1. Classification (GTDB taxonomy): domain Bacteria; phylum Pseudomonadota; class Gammaproteobacteria; order Burkholderiales; family Burkholderiaceae_C; genus Allorhodoferax. Next base: position 9,909 of record CAMBFO010000023.1, read on the forward strand.
ATACAATGAAGCTTGACGGGCCTCCCCGCATGGTGAAGCGGCCAACCGGGTCAGGTGGGGAACCAAGCAGCCCTAACTGTGGAGCCAGTGCCGGGGTCAGGCTCGTCAACCTTATCAGCTCTTTTGACCTAAATAGCGCATCACGCCTTGTGCTGCCGCGCGGCCCGTGGCCAGGCAAGCGGTAAGCAAATAGCCGCCGGTGGGCGCCTCCCAATCGAGCATTTCTCCGGCGCAAAAAACACCGGGCAGGTGCTCCAGCATCAAATCGGGCGTCAGCACTTCAAACAAGACCCCACCCGCGCTGCTAATCGCCTCGTCCAAAGGACGCGCTGCCTGCAAGCGGATGGGCAAAGCTTTAATGGCAGCCGCTAATACGCCAGGCTGTGCCAAAGCGTCTGCGCCCAAACATTCGCGCAACAAAGCAGCCTTGATGCCGTCCAAATGCAAACGGCTTTTCAGATGGCTGGACAGCGAGCGCGAACCACGCGGATGCGCCACTTCGGCCAGCACCCGCTCTGCGGACAAAGCCGGCAGCAAGTCCAGGTAAAACGTCGCTTCGCCATGGCGCGCCAATGCCTCGCGCAACAGGGCCGAAGCCGCATAGACCAAGCTGCCTTCGACGCCACTGGCGGTTGCTACAAACTCCCCTTTACGGTCAAACAACGGCGGGCTACCCGGCGCAGCGGGAATACGTATCGCCACCGATTTCAAAGGCTGCCCGGCAAAACGCTCCGCAAAATAAGGGCTCCAGCCACCCGCCACATCAAAGCCGCAATTGGAGGGCAGCAAGGGCGCTACGGCAACGCCGCGTTCTGCCAACAAGGGGACCCAGGCGCCGTCCGAACCCAAGCGCGCCCAACTGGCGCCGCCCAGCGCCAGCAATACCGCCTTGGCACGCACCCGCCGCTCGCCCTGCGCACTGCCAAAGCGCAGACACCCGGCATCGTCCCAACCCAACCAGCGATGCCGCATAGAAAACTGCACCGGCGCCCCCGACTGCGGATGGCGCAAGCGCTGCAACCACGCTCGCAGCAGAGGTGCGGCCTTCATGTCGGCAGGAAACACGCGCCCGGAGGAGCCGACAAAAGTGCCTATGCCCAAATCCTGCGCCCAGCGGCGCACACCTGCCGCATCCATAACGCCCAGCGCGGCGCCAATGGCTTGGCGCCTTTGCCCGTAACGGCCCGCAAATACGTCGGCACCTTCGGCGTGGGTCAGGTTCAGGCCACCGCGCCCAGCCAGTAAAAATTTGCGGCCCACCGAGGCCATGGCATCAAACACATGTACATGGATACCCGCCTGCGACAAGACCTGTGCCGCCATCAAGCCCGCCGGCCCGCCGCCGATGATGGCGACCTCGCATTCCTCTATTTCCTGTATTGGAATGGGGTCACTGCCCACGCCGTTCATGGCACGGCCCCAAGCGAGACCGGCTCTATCAATTGCCCGGTGGCGCTTAAAAATGCCGCGCGCACCGTATGGCCGGGGTAGGCCAATTGCACGGCCGCGCAGTAAGTCGCCAATTGGGCACACAAGGCCGGATCCAAGTGCGGCTGCGCCGCGCTTTTATAGTCCAGCACCCACCAATGGCCTGTGTCCTTGCGTTGCACCAAGCGGTCCATGCGCAGCTTACGGCCACGGTAATAAATGCTGATTTCATTGCCTTCCCAAAGCAAGCACTTTTCATCCCAGGCCCAGGCACCCTCTCCTTGCACAATCGCTTGGGCAGCTTGGGCTGCGCGTGCCATCTGTGCTTCATCCAGCACAAACTGGTGTTGCGCCAGGGGCCAAGCATGCGCGCCCCAGAGTCTGCCCCCATCGCCCCGACCGGGCACATAGTGTTCTAGCAAGCAGTGCATAGCTTGGCCGATGCGCGCGTCCAGGTCCTCGCCCGCATCAGCAGGGGCCAGTGCAGGAACAAGATCACTTGCTAGGCGCAATGCGTCCGGCAGCACAGGCAAATCCAGCACCTGGCCGTCTGCCCACCCACCTTGCGGGACCGGACCGACAGCTAGCGTTTCTGGCACGGGCTGGGCGTCCAGCGCATGGGCTTGCAGTTGTTTCCACCAGCTTTTGGCATGGTCTCGGTGCGGCTGCATCGAAGAAAATACCAAGGCTTGTTTGGCCCGTGTCAGTGCCACGTACAAGGCATTGTGTTCTTCGCGCTCGCGCGCAGCCATTTCCTCTGCCAACAAATCCTCGCAACACGGCGGTGGTGCGGACTCACTGGCCAAAAACACAAAGCGGCGCGGAAAATCATCCTGTCCCGGCCACTGCACCAATACACCCATGCTCGCCGATGCGGGGCTTTCGCTGTCACAGTCCAGCATCAACACCCAGGGCGCCTCCAGTCCTTTGGCACCATGCACCGTGAGCAGCTGCACCGCATCGGGCGCGGCCACCTGGGGCACGGTATAGCCACCGGCGCGCAGGGCGCGCACAAAACCATAGGCCGTCAAAAACCGTCCTCCGTCCACGGCCAGCGCAGCGCCCAAGAGTGCATGCAAATGCGCCTGTACGCTGGCGGCCTGGGCCGGCGGCACGGTGGCGGTGTAGGCGGCCAGCACATCAGCCTGGCGGTAGATGGCACTTAAGGCATCATGCGGGGGCAGTTGCAGCAACAGGCTTTGCCAGCGGCGCAGTTTTTCCACGACCGGCGTAAATACATGCGCCAGAGCGGGGGGCAGCGGGGTATCACTGAACAATGCAGGCAGCCAGCCGCTTGTGCTTTGGGCACCGCTGGACTGCAGATGCTGCACCCATTGCACGAGCAGCGCATCGTCCAGTCCAAAAATCGGCGACTTCAAAGCCTGGGCCAAGGACATATCGTGGCGCGGCGACACCAGCGCATCGACCAGTGCCAGCAAATCTTGCACCACCGGTATTTCATGCAGTTCTGTTTTCTCTGCAAATTGCGCGGGTATGCGCAAGGCGTCCAGTTCTTGCTTGAGCAAGGCCAGGCGCTCGCGTTTGCGCGCCAGCACCATGACATCAGCGGCTTTCATGGAGCCCAAGCTTGCGGCGCCAGCACCCCGTAGCGCATGGGCGAGCCAGCGCGCAGCCTGGCGCGCTTCTAGCACCTTGCGCTTGTCCTGCGGGCTATGGCGCGCCATGGTGAGGGTGTCGCGCCATAGGCCGTCCTCTTGCTCCTCGGGCGCCGCTCCTGGGGGTGGAGTGTCTCTCAACACCTGGGGTAATTTGAGTAGGCAGCCCGTCGATTCTGAAGCGCTGGTATGCGCCCGAAAACCTTCAAAGCCGCCGTCCGCGGCCAGTGGCGTAAACACGGTGTTGACGAGTTGCACCACGCCTTGCGCATTACGGCGTGTATGGTCGCAGCTCAGGCTAGCGCCGCCCAATTGCTCGGTGATAAAACGCTTGGCGTCCTCAAACACCTGGGGCTCAGCACGCCGAAAGCGGTAAATGCTTTGTTTGGGGTCGCCGACTATAAATATAGAGGGCGCGCGCGCAGCGCCGGCATAACTGCCTATCCATGCTTCCAGCGTTTTCCATTGCAAGGGGTTGGTGTCCTGAAATTCATCAACCAAGAGGTGGCGCACCTGCGCATCCAGGCGCTCGCCAATCCAGGCGCCGCTGCGCGTGTCGGACAACAAGCGTTGCGCCGTCAATTCCAGGTCATTCATATCCAGCCAAGAGCGCTCACGCTTCAAGTCCGCATAGTCTGCCAACAAGCCGCGCGTCAGGCGGGCCATGCGCTGCTGGTGCAGCCAGGCGCGGTGCTGTAATTGCGCACGGCGGATATCGCGCAAGAATTCTTGCGCTGCGAGTATGTCGGCCATACCGCTTAGCCTGTCGCCAAATGAACGTGGGTCGCCCGCTTTGGTCAGTAGCGAATCAAATATTTGATCGGTGTCAGACGTCTGCAAAGCCTGCTGCAATTGCACACCCTTGGTCGCATAGGTTTTTTGGCTGGCTGCGCCTAGGGCACGTGCGGCTGCGCCCAACAAAGTTTTTGCGATCTCGCCCGCCAATACCTCCAAGGGCTCTTGGTACTGTGCCATCCATGCAAAACGTTGGGACAGCGTTTGCACCGACGCATCGACAACGCCTTGCGCATCGGCCAGGGTAAATTCCACGCGCTTAGCCAGGGCAGCCTCTAAGGCCTTGAGCGTCTGGTGGCGCCCATAGACGGCGACCGCATCTTCATAGTCCTGACGCGCCTTGGCGTCTTGCGCCACGCGCCGGTGAAAACGCCGCCATAGCTGGGCCACCGCGCGGGTGTCGTCTTCCAGCAATTCATAGTGCGCCGGCAAGCCCCAGCGCATCAGTTCGCCCACCGGCGCGTTGCGCACCAGCGTGGCAAACCAGCCGTGAAAAGTGCGCACTTGCACCGGCCTATCGGCCTTCAGGAGCGATTGGTGCAAGCCACGCAAACGTGCTATTTGCTCGGGGCTGCTATCGGGGCCCAGGCCCCGTTCGCGCAGGGCTTGCTGCAATTGGGCATCGCTGGCTTGGCTGAATTCTTCAAGCCATGCATGCAGGCGTTGGCGCACTTCCCCAGCGGCTTTCTTGGTAAAGGTAATGGCCAGCAATTCATGCGGCTGCGCACCCTCGAGCAAGGCGCGCAGCATGCGCGAGACCAACATCCAAGTCTTGCCGGCACCGGCGCAAGCTTCAACCACCACGCTGCGCCGCGGGTCACAGGCGATACTGTAAAAAGCCGCTTGGGACACACGGCGCCCATCGTGGGCGTAAGCCGCAGCATTTGCATCCAAGCCATCGGCCTGCACGGCCATACCGCCGTTTGCCGTGGTCATGCCAGCGCCCAAAAGTCTTTGCGACACAGCCCGCGCACTTTGCAAAAATCGCAGGTACTGCCTTCGCCCAAGGCGGGCAAAACAGCCCCGCCGGCAATGCGCTCCATATCGTCATGGATGCCCTGCACTAAAGCATCCCGCGCATGAAGCAAGTGGGCTTGCTCTATGGTTTTGCAGCCCTCGCGTTCATGAAAACTCAGGTAGGCGCCCGCATCATCGTCCTTGGCATGTAAGGCCGCATAAAAGGCCATTTGGGTGTCTTCCAAGGGCTGCTTCACCCGTTTGCGTGTGGCCTCGGGCGATTCGGTTTTGTAGTCCAGTATCAGGCTGGCACCATGGACACTGCGGTCGATGCGGTCGATCCGGCCCACCAAGTTGACGCGGCCCAATGGACGCTCGAGTGGGGCCTCGGCCTGGTCAAACACCATACCCCCAGCCGCATGCTGTTTGCGCCACGCCAAATAGCCCTCGCCCATGGTGCGCCAGGCCGCCGCAAAGGGTAAGAACTCGTCTGCGTCCAGGCCCAGCGCTTGCGTGGCTGCATTACCGGCAGTTTCCAGCAGTGCGCGCTGGCGGTCGGCATCGGCCTGGGGCGCGGACTGCATCGCCCGCTCAAAATGCTCCAAAACCCGGTGCAGCCATTGCCCGAAGTCGCGCTTGTCCACCTCGCTTTCCAATTCTTCGCTGCCATAAAGACCCAATTGGCGTTGCGCGAAAAAACGGTAAGGGCAATTGCGCAAATCTTCGTAGGCGCTCTGGCTAAGTTTGGCAGGCAGCAAGCCCGGCGCGCTGGGCTGCGGCGCCAGCAGGGGTTGGGCCGCAAGTGGCCGCCGGGTGCGCTGGTCAGCGCCCGCAGGCAGCGGTCCGTTCGCCAACAAGGCGCGCACCAAGGGACTGGCCGCCATGGCCTCGCCGGCGTCGTCGCTGGTACGCCAAAAAATATCGCAATGCGGGTGGTCCAGCGCATGTAAAAACGCCTGCTCGATGGCCTGCGCCAGTGCGCTGCGTTCGGGCAGACCCAGGGCCTGGCGCTGCCCCGGAGTCCACAAGCTCGTCGATTGCGGCACACGCGGCAAGCGGATTTCGTCGCAACCGGCCAGCACCACCGCCGCAAAGGGCCGGGCCAGGACTTGGCTCAGGGGAAGTATGACGACCTGCTCATGCGCCGGGTAATCCGGGCGAAAGGTATTGCCTTCGAGCAGCGCTTGCATCCAGGCACTGAAATCTGCCGCGTCCAAGGCCTGAGCGCCCCACAAGGTTTGGGCCTGCAAGCGTTCGCGCTCCTGCGGACGGTCCAAACCACTTAAGCTCAATAACTGGAGGCCTGCAGGGTCGCTATGGAGCGTGTCCCAGATACCGGTACCGCGCAAGGCTTGCTCCAACACCGCCAGCCACTGCGCCAGGCTGCGCCGCCCGCTAAAGGCTTGGCGCAAGCCTGCGTAAGCCGCTACGCAGGCTTCAATCGCTAGCGCATCCGGTCCCTTGGGGCGGTCTGCGCCCGCCAGGCGCAGGGGCACTTCGCGCCAATCGCGCAGCTGATAACGCCGCAAATAAGCTTCCATGGCGACACTGGCCGACGCCAGTGTCGGTGCCAATTTGAGCCAGGCCAACACGGCATCGCTGGAAGCATTCCAGACACTGGCGCGCAGCAATGCCGCAAGCGACGCACCGGCATGGGTGGTCGAAAGCATCCAACCGGTTTCATCGCGCACCATGGCGCCAGCGCCATCCAACAGCGCCTGAATGCGGCGGGTTAAGGCGCGGTCCGAACAAATCAAAGCCAAGGGGTAGCGGTCGGCCGCGATATGCGCCAGCACGCTGGCCGCGACGCGCTGTGCCTCTTGCGCAGCATCGGCACAGGCATGCAATTGCGGCGAAAACGAGCGTGAGGATGCGGACGCGGCACTTTCTGCTACCAGCGGCATGCGCTGCAGGCTATCGCCCCAAGCGCGCTGCAAGCCCTCAAGCAGTGGGTCAGGCGCCAAGCCTTCGAGCGCCAGCACGCCATCCACACCCACGCGTGCCTCAGTGCCGAACAAGACATCGGTGGCATAGCGTGAACTAGCGGCCCACTCCAGCGCTGCCGCCATGGCGATAGCCTCCCAGGCCGCGCCCGGCCCAGACCAAGCGCTTTCGCAAGCAATGCGGCTGGCCACGGCCCAGGCGGGGCGTTCAGCCGGCGGGCAGGCAGCCGCCATTGGCGCGACCTCGTGCACCGCTGTGACCATGAGGGCGGCCAGCACATCGATTTGTTCCGCGCTGTAGCGCCCACGCCAGGAATGCAGCAGCGCACGCGCCGTGAGGGTGTCAGCCGCTTTGTCCCGGCGGATGTCGGTAGGCCCCGCCTCAAATACGGCTAAGCGGGCACTCCAGTTCATCGAAGTCTCAAAGCGCGGGGCAAAACCATCGGGAAAACGCGTTGCCCACATGACTTGGGCCTGGCGCAATAGCTGGGCATAGGGCAGCAAAACCACGGTGCGTCCGGGGTGGGTGCCGATAGCGGCCATGCGCGAGGCAATGGTGTCCAGTAAGCCGCCCTGCGGTGCAAACCAGCACCAGGCCGCAGGCAAATCACGGGGGAGCATGCGAGCGGAACCCGGCGACACGGGAAATTGGCCGATTGAATGGGCGTTTTCTATGTGGCTCATAGCGCTCGCCCAAAAACGCGAGGGCTTGTTTCTGTCACAATCGATTTCATATATGCGGTATTCACCACTTCCTGAGGAAACTTCCATGGCCAGCGAACTCGTCAAACACATCACCGACGCCACTTTTGAGGACGAGGTCTTGCACAGCACACAACCGATTTTGGTGGACTATTGGGCCGAATGGTGCGGCCCTTGCAAAATGATTGCCCCGATTTTGGACGAAGTCTCGGTGTCTTATGAAGGCAAACTGCAAGTGGCCAAGATGAATGTGGACGAAAACCGGGAAATCCCGGCCAAATTCGGTATCCGCGGCATCCCGACCCTGATGCTATTCAAGGACGGCAAGTTGGCGGCCACCAAGGTAGGCGCCCTAAGTAAAGCCCAGTTGGTGGCATTTATCGACGAGCAACTTTAGGCCGGAGCCATCGGCTAGCGGCCCTAAGCGCCAAAGGCCGCCCGCCCGGCCCCAAGCCATCGAAACCAGCCCCGTGCCGGCTTTTTAATTTTGGCAATTTTTCCTGTCATAATTCCTCCGTTCATGCCGCCCATACCCTTGGGCACCTATGCAACGGTGTTGAACCCCCAGGTGCTTCTTACCCCTACGCACCCGTCGGCACCCCCCCTCCCCTGATTTTTTTGCCCACCGAACTTTCGGCTCTATCCCCCACGGGAAACACTCCATGCACTTAAACGAACTCAAGGCACTGCACGTGTCAGAAGTCCTCAAACAAGCCGAAGAGCTTGAAATCGAAAACACCGGCCGCATGCGCAAACAAGAGCTGATGTTTGCCATCATCAAAAAGCGGGCCCGTACCGGCGAGCAAATCATTGCCGATGGCGTGCTGGAAATCCTGCCCGACGGCTTTGGCTTTTTGCGCAGCCCAGACACCAGCTACACCGCCAGCACCGACGATATCTACATCAGCCCCAGCCAGGTGCGCCGCTTTAATCTGCACACCGGCGACATGATCGAAGGCGAAGTGCGTACCCCCAAAGACGGTGAGCGTTACTTTGCCCTGAACAAGCTGGACAAAGTCAACGGCGGCTCGCCCGAGAGCAATAAGCACAAAGTCATGTTCGAAAACTTGACGCCCCTGTTCCCCAAAGTGCAAATGCGTCTGGAGCAGGACAACAAAAGCGACGAGAACATTACCGGACGCATTATCGACATCATTGCACCCATCGGCAAAGGCCAACGCGCCTTGCTGGTCGCCCCGCCCAAAAGCGGTAAGACGGTGATGATGCAGCACATCGCCCACGCGATTTCAGCCAACTACCCCGATAGCCACATGATGGTGTTGCTGGTCGATGAGCGTCCCGAAGAGGTGACCGAGATGCAGCGCACCGTGCGCGGCGAAGTGATTGCCTCTACCTTTGACGAGCCCGCTTCGCGCCACGTACACGTGGCCGAAATGGTGATCGAACGCGCCAAGCGCCTGGTGGAATTGAAAAAAGACGTGGTGATTTTGCTGGACTCGATCACCCGCCTAGCCCGCGCCTACAACAATGTGGTGCCCTCCAGCGGCAAAGTGCTCACCGGCGGTGTCGATTCCAATGCCCTGCAGCGGCCCAAGCGTTTTTTAGGTGCGGCGCGCAATGTGGAGGAAGGCGGTTCGCTGACCATCATTGCCACGGCACTGGTCGATACCGGCAGCCGCATGGACGAGGTAATTTTTGAAGAGTTCAAGGGCACGGGTAATTCTGAGATTCACCTGGACCGCCGGCTCTACGAAAAACGCGTGTTCCCGTCCATCCAGCTCAACCGCAGCGGCACACGCCGCGAAGAATTACTGCTGGCGCCCGAGATTTTGCAAAAAACCCGCATATTGCGTCAGTTTTTATACAACATGGACGAGATCGAGTCCATGGAAATGGTGCTCAAGCAAATGCGCGCCACCAAGACCAACAGCGAATTCTTTGAATTGATGCGCCGCGGCGGCTAAGCCTGCCCGCTGTGTTGGTCCAGCAGGGCCTGCAAATTGCCGCGTATCCGCGCCTCAATTTGCGGCTGAAAACTGCCCAGCAAAAAGCCCAGTTGCGCGCGCAGTTCAAAACTTTCCGCACGTACTAGCAAGCTGCCTTTGGCACCGCTTCGGCTGAACACAATTTCATCCTCCAAGAGTCCCGGTCTGCATTCGCAGACCATGCCCCAATCGGCCTGCGCCTGCGCGATCCAATCCTGCGCGATCTGTCGGGCCTTGGGCAGGCCCATCGTATGGACTTGCTTAACGATTAGTTCGGGCATCGGTCGACGCCTGCAAAGCAGCGCTTAGTGCAACTTAACATGCGACTCAGTGCGACGGGTTATCGCCCGCGTCAGGGTTTCCAGCGCCACTTTAGCGATGCCATGCAAGGCCAATTCGTGCATTTTGTAAAGGGATGTGTACATCACCCGGGCGATCAAGCCGTCAATAAACAAACTGCCTCGCATGATGCCGCCCATCAAATTGCCCACCGCACTGTAATCGCCTAGGGAAACGAGTGAGCCGAAATCCCGGTAGTGGTAGGGCTGCAGCACCTGGCCGCGCATACGGCGCACAATTTGGCGCCGCAAATGGCTTGCCTGCTGGTGGGCCGCCTGCGCGCGCGGCGGGACCATGGCATTTTTCTCCGGCCAGGGGCAGGCGGCGCAATCGCCCATGGCAAATATGTGCTCGTCCAGCGTGGTTTGCAAAGTTTGTCGCACCACCAATTGGTGAATGCGGTTGGTTTCCAGACCATCGATATTTTTCAAAAACTCCGGGGCTTTGATACCCGCCGCCCACACGACCAGCTCGGCCGGAATACGGGTGCCATCGGCCAGTTCGACATGGTCAGCGCCCACGCCGGAGACGCGCGCATTGATATGCACTGCAATCCCCAAACCTTCGAGCAACTCATGGGCGCCCATCGAAATCCGCAGCGACAAAGCCGGTAGCACGCGGTCTGCCGCTTCAATCAAATGCAGTTTGATATCGCGCTCAGGGTTTATCGTATCCAGGCCAAAGGCGACCACTTCACGCGTAGTGCGGTGCAATTGGGCCACCAGTTCCACACCCGTTGCACCGGCACCGATCACTGCCAGTTGCAATTGCGAAGGACGCAGCGCGTCGCTTTGGGCGTGGGCGCGGATACAGGCATCGAGCATGCGGCGGTGAAAGCGCTCGGCGTCAGCCAAGGTTTCCAACTTAAGCGCATGCTCTTCCACGCCTGGTGTACCGAAATCATTGCTGCGACTGCCGACCGCAATCACCAGCGTGTCATAGGCAATGCTGTGCTGGTGGGTGACCAACACCCCATCTTCATCGATAAACGGGGCCACATGCACCAAACGCTTCGCTCGATCCAAACCGTTCATCTCGCCCAGGCGGTATTTGAAATGATGCCAATGGGCCTGGGCCAGGTAGTTCAGCTCGTGGCGCCCAACGTCCATACTACCGGCAGCAATTTCGTGCAGCTTTGGCTTCCAGATATGGGTACGGGCTTTTTCAATCAGCGTCACATCGGCAAGGCCTTTGCGCGCCAAGGTGTCGCCCAGACTCGTAGCCAGTTCCAGCCCGGCAGCCCCGCCACCAACGATAACAATGCGGTGCGGGGTTGCGGTGCCAGAAGTGCTCATCGGTGCATTCTATAAGTCATGCGTGCAGCGCTTGCATTGCGTCTTGCCGCGAACCGGTGGCCGCACGGGCGACAAGCGGCCCGCACTGCCAGGGAGATAATCCCGCCTTATCAAGCCAACCATAGGCGCCAAGCGCAAGCCAATCGCCATCCATCCTGTCATGTCCCCCACGCCCCATTCAACTGATGCCAAAACCCATACCGTGATTGTGGTGGGCGCTGGCTTTGCTGGCGTGGGCGCGGCGATTGCCTTACGCAAAGCCAACATCGATTTTTTGATTCTGGAAAAGGCGTCCGAGCCAGGCGGCGTTTGGCGCGATAACACCTACCCGGACTGCGCCTGCGATATTCCCTCCAGCTTTTACTCCTACTCCTTCGCACCCAATGCGCGTTGGAGCCGCATGTTTGCGAGGCAGGAAGAAATCAAAAGCTACTGCGGCAGCACCGTTGCCACATTCGGCCTTTTGCCCCACTTGCGCTTGAACTGCGAAATGCACAAGGTCCGTTGGAATGAAGCCGAGAAGCTTTGGCATTTGGACACCTCGTTGGGCCTGTTGCGCGCTCGTTTTGTGGTGATGGCCTGCGGGCCCATGCATGTGCCGGTGACGCCCGATATTGCCGGCCTGGACAGCTTTGCCGGGACGCACTTTCACTCATCGCGCTGGCAACATGATGTGGACTTGAAAGGCAAGCGCGTAGCGGTGGTGGGCTCGGGCGCGTCAGCGATTCAGTTTGTGCCGGCGATTGCACCCAAGGTGGCGCAACTGACACTTTTCCAGCGCACCGCACCCTGGGTGTTGGCCAAGATGGATTTCCAAATCACCGATAAATGGCAAGCCCGCTTCGCGCGCTTTCCCTGGCTGCAAAGCCTGCTGCGGCGCGCCTTGTACCTGCAATTTGAACTGCTTAATTTCAGCCTGAAATTTCCCCGCGCTATCGCCCGCCTGCAAGCGGCAGGCTTGAAAAATATCGCACGTGGCATCAAAGACCCGGCCCTGCGGCACAAGGTGACGCCTAATTTCTCGCTGGGTTGCAAACGCATTTTGCAATCGAACACCTGGTATAAGACGCTGGCGCAGCCCCAGGTGCAGGTTTTTTCCGGCATAGCGCGCATCGAAGGCAACAGCCTGGTGTCCGCCAATGGCGAACGGTGCGAGGCCGATATCATCATTTGGGGCACTGGCTTCGAAGTCGCAGAGCCGCCGGTAGCGCAGGCTATTTTTGGACAATCGGGCCAGGCGCTCTCCACCCATTGGAAAGGGTCCGCCAGTGCCTATCTGGGCACCATGCTGGAAGACTGCCCTAATTTATTCATGATGTGTGGTCCCAATTTGTATGCCTTTTCATCGGCCTTCGTGATGATCGAGGCGCAGGTGACATTCATCCTGGCGGCCATCCGTAGCACTGGCACCAAGGAGCATGCGAGCATCGCGGTCGCCCCAAGCGCACAACAGCGCTACAACCAGGCGGTGCAAATTGCACTCAAAAAAACCGTGTGGAACAGTGGCTGCAGCAGCTACTTTATCGACCGCAATGGCAATAACAGCACCAACTGGCCCTGGACCACTTGGTATATGCGCTGGCGCTTGGCGCGTCTGCGGCCCAGTGACTTTACTACCGGCTAAGTGCTAACCTGCCACTTAAGATTTGCTAGCTTTTTTCTGTAAAAAGCTCGCGATACGCGCATGCACATCCGGGCCAACCCCTTCGTGGCGATACACCTCATGCGCCAGGCCGGCACCTAGAGGCAGGCCGTCAGTTTGCAAAAGCAATTTTTTGTTAGCACGATGGCTGAACCAGCTATTGGCAAGCACTTGCTGCGCGTAAGTATTCACCGCGTCAAAAAATTCCACGTCGGCAAAACATTGGTTGACCAAGCCCAGGCGCAGCGCCTCCTGCGCGCCAACGGTGCGGCAGCTCAGCATCATTTCCATGGCCTGGCTCTGGCCCACGCGGCGCGGCAGGCGCTGGCTCATGCCCCACAAAGGCGTCAAAGCCCATTTGGCATGGGTGTCCGCAAACTTGGCATTGGCACTGGCCAAAATCACATCACCCGCCAAGGCCAATTCCAAACCACCGGTATAGCAATGGCCGTGCACCGCGCAAATCACCGGCTGGGGCAAGTTCGCCAGGCGCTCTATCACCTGCGACTGAAAATGCGCGCGCGGCAACTGCTCGCCCTTGGCCAAATCGCCCAGGTCATGCCCGGCAGAAAAACAGCTTCCCGAGCCGCGCAAAAGCACCAGGCCTATCGTGTCAATCTGCTGCTCCAGATCGGCCAGATGCGCGTCCAGGGCTTCAAATACTTCCACATTCAAGCTGTTGAGCTTGTCCGGGCGGTTGATCGAGAGGACTGCCAGGCCTTGCTTGTCGTTGCGTAATACGGCAGAGGTCATCATTTGTATTTCCTTGAAACGCCCAAAGCAGCGCTATAAAAACGGGCGCAATGCATCCAGTCTGCATGGCCACTTGCCCACAAAAAAGCCCCCGGGTATTGCTACCTGGAGGCTTCCGTCTCAATAATTGGTCGGTGTGAAAGGATTCGAACCTTCGACCCCTTGCACCCCATGCAAGTGCGCTACCAGGCTGCGCCACACACCGAATCAGCCTGCAATTATAGCCCGCGCAAGTGTTGCAAGCCTTTACGCTGCAGCGAGTAATTCACGAATTTCCAGCAGTTCCGAGCGCACTTGCTGCCAATGCCCATGCGCCACACCAGGCGCTTGGTCGAAAGCCGGCGCATCATCCAAAACGTCCTCATCCAAGCCTACCGCGGACCCATCTAACCGTCCATCGATTTGGCGTTTTTTCTCACGCTCAGACTCTTGGATTTCCTGCATCTTGTTGCGCGCACCACTGATAGTGAAGCCCTGCTCGTACAACAAGTCGCGGATTTTGCGGATCATCAGCACCTCATGGTGCTGGTAATAGCGCCGGTTGCCACGGCGCTTCATGGGCCGCAACTGCGTAAATTCCTGCTCCCAGTAGCGCAGCACATGGGGTTTGACGCCGCACAAATCCCCCACCTCACCAATGGTGAAGTACCGCTTTGCGGGAATGGATGGAAGTGTGTTTTCCATGAAAATCAATGCGCTATAGGGAAAAGTGAAGAGATTACTCTAAGTTGAGCCGCAAGGCAATCGGGGAAATGCAGGGGTGCCGCTGGCGCAGTATCCGAAGCGGCGCCCTTCGCTTAGCTTTTCTGCAGTTCAGCCTGGATCTGGTCCTTGAGCTTATGGCTGGCGTGGAAGGTCACCACGCGGCGCGCCTCGATGGCGATGGCTTCGCCCGTACGCGGGTTGCGGCCCGGGCGGGGCGCTTTGGTCCGGATCTGAAAGTTGCCAAAGCCTGAAATTTTGACATCTGTGCCGTCCACCAGTTGCGCCGAAACCAAGTCGAAAAACGCGTCCACCATGTCCTTGGACTCGCGCTTATTCAAGCCCAATTGATCAAACAACATGTCGGCCAGATGCGCTTTGGTCACCGCCGCTGTTTCCAGGCTATCAACAGAAATTTGCATAGGAGGTATCCGGGTCTGGCGCGTTCAGGTCTAAAAAATAAAAAGCGGTCTCAAGCACGCTGGCGGGCACCCAAGCGGGAGACCAACTGGGCCACCACGGCCGCAACAGTAGTTTCAATTTCCGCTTCCGTCAAGGTCGCTTGCGTGCTGCCCAACGTCAGGCGCAGGGCCACACTGTGCTCGGCCGCGCCCTGCCCGGCTGTATCGGCGGACGGACGGTAGATATCAAACACCCGCGCGTCTTGTAGCAGGCCCTGGGTGGGCGCTGCATAGATCGCGGCCATGATGGCCTCGTGGTGCACGCTATCGGCGACCATGATGGCCAGGTCGCGCTGCACCGAAGGGAAGCGCGCCACCGGTTCAAACACCGGCATCGCTTTTTGCAGCAAGGCCTCCAACTCCAACTCAAATACCTGGGGTGCTTGGGTCAATCCATAGGCCTGCACCCAGCGCGGGTGCAGCTCGCCTACATGGCCAACTACTTTGCCACTGAGCGTCACTTGCGCACAGCGCCCGGGATGCATGGCCGGGTGCGCTGCCGCGCTAAATTGGGGTGTGCTTGGCGCAAACATGGCCTCTACATCGCCTTTGACATCGAAGAAATCCACCGCGCTATCTTTGCGGCCCCACTGCAGCGCATCGGCACCGCCCCAGGCAAGGGCCGCCACGCGCATAGGCTGGTGAAACCCGGCCACCGTGGATTCGCCGTCCTGTACGGAACCATCACGGAAAAACACTCGCCCGAGTTCAAACACCCGCACCCGCGAGGCCTTGCGGTCCTGGTTGAACTTAAGCACCTGTACCAAGGAGCCAATCAAGGACGAACGCATCACATTCATCTGGCTGGCAATCGGGTTGAGCAGGCGCACCGGGTCGGCATTACCGGCCAACTCATGCTCCCAGCGCGCATCGACAAAGCTGAAATTAATGGTTTCCTGGTAAGCCAAGGCAGCCACTTGGCGCCGCACGGCAAAAGGATTGCGTCGGCTTTCCGAACCGACCTTGGCAAATACCGGCGCGCGCGGCGGCGTGTTGGGCAACTGGTCAAAGCCGATCATGCGCACCACTTCTTCGATCAGGTCTTCTTCAATATGTATGTCGAAACGGTAGCTTGGCGGCGCTACGGTCAACACACCGGGCATTTCGCTAAAGGCCAGGCCTAAGCGGCGCAAAGCCGCTGCGCAATCGGCTTGGGTCAAGGGCATGCCGATGACTTTGGCCGCGCGCGCAACGCGCAAATCTACCGCTTTGACTTCTGGCAAGCGCAGGGTCTGGTCGTCTATCGGGCCGCAGGTAGTTTCTGGCGTGCCGCAAATTTCCACAATCAGATGCGTGATGCGCTCGATGTGCTGCACCGTCATCGCTGGGTCTACGCCACGTTCAAAGCGGTGGCCGGCGTCGGTAGAAAAATTAAAGCGGCGCGAGCGCCCGGCGATGGATTGCGGCCACCAGAAAGCCGCTTCCACATAGACGCTTTCGGTGGTATCGGATACGGCACTGGCAGCGCCGCCCATGATGCCGGCCAGAGACTCTAGCTGCGCATCATCGGCAATCACACCCACGGCAGCGTCCACTTCGGCGGTGTTGCCATTGAGCAAGGCGAGCTTTTCGCCGGCCTGCCCCCAGCGCACCGTTAATCCACCGGCGATTTTGTCCAGGTCAAAGATGTGCGTGGGCTGGCCGGACTCGAACATCACGTAGTTGGAGATGTCGACCAAAGCGCTGACGCTGCGCTGGCCGCAGCGCGCCAAGCGCTCGACCATCCAGGCCGGGGTTTTGGCCTGGGTGTTGAGCTTGCGCACCACGCGGCCGGAAAAGCGGCCGCACAAATCGGGGGCTAGCACTTTGACGGGAAGCACTTGGCCGTGGGTGGCAACGACAGTCGTGACATCCAAAGGCAACAAAGGCGCGCCCGTCAGCGCCGCGACTTCACGCGCTACGCCATACACGCTCAAGCAATGCGCCAGGTTGGGCGTGAGCTTGAGGGTGAACAAGGTGTCGTCCAAATTGAGGCACTGGCGGATGTCCTGGCCCAGTACCGCGTCCAGGCTCAGCTCCAACAAACCGCTGTGGTCATCGTCTAGCTGCAATTCTTTGGCCGAGCACAACATGCCCTCGCTTTCCACGCCGCGCAGTTTGCCTAGCTTGATCAGAAAAGGTTTGCCATCCTCGCCGGGCGGCAATTGGGCGCCGACTAGCGCGCACGGCACTTTGATACCCACGCGCGCATTGGGCGCACCGCAAACGATTTCCAGCAAAGTGCCACTGGCCACGTCGACCTTGCACACGCGCAAGCGATCCGCGTTGGGGTGCTGTAGCGCTTCCACAATTTCACCCACTACCACCTGGCTGAAAGGCGGCGCGACCGGCCGCAGTTCTTCGACTTCCAGACCGGCCATGGTCAGGGTATGCGCCAGCGCTTGGGTGGACAGGGGCGGGTTACAAAAACTGCGCAACCAGGATTCAGGAAATTGCATAAGAGTTCAGTGAACTAAGTACTTCAGAGCCATCGCACGAGCCCAAGCGGCTCAGGCAAATTGGGACAAAAAACGCACATCGCCCTCAAAGAATATGCGCAAATCATTCACGCCGTAGCGCAGCATCGCCAAGCGGTCGATGCCCGAGCCGAAGGCAAAGCCGATGTAGCGCTCCGGGTCCAGTCCCATATTGCGTATCACCTGGGGGTGCACCTGGCCCGAACCGGATACCTCTAGCCACTTACCTTGCAAGGGGCCGGATTCAAACATGATGTCAATCTCGGCACTGGGCTCGGTAAACGGGAAGTAGCTGGGCCGAAAACGCAGTTGCAGTGCATCGGTCTCAAAAAAGCTGGTGATAAAGCTCAAATAAACAGACTTCAAATCTTTGAAGCTGATGTTTTCGCCCACCCACAGGCCTTCAACCTGGTGGAACATGGGTGAATGCGTGGCATCGCTGTCCACGCGGAAGGTGCGTCCCGGCGCGATGACGCGAATCTCGGGCATGTCGCCAGAAAACAGACGCCCAGCAGCAACGTCGAAATCGCCCCCGTGCTTGCGCACATGCGCTTGCGCATAGCGGATTTGCATCGGGCTGGTATGTGGACGCAGGTTGTAATAGACGCCGTCGGCGCCTTTGGTATCGATATAAAACGTATCCTGCATTGAGCGCGCAGGATGGTTGGGCGGATTGTTCAGGGAAGTGAAGCTGAACCAGTCGCTCTCGATTTCGGGACCGTCGGCCACATCAAAACCCATAGACGCAAAGATGTGCTCGATGCGCTCCTGCGCCAGCGACACCGGATGCAGGCTGCCCTGCCCGCGCACACGCCCTGGTAAGCTGACATCCAAGGCCTGGGCTTGCAACTGTTTTTGCAACTGGGCGTCGGCCAGGGCCTGGCGACGGTCTTGCAGCGCCGCTTCGATATCCTGCTTAGCAACATTAATCGACGCACCCAGCGTTTTTTTCTCTTCGACGCTGAGCACCGCCATGCCCTTCATTAGCTCGGTAATGCGGCCCGATTTTCCCAAAAATTGGGCTTTGGCATTTTCCAGGTCGGCACTCGCCGAGGCGGCTGCAAACGCGGTGCGGGCGGCGGCAACAATGCTTTCGATTTCGTTCATGGCAATCGTGGCGGTTATTCAATGAAAAACGGGCTAGTGCTTGGTTTAAGCGCTAGCCCGGTTTTGCGGGCGGTATCGGCGGCCGCCCGCATAGGGCGGCGCGCCGCCTTACCCCTTAAGCAGTGGCGAGCTTGGCCTTGACCTGCTCTACGATACTGGCAAAAGCTGCCATGTCGTGCACTGCGATGTCCGACAGCACTTTGCGGTCGATCTCGATCTGCGCTTTTTTCAGACCATTGGCAAATTGGCTGTAGGTCATGCCGCATTGACGCGCTGCCGCATTGATACGGGCAATCCACAACTGGCGGAATACACGCTTTTTGGTACGGCGGTCACGGTAGGCATATTGCCCGGCCTTCATCACCGCTTCTTTAGCGACGCGAAAGACATTACCGCGGCGACCGCGGAAACCTTTGGCAAGGGCGAGAACTTTTTTGTGGCGGGCGCGAGCCGT
>CAMBFO010000024.1 GCA_945865675.1 Comamonas sp. lk
GTGCCACCAGCATCGACCCTGCGGGCGACCAGGGAACGGACATTTTTGTGCAGCGCTTTGACGCCTCGGGCGTGGCGGTGGGCACGGCGCAGCGCCTGCAAGGCCAGGTGGGCAACTTGGCCGACACGGCGGTGACGATGAGCCAGTTGAGCGACGGCAGCTTGTTGGTGAATTGGGTGGGGGCCACGGCCAACGGCCAGGGCACCGACGTGTTCAGCAAAGTGCTGCACCTGTCGACTCAACAGACACCGCAGATCGTGTTGGCCAACTTTGTCGATACCGGCAGCTCTGCCACCGACTTTGTGACCACCGACAACAGCTTTGAGTTGCGCCTGAACGGCAGCGATGTGGGCAACACGGTCGTGTACCAGGTGTCAACCAACGGCGGCGGCACGTGGACCAACACCACGGCCAATCAGACGGCTTTGGCCAACGGCACTTACCAATACCGCATCACGGTGTCGGACATTGCGGGCAACGTGGGCACCACAGCCGTGCAGACCGTGACGGTCGACACCACGGGAACGAGCAAAGTCGTCGCCACTTTGGCTTTCAGCGCTGACACGGGTACGGCGGGCGACTTCGTCACCATCACAGCGGCCCAAACGGTCAGCGGCACCTTGAGCAGCAACCTGGCGACGGGGGAGACGGTGTCTGTCTCGATGAACAACGGCCTCACCTGGACGCTGGCCACCAGCACCGTGGGGGCCAACACCTTCAGCCTGGCCGGTCAGACGATCTCTGGGTCCAACACCTTGAAAGTCAAAGTCATCAACGCGTCCGGTGTCGATGGCCCGATTTACAGCCAGGTCTACACGCTGGACACGGCGGGCACCACCACCACGGTGGCGACGGCCGTCTTCAGCGCAGACACGGGTGTGGCAGGTGACTTGGTCACCAGCACAGCAGCGCAGACGGTCAGCGGCACGCTGAGCGCTGTGCTGGCCACGGGCGAAAGCGTCTATGTCTCGTTGAACAACGGCGTCAACTGGACGCTGGCCACCACCACGGTGGGGGCCAACACCTACAGCTTGGCAGGGCAGACGATTTCGGGGACCAACACCCTGCAAGTCAAGGTCACCGACTCGGCGGGCAACGACGGCACCGTCTACAGCCAAAGCTACACGCTGGACACGACAGTGCCCGCAGCGCCCACCCTGGCCGAGAACGGCAGCACCGACCTGGCCGACAGCCTGATGAACAACGCCGAGGCGGGCACCACCACCTTCCGCGCCACCTTGCCCACCACCGGCTCTATCGCTGCAGTGGGCGATACGGTGCAACTGCTGCTGGGCGGCAGCGCCTTTGGCACCCCCAAAACCGTGACCCTGAGCGGCGCTGACATTACCAACGGCTTCGTGAGCTTCACCGTGCTCAAGGCCGACTTGGGTTTAGACGGCAGCAAATCGCTGACCGCGCAAATCACCGACGTGGCCGGCAACGCAGGCAGCACCAGCACCGCCGTCAGCTTCACGCTGGACACCACAGTCCCCACCCCCATACTGACTACCGGTAACAGCGCCAACACCGGCAACGCCACGGTGCGAAGCAGTGAAGTGGGCACGGCCTACTTGGTCAAGAGCACGGTCACGGTGACCGACTTGGCCAGCATCACCGGCTCGGGCGACACCAACTTCAACACCGTGTCGATTGCCACGGCCAACAGCAACACCAACTTGCCTTTGGCCGGCTTGGTGGACGGGACCTACAAACTGTACGTGGTGGATGCGGCGGGCAACTTGTCTGCCGCAGCGGGCACCACCTTCGCGGTGGACTCCACCCCGCCACCCCCCGCACCGGGCGTGAGCTTGGCCGCCTCTGCGGGCAATGGCTCAGCCTACGTCACCAACGGCACGGTCAACGTCACCAACTTGGTCGCGGGCAACACCTGGGAATACTCCCTGAACAACGGCAGCACCTGGATCGCTGGCAACGGCGGCGCAGCCGCCTCGGGCACCACGGGCAGCTTTGTGCTGGCCGATGCCACCTACACCCCGACCAACATCGATGTGCGTCAAACCAAGCCCACCGGCGCGCAAAGCGCCACTGGCGAGCTGGGTGTTTACGGCAGCATCAGCGCAGGTGCCGTGGTGGGTGACCTCAATGCGGGCGTTACCGGCGGTTGGGATGACAATTCGGTGATCGCAGGCCTGTCGGGCGGGGGCTATGTGGTGGCATGGCGGGGCACAGTGCCTGAAGGTGGCTATAGCTACCAACTTGCGCAATACGATGCCAGCAATAACGTGGTGGGTTCGCGCACAGTGATACGTAACATCACCTTCAGCGGCGCTCCCTACGAACCTGAAGTGTTGGCACTGAGCGACGGCGGCTATGTGCTGGCATGGAGCGGCAATTACAGCGGGGGCACCAACGGCTATGAAATCAACATCACCCGCTACGATGCCAACCACAACGCAGTGGGCAGCGCGATCAGCCTGCACGGCAACACAGCGTCGGCGAACGACACCTACCATAGATTGACCGCCTTGGCCAACGGGGGCTATGTCGTGACTTGGCAGACGAGTGGAGGAGAGGTTTATGCACAGGCCTACGACGGCAGCAACAACACCTTGGGCAGTCTGAAAACCTTGGTTGACCGCACCGCGAATTCGGCTTATTACGGCGTTCAACCGCAAATTACAGCCTTGGCCGACGGCGGCTATGTGGTCAGTTGGAGAGGCCGCACCACCGCCGCTGATTACGATATTTGGGTGCAACGCTTCAACGCACAAAGCGTATCGACCTTCACGACTTCGCTCATTGCGGCTGCGGCAAAAGATGACGACTCTGCGCAGGTGACGGGTTTGCAAGGGGGGGGGCTATGTCGTGGCCTGGATTGGCTCATTGACGGACGGCACTCAAACTGTGCAAATTGCGCAATACGATGCGAGCAATAACGTGGTGGGTTCGCGCACAGTGCTGCCCAACATCTCCGTCGGCACTCCCATCAAGCCTGAAGTGTTGGCACTGAGCGACGGCGGCTATGTGGTGGCATGGAGCGGCAGATACAGCGGGGGCACCAACAACGGCCAAGAAGTCAACATCACCCGCTACGATGCCAATCACAACGCGGTGGGCAGCGCGATCAGCCTGCACGGCAATACAGCGACGCAAAACGACGATAACCCTAAATTGATCGCTTTGGCCAACGGGGGCTACGTCGTCACTTGGCATGCGGCTGGAGTGGTCTATGCACAGGCCTACGACGGCAATAACAACACCTTGGGCGGTTTGCAAACCCTGGCTAATCCCAATAACAACGCCCCTGGGTATAGCTATGAGCCGCAAATTACAGCCTTGGCCGACGGCGGTTTTGCGGCCAGTTGGACAGGCCGAGTCGCCACCGGCCCGAGCTACGATATTTACGTGCAGCGCTTCACCCGCGCCACCTTGACCGGGTTCACGGTGGACTCGCAAGCGCCTACGGCCGCCATCACCGACGACACTGCGGGTACCGCCTCGGGGCCGGTGACTTTCACGTTCACCTTCAGCGAAGCCGTGAGCGGCTTTGACGCCAGCGACGTGACGGTGACCAACGGCACCAAGGGCACGCTGACCCAAGTGTCCAGCACGGTCTACACCATGGTCATCACGCCTGTGGGCGGCGAGGGCATCACCAACATGACGGTGGGCCTGACCACCGGCAGCTTTACCGACCTGGCCACCAACGCCAACACCGTGGCCATCACGTCTGACGTGCAGGCCATTCAACAAGCGGTGTTCAACCTCAGCACCATTGCGGCGGGTACGGGTGGGTTTGCGATTGACGGTGTTTCGACCTGGGACAACACGGGTTTTTCCGTTTCATCTGCCGGCGACGTCAACGGCGACGGCTATGCCGACTTGCTCATTGGTCAGTACCAAGCTGGCCATGCTTACGTGGTCTATGGCAAGGCGGGCACCACCAAAGTCAACCTGAGCGATGTGGCCACGGCTGTGGGTGCCGGTGGTTTTGTCATCAACGCGCAAGCGGGCGGCGATCGGACCGGCTTCTCGGTTTCTGCAGCGGGCGACATCAACGGCGACGGCTATGCCGACGTGATCGTGGGTGCGCGCGACGGTGCGTCGTTCAATGGCCGCAGCTATGTGGTGTTTGGCAAGGCCGACTCTAACCAAGTCAACCTCACGGCGGTGGGGCAGACCACGGGTGTGGGCGGCTTCATGATCACGGGCGCTGCATCGACTGATTACAGTGGCTTCAGTGTCTCGGCGGCAGGCGATGTCAACGCCGACGGCTTGGCCGATGTGATTGTGAGCAGCCCTTTCAGCACGAACAGCGCAGGCGTGAGCCATGTGGTGTTTGGCAAAACCAACACCACCGCAGTGGATCTGGCCAATCTGGGCACAGGCGGCTTTGCCATCACAGGCCAGGCGACCGGCGACTTCAGTGGGGCCAGTGTGTCAGCGGCAGGCGATGTCAACGGCGACGGCTATGCTGATTTGATTGTGGGTGCCAACGAAAGCGATCCATCGGGTATGCAGAACGCGGGGCGCAGCTATGTGGTGTTTGGCAAAGCCACGACCACAGCCGTCAGTTTGAGTGCCATTGGCACAGTCACGGGCACCGGCGGCTTTGTCATCAACGGCCAGAGCGCTGATGATCAGAACGGTAACAGTGTTTCGTCAGCGGGCGACGTCAACGGCGACGGCCTGGCGGATTTGATTGTGGGCGCCTATGGGAGTAGCCCCGGCGGACTCTCCCGTGCCGGCCGAAGCTATGTGGTGTTTGGCAAAACCAACACCACACAGGTCAACCTCAGCGCCATTGGTACAGCCACCGGCACCGGCGGCTTTGTTATCAACGGCCAGAGCGATTCTGATCTGAGCGGTTTTTCTGTCTCTTCAGCGGGTGATGTGAACGGCGACGGCCTGGCTGATTTGCTGGTGGGGGTGAAATATTCTGATCCGAGCACAGGCACCAATGCAGGCCGTACCTATGTGGTGTACGGCAAAGCGGACACCACCCAGGTGAACCTGAGCGCGGTGGCCACGGGGGTGGGTGGTTTTGCCGTTCAAGGCGAAGCAACCAGTGATTACAGTGGTCAGAGTGTGGCGGCTGCGGGCGATGTCAACGGCGACGGCCTAGCCGATCTGCTGATAGGCGCCGTCGCCGACCCGGGCACGCCAGCGCGCACCGACGCGGGTCGCAGCTATGTCGTCTTTGGCGGCCAGCAGTTCGCCACCACGGTGGACTTTATGGGTACCACCGGGGCGGAAACCCAAACCGGCACCACCGCAGCAGAAACCTTTGCCGCCGGTGCGGGCAACGACACCTTGATTGGTGGCGGCGGCGCCGACGTGATGTACGCCGGTATGGGCAACGACACCTTGGTGATCAACGCCAGCAACATCACCGCGCTGCAAAACGCGTTGGGCGCCGGTGGCAACACCGCGCAACTGGCGCGCGTGGACGGCGGCACGGGCATAGACACTTTGCAACTGGCCCAAGGCAGCGGCAACCTGGACTTGACCTTGGTGGCCAACCAAGGCCTGGCCGATGCCGGCGTGAGCGGCAGCCGCATCGCAGACATTGAAATCATCGACCTCAAAACCGACACCGCCGCCAACACCCTGAAGCTGGCAGCCAAAGACGTGTTGGACATGAGCGGCATGAACCTGTTCAACAGTGGCAACACCACATTGGTCAGCGGCACGGCCCTGGCCTCCAGCATTGCCAAGCACCAAACCGTGGTGTACGGCGACGCGCTGGACCTGGTGAACTTGGGAGCAGGCTGGACCAACTCGGGCACCGTGGTGAGTTACAACGGCCGCAACCTGGCCGTGTACAACAGCGATACCAGCGCGGCGCAAGTGCTGGTGGAGACAGCAACGCAAGTGGCGACGCCCACCGTGTTCAGCAGCGGCGCAACCGCCACCGCCCTAGAAAACACGGCCACCACCACCGTGGTGTACGACGCGCAAGCCACCGTCGGCAGCGGCGCCATCGACGCTGGCCTGACCTACACCTTGAGTGGTGCAGATGTAGCTCGGTTTGACATCAACAGCGCGAACGGCCAGGTGACTTTCAAGGTCAGCCCGAACTATGAAACGCCCACCGATACGGGCGCCAACAACGTCTACGACATCAACGTGATCGCCA
Organism: Comamonas sp. lk; assembly: GCA_945865675.1. GTDB lineage: Bacteria > Pseudomonadota > Gammaproteobacteria > Burkholderiales > Burkholderiaceae_C > Allorhodoferax. The sequence goes on from CAMBFO010000024.1 coordinate 6,101, forward strand.
CCGATGTCAATGCCAACGCCACCACCAAGGCGGTGGCGATTACGGTGAGCAATGTGCTTGAGGGCGGGGAGTCTGTCGTCAACCTGGGTACGACGCAATTGATTTTGCCCGTTCAGGTGGAAGGTCGCTGGTACTACCACTGGGATCGAAACAAGAGTGGAACCGCGGATTTGGCCGATACGCTTAATGGACCTGGACTGGTCGAGTCATTCGCTGGTTTGATGAACTCGACCTTCAAATACAACATCAGTGGCACAGCCAACCCTGCCGGTGTTGTCACGGACACTTATCGGTATGGAACGATCAATGGCGTTTCATTGGCTCTACCGGTGTTTGGTGGAGTGCACGTAAATCAAACGGCTTATTCTGGCACTGCTGTGAGCGGCAACACCTACGCCGACAACCCGACATACAACGGCCTGCTGGCGATATGGGATGCCTACAACGGCACAGGGACAGGCACCTCAACAAACGGCATACCAACGGGATGGTTTGGGCAGGGCTATTGGTCTGCTTCTGACGGTCAAGGGGAAAAGGCATCGTTGCGTTTTGACAATGGTTTCAGTTCCAATGGAGGAGATTATGCAGGCGACAGCTACTTCGCTTTCGTGTTCCAGGTGCTCGACACTGTGGCCCCGGTGTTTAGCAGCGCAGCGACAGCCAGCGTAGCCAATAACTACGCCACCACCGCCGTGGCCTACGACGCGCAAGCGGCGGACAACCAAGGCAACAACGTAACAGACGTCAATGTCACCTACACCTTAAGCGGTGTCGATGCAGCACGCTTCACCATCAACGCGGCCAACGGCCAAGTGAAGTTTGTGGCTTCGCCCAGCTTTGCAGCGCCTGCGGACGTTGGCGCCGACAATGTGTACAACATCATCGTGACCGCGACGGACGTGGACGGCAACATAGCCACCACGGCTGTGGCGATCACGGTGGGTTCGAGCCCGATCGTGATGGACTTGAACCGGGATGGTGCGATCAGCTACGGCCACGTGACGATGGACGTCAATGGCGACGGCGTGATGGACTCCACCGCATGGGCCGGTGCGCAAGACGGCGTGTTGGTCTGGAACAAGTACGCAGACGGCAGGGTGCACGACAACAGCCAGTACGCCTTTACGCAATACGGTGGCAACACCGACTTGCAGGGCTTGGCGGCGGCGTTTGACACGAACCACGACGGCAAGTTCAACGCGCAAGACGCGAAGTTTGGCGAGTTCATGGTGTGGCAAGACGCCAACCAAAACGGCGTGAGCGATGCGGGCGAAGTGAGCAGCCTGGCCGATTTGGGCCTGACCGAAATCAAGCTGACCAGCGACAAGGTGGTGCGCACACCCGCAGACGGTGTGATGGAGTTTGGCCAGACCATGGCCACAGCCGCCGACGGCACGCAAGTGCTGGTGGCCGACGTGGGCTTTGCGTACACCAGCTTGGGCTACGCCATGGACACCGACAGCGCTGGCTTGGGCACCCTGAAGCTGGCCGATGGCGCGGCGCTGAACTTGGCGCAAGTGGGCAAGCAAAGCAGCCACGCGGTGGCGGTGGTGGACTTGTTGTCTGACAGCGCAGCCAATGCGCTGACCCTGAGTCTGCAAGATGTGCTGGACTTGTCAGGCGGCAATCTGTTCAACAGCAGCACCAGCACCAGCGCCACTTCGGTCAAGCAATTGGCCGTGTTGGGCGATGCGCAAGACACGCTGCACATCGGCACCGGCTGGACCAACTCCGGCACGCTGGTGAACTACAACGGCCACGACTTGGTGGTGTACAACAGCCACACCAGCGCGGCCCAGTTGTTGATCGAGCAAACGATGGTGCACGCCAACCACGTGGTGATCTAAGCCACGGGCCTTGGCGTTAAAGCCAAGGGCCTGGCAAAAAGCCCAACCGGAGTGATCGGGTTGGGCTTTTTTTGTGGAGGTTTATTTGGCTAGGGCACGCACGCCATCTTGTGCCTGCGTTTGAGCTTTTCGAGGGGATGGATCGTGCTCGCGTTACGCAAGGGGGAAGACTTAGTTAGATGCGCGCAGCGGCCCTGTTAACAGCGGAGAATGCATCAGGTGCCGATGATGCCACCATCGATCTTACGAACGACGACGGTAGCACTGCGTGGTCGACCATTGGATTTCTGCTCTGGCCAGTTGGAAATCGCGCGAGGGTTGGCCGGGTTGTTCTGCTCGCTAGCCGGTTCGCCGGGGTGCTGAACATTGAGGAACATGGTTTTGCCATCGGGTGTTTCAGTTACGCCAGTAATCTCACAACCTGCAGGTCCAACCAAGAAGCGCCGCGCTTCACCAGTTTGCACATCGGCAGCCAACATCATGTTGTTGCCAAAGTTTTTCAGGTCGCCTTTGCCCATGGCAGAGGTGGACATGTCTGTCTGAATCCACATCAGGCCGCGTCCGTCTACCCATAAGCCATCTGGGCAAGAGAACATATCGCCTTTGATACTGCCTTTGGCTTCTGCGCGTTCCAAGGAGGGGTCGCCTGCCATGATGAAGTGGTTCCAGGTGAAAGTGACAGCACTGAAATCATTGTCTTCTTTCCAGCGAATGATGTTGCCTTGCGTGTTGTTGGCACGCGGGTTGGCCGCATCTACTGCAGGTTGCTTGTCGCCACCGCGGTTGCTGTTATTGGTGAGAGCGGCGTAAACCCAGCCCTGCTTGTCAACATCAATCCACTCGGGGCGGTCCATCTTGGTGGCGCCCAGCGCGTCACTGGCTTGGCGCGATTTGATCAGCACCTCGGCTTGGTCTGCGAATCCGTTGGCTGCAGTCAGCGGGCCTTGGCCGTGGGTGAGTGCAATCCACTGACCCTTGCCGTCGGCATTGAACTTGGCGACATACAAGGTGCCATGGTCGAGCAGGCTGGCGTTAGCGGCCGCGCCACCTGGTTTGATGGCGTCGCGGCTGACAAATTTGTAAATGTATTCAAAGCGTGCGTCTTCGCCCATGTAGACCACAGCGCGCTTGTCTTTGGTGACTGCAACCGTGGCGCCTTCGTGGGCGCCGCGTCCCATGGCGGTACGCTTCATCGGGGTGGCGTTGGGATTGTTGGGATCGATTTCCACAATCCAACCAAAGCGGTTGGGCTCGTTGGGGTTTTGCGTGGCATCAAAACGCGCATCATGCTCATGCCAACGGTAGCCAGCGCCACCTTTGCGCAGACCCCAGCGTTTTTCGTGGTCGCTAAGTTTGTCGCCGCCATTGAAGTAGAAAATGAAGTTTTCTTCAGAGGTGAGGTAAGTGCCCCATGGCGTGATACCGCTGGCGCAATTGTTCAAAGTTCCCAAAACGACGCGACCAGCAGGGTCGGCGGCGGTTTTCATCAGGGCATGGCCAGCAACCGGGCCGCTCAGTTCGGTGCGCGTGTTGCTGGTAATGCGTCGCGCATATTTAGAGGGGTTCACGACCTCCCATTTGCCGCCCTTGTCTTGCACCTCAACGATTGATACGCCATGTGCGGCTTGTGACTTGCGCACCTTCTCGGCGCTCCAATTGGCCATGCCATCGGTAAAGAGCAAACCGTGTTCCACATATTCATGGTTCATCGCCAGCAAACCGCGCTTAGAGCCGTCCAGGGCATAGTAGTGAATGCCGTCATGGTGCATGCCGATTTGCGCCTCTTGTTCGGCGGCTGTATTGCTAGCATCGTATTTGAAGGCGTGGTTTTGGCCAGCAATACCAACCGGGTCACCCCAGGGCGCAATCACGTGGGCCACATAGCCCTCGGGCACGGTGATGCTGTCGGCCGTAGAAATGCCCACGCTTTTGAAGCCCATTTTCATGGCGCCCACGCCAAGCGTTGCACAACCGGTGAGAGCGGCAGCGCCGCCTACGGCGCTCAGGGGGGCTAAAAAGCTGCCAGCCAATGCGCCCAAACCGCCACGCAATATTTGGCGCCGTGAAGGGGCTGAAACATCATGAATGCTGGGGTTAGAAGAGCGGTTGCTGTCTTCCATCAGGGAGAAATCTTTGGCCATAGGGGTATTCAATCGTGGAGTTTATAAAGGAAAGGCGAGGCCGCCCTGCGCGAGAGTGGAAGCCAATTCTTAGCCAGCCGTTTGACAGTTTTGTGACTGTCCCCATGCGCGGGAAAGTGCCATCGCCTGATGCGCCAGGCTACGCGCTGTTCATCATCTAAAAATCAATGCCGCGCCAGAATGCCGGCGGACAGCGTCCGGGCCCTATAACTGGAAAATTGAGTTATCACTTGGCCTGCTCTTTCATGTCCTCTACTTCGATCATCACTTCGTTGCGTCTGAACATGGGCAAGACCCATGGCGGGTCGTAGCGTGCGAGTTGGGTCTGCCCCAGCACTTTCAAACTCTTTTGTCCGATCCAGACATTGAGTTCATCGGTTTTGGCCTGGATACGAGATTGGGTGTTAAAGCCGGTAAAGCTATTGACAGCAAAAAGCTTGCCCGGAATTTCCCGCAGTTTCACATCTGCGTTTTTAGGCTTGGGAATGGTGTTTATGGTGTACTGCGAAGGCATGACGAAGTGAACCCGCCATTGCCTGGAAGCCTCCATGTTCTCCATCGGAATCAGCGCAACCGGTGCGGTCATCGCAATTTTCTGAGATTGGGGCTCCATAGTGACTGGCGCGGTCATGGCAATCTTGGTGGAACTGGTGCCTGCCTGCACTTGGTTGTTGCCGAATATGTAGTCGGCGATTTTCCTGAAGCCGATGCTTCCCGCATCATCCATATCGCCATCAACCAGCGTCTCAGCGACCAGCATGGGGGCGTATTGCCGTAGCTCAAAACTGCCGGACTTGGCTATCACTTTAAAACTTGGTTCTTCAATAGCCATAGCGATGTGGGATGCGAAGATGAGTGGGATGCTTAGGGCCGCGTAGCGCCGCAGCCCGGGCTTGATGCTGATGGAGGGGAGTAGGAATTTGGGCATATCGTACCTTTTGTGGTTTGGGGGTATTTTCATACTAAAGGGCTAAAGCTGGGAATTACGGTGGGCAGTGGCTTGGGCGGCAATGCTTTCACGCGCGCTGGCATCGAGTCGCCCCAGGTTTTTGAGTTGCATGGCCATACGAGGATTTTGCTTGAGCAGGCTCTCATGGCGCATTAAAAAGTCCCAATATAAGGTGGTAAACGGACAAGCGCGCGGGCCTGTCGATTGGGCAGGATCGTATTTGCAGGTTGCGCAGTGGTTGCTCATGCGTTGGATGTATTTTCCGCTCGCCACATAGGGCTTGCTAGCCATCAGCCCACCATCTCCAAATTGACCCATACCCAGGGTGTTGGGCAGTTCCACCCACTCTACCGCGTCCACGTAAACGCTCAAGTACCAGGCATGTACCGCTTGCGGTTTGACCCCGAGCAGCAGGGCATACAAGCCAGTCACCATCAGGCGTTGGATGTGGTGGGCATAGCCATGCTCCAGCGTTTGGGTGATCGCGTCTTTCAGGCAGGCCATATCGGTTTGTCCGGTCCAGTACCAGCCGGGCAAGGCAGCCTGCGCATTGAGCGCATTGCGCTCCAAGTAGTCCGGCATGTGCAGCCAATAGATGCCGCGCACAAATTCGCGCCACCCCAGAATCTGGCGAACAAAGCCCTCCACAGCCGCCAGTGGTGCGTCGCCTTTGCTATAGGCATCCACGGCGGCCTGGACGACTTCGCGCGGGTTGAGCAGCTTCAGGTTGAGGGCGCAGCTCAGGTGCGAATGGTAAAGCCAGGCCTCACCCGCCCACATGGCATCTTCATACTTGCCGAAAAGTGGAAGACGCTGCTCAATAAAGGTCTGTAAGGCCACCAACGCTTGGGGACGTGTCACAGGCCAAGCGAAGCTGTGCAAACTGCCGGGGTGATTGGCAAAACGTGTTTCGACGAGCGCCAAAACCGCTTGGGTAATGCCGTCCGGCGCAAAGCGGCTTGGCGGCGGAACGTTCTGCGGGCCCGCTTTGCCAAAGGCTTCGCGGTTGTCTGCATCAAAATTCCATTGCCCGCCTACCGGGTCTTTGCCGTCCATCAGGATATTGTGTTTGCGGCGCAGTTCGCGGTACCAATACTCCAGGCGCAGTTGCTTCCTGCCTTGGGCATGGACGGCAAACTCGCGTACCGTGCTCAAGAAATGGGTGTCATCGCGCAGGTCCAAATCTAAGGCGTGTTCTTTAGCCACAGTGCGCAGGCTTTGCAGCACCCGCCAATCGCCCGGTGCGCTCATTACCAGCGCCCTCGGCTGAAGGCGGGCAATCGCCTCGCCCAGCTCCAGCGCCAATGTGCCTGCGTTCCCCGGCGTTTCCAAGCGTGTGTAGTCCAGGGGCAGGCCCAGCGCGCGCAAGGTTTGCGCAAAGTGGCGCATGGCACTTAAAAACACGGCAATACGCTGCTTGGCCGACCAGACATGGGTGGACTCTTCGGCGACCTCGGCCATCCAGACCACGTCTTGTGCCGCATCAAAGCCATGAAAAGCACTGGACTGCAGGTCGAGCTGATCCCCCAAAACGATGACCAGGTGACGAACCTGGGCGGGCCGTGCCGACGGGAGGCTGAGCGCCTCAGCCATGTGCAGCCTTGCCGGGAAGGGCCTTCTTTCTGTCGCGGCATGCATCTGAGCAATACAAGACCGAGTCCCAGTTCTTCGCCCAGGACTTGCGCCAGGTCATGCTGCGACCGCACACTGCGCAGAGTTTGCTCGGTAGCGACTGCTTATTGCCCTTAAAGCCGGTTTTCATTTGTGTGCCAAAGGTGTGAAGCGAAAAACAGGGCTTGCCCGGTAAGCAGGCATGGCCAGCTTGCGATGTTTACCAAGGTATTTCAACGCCTTTGTAGTCCAGGAAGTAGGCCCCTGACTTGGCTTGCAGTGCTTTCAGTGCATGAAGCATTCCCGCTACGGATTGCGCGGGCTCCAAAAGTTGGCTGTAAGAACTCGTAAATGGTTGCGAGAGTTTAGACTTTACCGTTCCAGGTTGCAGGGCTACGACGCGCAAATCTGGGTTTTTGCGCTGCAGTTCGATAGCCGCCGTTTGCAAAATCATGTTTAAAGCAGCCTTTGAACTACGGTAGCCGTACCATCCGCCTTTTTTGTTGTCGGTGATGCTGCCAACCCGCGCAGACAGCTTTGCATAAACCGATGCGCCCTTTGCAAGTAGGGGCGAAAAATGACGCAATACCAGTGCCGGACCAACTGCATTGATCAAAAAGGCCTGCATTAAATGGTCTGGCTGAAGGCTGCTGAGTGCCTTTTCTGGACCCACGCCATTGATCGCTATTGCGCCGGTGGCGTCGATAATTAGGTGGTAGGGACCCTTGCCACTGGCCAGAGTTGCCTGCGCACGGATAGATTCGTGATTGCTAAGATCGAAGTCGCTGTGCGAACCACGGGAGATAAGTTCCACATGGGCGCACTGAGGGTCTGCACAAAACGCTTGCGCGAAAGCAGCCCCAATAGCCCCGCCCGAGCCGACCACCAGCGCCTGGTAAGGGCCCGAGGCAAAAAGCGGGGAAGTGTCAATCATGAAGCCTTTTTCGCATACGCCGAGCACCATCCCTTGGCGGTCACTTGCTTGCCTGCAAAAAGCGGGCATCCGCCAGCGGCAGCGTTGGGCGCACCTTGAAACAGGGCGCAATTGACGCAGGCCTGGCCCGCGGCAAACTTTGTTTGTTTTGTTTTATCTACTTTAGCGGCATCGGCTTTGTAGCCGAGTGCAACGGCTTGGGAATCCGATTCGGCCAGCATGGCTTGTGCGCTTGCTTGCGTTGCTATGGCGGCACCCAGTCCCATGGTGACTGTTTGCAGCAAAAAAACTCTTCTGCCTGCGGCTGCTTTGTTGATCATGATGATGTCCTTCATTAAAAAATCTGGTAAATACCCGGGGGTAAAAAATTCGGTGCTAGGAAAATAATTTTTGCAGCTTCGGACGAAATCTCAAAAATGTTTCATACCCGAACTCCATGAGATTGAGCATGCCCGGCAAGCGGCCCAAGCGGGCCAGGTTTTTCCAGCCTGGCAGCTGTTCCCAAAGATGGACGAAGGCAGCGGCACCTGAGACTATTGAGCCTTTAGCTGTGATGACGTGGAAGCGTTTCATGAGCGCTTCTTTGTTGTGCCCGGGTGGTGCTATGAATGTTGGGCCTGAAACATCGAGCCAGCAAATCTCACCGCGAAAATCGCCTTTTTTGTATTGCTTGATCTCGCGACTGCAAATCGGACAAGAGCCGTCGTACAAGACGGTTGTAGGTGCAGGTATTGCTTGCATTTTTAAGCGGTCTCTGAATTTTGGTCTTCAAACGTATCTTCGTGCACATGCATTATTCTTTTGGGCGCGATATTTTCGTCATAAAGTATGGGCCCCTTGTAGGCGAAGGTTGCTTGCTCCAAGAGCTCGTCTGAGCAATCGCGTTGTTCGATGTGCAGGTTCACCAGCGTCAATCGGCATTCGCGAATAGTTTTCTTTAGCCTTTTGAAAATATTCACCATTTGGTGCTCATCTTCAACTTCGTGGATCCACTGCCAGACCTGCCCGGTGGGTACTTTGCGGCCCTTACCGCTTCGATTCCATAGCATGTAAGAAATTTTCATGCGATTTCCTCAGGCATGCGCTGGCAGCGTGAACTTCGCCAGATCAAACACCCAACTTGGAGCCAGGGGCGGACTAGGCGGACGCAAGGGCTTGAGGTGGAAAGCGGTCTGGCTTGCGTTGGTATCTGCGTCGTCGCTCGCATCGGCAGGGAATGGCTCAAGAAAGTCGATCAAGCGGCAAGCCTGAAGGAACTGGCAAACGGTTTCGTCCAATTGAATTGCCAGCGCCAGTGCCGCCTGGCTCTCGGGACTGGCATGCCCCGCTTTGGGAGGCAAATCGCTGCCTTCGAAGCAGGAAACCACGTCCCAAACCGAGAGATCCTTAACCAGGTGCTGCAGTTGGTAGCCGCCACCCGGACCGCGGTAGGAGCGAATGAGGCCGCCGTTCTTTAGTTGTTTCACAATGATTTCGGTACTGGACAAGCACAGTCCAATGTGCCGGGCCAGCCTCGTCGTGGGCACGGGTTGTTGCCGCGAAGATGCCGCAATGATCCCGATGGCGCGTAGGCCTTGCATGGCGTGGAGACTAAAAAACATGGGCTGTGAGTAATTTGTCATGAAGTAAATTTACCACTGAAGAGTATTTATGTGTAAAATTTGTTCAAATATTTCGATTTACCTATTCAATTTTTATTCAATCAATGAGCAATAAATCAAACTCAGGCAGTGCTGTGCACAAGATTGGCGCGGTTTCCAATTTGAGTGGTGTACCCACCCCAACCCTGCGGGTGTGGGAGTCGCGCTACGGCACCTTTAGCCCGCAAAAGTCCCAAGGCCAGCATCGTCTGTATACCGATGATGATGTGCTCAGAGCAACCCTACTCAAGCGGCTCACTGAACGTGGCCATGCCATCAGCAGCCTTGCGCACTACGCATCGCAGGAGCTCAATGCCTTGTTGATGCAAGGACAGGATGCGATTCGATCACGTACCGATGCACGTCTGGCTGGTCAGCCTGCATCTATGGTCATAGTCGGGGTCGCCCTGGCCAGTCGTATCGAATCGAAAAAATTCACCCTGGGCTTTATCGACCAGGACATTAAGGTGACAAATATATTCAACGATTTGCCGCATGCGCTTGGCGCAAGCTTTGAACGCCAAGTTCCTTTTCTTTTAGTGAAGGTCAATTCCTTGCATGCGGGTATGCAGGTTGACATACATCGGTTAGCCCAAAACTGTAAAGCGCTTCAGGTACTGGTTTTGTACAATTTTGGCCAGGAGAAGGTCATCGAAGTGATGAAACGCTCTGGGATGATGGTCCGCAAAGAACCTATGTCGGACTCCGATTTGGCGGATTTGATTAATTCCGCTCTGATGGTGGGCACCGAAAAGGAGTCTACCGGTTTGGTAGTTGGCAGTTTGATACCGCCCAGGAAATACAGCGAAGCAACGCTGAACCGTGTGGCCAATATATCGACCAATGTGCTTTGCGAATGCCCTCGTCATGTTGCCGAACTCATTACCCAGCTGGCGAATTTTGAGCAGTACAGTCACGAATGCCTGAACAAGTCCTCCGAAGATTCGCACCTGCACGCCTACCTGAGTTCGGTGTCCGGTTCTGCGCGCGCACTGTTCGAGAGTGCCTTGGAAATGGTGGCAAATCATGAGGGCATTGCGCTTGATGAAAATGTTCGGGAATAAGGGTTTTGTCAAGGCCTGCGCGTGCGGCTTTCAATCATCTATTTGCTTAGCTAAAGGAGCTTAAATGAGTGAGGATATTCGGTGCTGCGGTACGGGTACGTGCATCATCAATTCGGACGGTGAGTGCTGGTGTGGGCAGCGCTGGGATGGGGAAAAAATGTGTTTTCAAAAGCCACCGTCGCCAGGCCTTGAGCGAAGTCAGGAAAGCCCGCAGGACATTGCGCAAGCCATGGACAGTCCGGACTAAGCCGTCATCGCCCGCTGATTGTTTTGTCGTGATGAGGAGGCGTACATCGGTATGGGTATTGCTAATGCTTTGTTTCGCGGTCACTGCGTCTCACCTAGGCTGCACGCAACGGGATAACGGAACCTTGATGGTGTTAGACGGACGTGAGATTGATGTTGCAGGTATTGCCGCCGATCAATGGACGCAAATGACAAGAAACTGCAGTGGTGTTTTGCGCCTAAGGCCCGCCGACAAAAATTACGAGATGGCGCTCAGTGTGATTCGCGCCTACAGCCCGCCCCATTCCGAATCAGTCCGACTTGCAGGCGTCTGGGCTAGGGACCACTGGGTTTTAGCCGAGGCGGAGTTTGCTGACTTATTGCCCGCAGTGGTGCTGATAAATACTTCAGGCCTAGAGCCCCAAATTATTGGTAACGCGGTTTGGAGCGGATATACCAAGCCGTGGAAAGCTGCTCCCTTCATTCGAAATTACCTTGTCAGGCAGGTGCCTGATTTGCCCCCCTCGCTTGCGGCTTGTTTTGATCCCCAATCACTTTCCTTTAGGTAAAAAATCTATGCGTTTTTCAAACTCTAGAACCCCGTCTGCAGCCCTGCTTCTGGGGTTTTGCGGTTTGGTGCCGTTTGTGACTCTGTCTGCCTTGAGTTTTGTTGTTTCCTCGGCGCATAGACCGGCTGTTACTTTTAGCTTGCTAGCCTATGGTGCCACCATAGTTAGTTTTCTAGGTGCCATCCACTGGGGATTAGCGATGGTTGAAAACGTCCCCAGTAAACGGCAGCTGTTTTGGGGGGTGTTGCCAAGTTTGCTGGCTTGGGTCAGTTTGTTGGTTCAAGTCGAATGGGGTCTCTTAATAGTGGCGGCAGTGCTTTTGTTATGTCTGGTGCTTGACTACCAAATTTACCCTGATTTTGGACTCGATCATTGGTTAGGCATGCGCTTGATCTTGAGTATTGTCGCGATGATCTCCACCGTGTTACCTGCACTTTTAGGCTTAGGTGTGCTGTTCTAGCCCATGGCGCGAGTACCAGGCTTTTTGAGTGGTGTGGAGATTTTCCTTCCCTATGACTTTTGACGCTGATCGAATTGCGAAAGCGCGCGCGCAATGGCGCTGGCGGGGAGGGGATAGACCGCCGTTTGCCGATGCTCCAGCTCCGGGACAGGTTTCGGTGTGGGATTTTCCGCGGCCGCCAGAACTGGTTCGCGATACGCGCGAGATAGTGGTGCATTGGGGTGGCACCCTCGTGGCCAGAACGCGTGGTGCCTGGGCTGTCCGCGAAACTGCCCATCCGCCCACTTTTTATCTGCCCTTGGCAGATGTAGAGCGCGCGTTTTTGCGACCCGCAGGTGGCGGCTCGTTTTGCGAGTGGAAAGGTCCTGCGCACTATTGGGATTTGGTTGACGGTGCGCGTCGATTGGCGCAGGTCGCTTGGACTTATCCGCAGCCTTTGGCTGGCGCAGAGGCACTGGCCCAATGCCTTGCTTTTTACGCGCACGAACTCGATTGCAGTGTAGGCGGCGCGAAGGTTTGTGCGCAGCCAGGGGGGTTCTACGGTGGATGGATTACGCCCGATCTTTGCGGACCCTTCAAGGGTGACATTGGCAGTAACAGTTGGTAGCCTGGGTAGCGCAGCCCCCGTTTACTCGCCCCCGGTTTGCGTGTACCAAAGAAGCTTTCCTGCGCAGCATTGCCCCCACAATGGCCTCTTTGCGCCCGCTAAGCGAACAAGTCGCCCTGGGGTGATGGTAGGTCCGATACGCGGAGCGCTTTTGGGTTGCGCCTTGGCCCCGAAGCCGGCAGGCCGCTCTTGCGTGAGCCGTGCCGGGCCTGCACATCGGCCGCCTCCAGCCGGGCGTTTGGTGTTTTGCGCAATCCGTACATCCGGTCTTTGGCGGCTTTCATGGCAGCCTTGTCCTCCACGATGGGTAAAGGATAGTCTGCGCCCATGAGGCACCCGGCCATTTGTTGCACGCTCAGGTCCATCTTCCAAGGTTCTGCCAAATAGGGAAGCGGTACTTTGGCAAGTTCGGGTACCCAGCGGCGAATGAACTGGCCCTGCGGGTCCTGGTCTTGCGCCTGTTTGGTAGGCGAGTACATCCGCAGCGTGTTGATACCGGTGGTGCCGCTTTGCATCTGCATCTGGCTCCAGTGAATACCTGGCTCGTAGTCGAGAAATTGGCGCGCCAAAAAAAGACCGGTTTGTCGCCAGTGCAACCACAAATGGTAGCTGGCAAAGCTGACCAGCATGGCCCGCATGCGAAAATTCAACCAGCCTGTCGCCAGTAGCGAGCGCATGCAGGCATCCACCATGGGATAGCCGGTGCGACCTGCGCACCAGGCGTCAAAGTGCTTGTTGTTGAAGGCGTCCTCCCGCAAGCCATCGCACACGCGGGCGAAATTGCGAAACTCGATGTCGGGCTCATCTTCGAGCTTTTGCATGAAATGACAGTGCCAGCGCAGTCGCCCTGCAAAGCCGCGCAGCGCATAAGCCATCTCCCGTGCAGGCGTATTGCCGATCGCCAACTCGGTGGCTTGGTGTACGGTGCGCAGGGAAATGGTTCCAAACGCCAGATGCGGGCTCAAACGGCTGCATCCCTCTTCAGCGCTTAAGGGGCTTGAGAGCGCCTTTCGGTACCCGTAGCCCCGAACCTGCACAAAGCTGCTGAGGGTGCGCCGCGCGGCCCGCTCGCCGGCAGTTTGTAAGGTTTTGCCATGCGGTGACAGCCCCAGACTGGACAGCGTGGGCAGAGCAGGCTGGTCTAGCGCCAGCGCTGCGGTAAATTTGCCGTCTAAAAGGTGCAAGGGCGCGTCCATCCGAGCCGGCCAGCGCTTGGCCCATCCTGCACGGTTGCGCAAGCCCCGTGTGACACCAGTTTGCTCGAATTGTTGCCAATTTACCCCTGTCGATAGGCACCAGAGGGCGACCTGGCGGTCGCGCGCATAGGACCAGGCCGCTCCTGTCTCCTCGTGGCTCAGCAGGTGTGTGAAAGCCACCTCGCGATGCAGTTGGGCCAGCACCGCTACCGCAGAGCCCACGCGTACCAGCAGCGGCAAGCCGCGCTCGGCCAGGGCTGTGCGTAACTCGCTAAGGCAGGCCAGCGCGAAGTCGACATGGCTGGCATCACAGTCGGGGCTGCTGAGCCACTCAGGTTCGATGACAAAAACGGCGAGTGCTTCTGGGTGCGCGCGTGCAGCCACCAAAGGCGCATGGTCATGCACCCGCAGATCACGTTTGAACCACACCAGTGCCCGTTGGTTTGTCAAGCTGCCGACCCCTATGGCCGCGTATGGGTGGCGCGGTGACGTAAAAATACGGTACCACGTAGCGCTGCATGCTTGGTTCGGCGTCCGGTCACCCGCATGCGCCACATCCGAAAAGATGATGGCTTGAGATGCTTGCGCATCAGATCAATCACCCCAGATTCATTCAAGCCGAACTGCGCCGCTATCGCTTCAAATGCAGTTCTGTCCTCCCAGGCCATTTCAATAATTCGGGAGATGCAGCCTGCAGACAGTGCAGCCGCGCCGGCCTCTGGCCTTCGAGCCATAGAAAGTTTCATAAGAGCTGGCCTAATGCAGCCACTAGGGCGCGGCGGGGACATCGTTCATACACTGACATAGGAATAGATTTTGCTGTCATTCGTGAAAAGCAGTGCGCTGACGGGCTATTTTTCATCAGGAATCAGGGGCTTACCAGTTGCAGGTCAAAAGCACGCTCCAGCAAGCAGATGAATGCCACCAGCATAGTGAGCCGTTTTTTCAGTGTTTCCAATCGGGTCGGACTGAAAAATCAAGTGGGCGAGGGTGATTTCACTTGTATCGGATCGCTGGTCCTCGTCTTTGAAATGTATACCGCGATTGACCTTGCGCTTTCACTGCCGATGGCAGACCTGAATTTTGGTCAGATGCTTACCAGGGGAACGATGGGGGTACTGGTTTTAATCAGTTCCTCCAGGAGTGACATCGCGTCCTTCGCCGTCGCTGAGTAGGGATCAAATTCTGGGTGTGCCATCTGCACCATGGGGTCGTCTTTAGACAAATAAACAAGCGCCATAGACCATTGACCAAATCGCCGACTCTCAATCTCTTCAACGGATAACAATTGAACGTTTTGATGGTGGCGATCAACCATGATTCGCGCGTACAGCGTATTTACCCGGGTTCGTTCGCCTTCCAGCACTTGCATCCATAGGCCTGCGCCTTGGCATAAAACACCCGTAATATCTAGCTTTTTGTTATTGGCACTAGACTTTTCTAGAATTGACGTAGTGACTGTCGTGGTAATCGGGCCGACTGCTTGGCTGACATACAAAAGGCGTACGAGCATATTGGGCTCCCTTTAGGAATTGGTGCGCAATGCATAGATGGCATACTTTGCTGATTGCATGACTGATACTACCGCATGTCACCGCGGCGTTTTCTTTCTTCCAAAAATTGAGACGCATTAGCGCACGACCATTTTTTGAAGAGGCGACGGGCTTAGCGTGGGCCATGCGTTTGTCCGCTAACAGCGAGAAAATGATCAGCCTAATTCAGTCACTTTGATGAGCCAGCATACCCAAGCTCCTACTACTTTGCCTGCTGCTGCTGATGCGGTACATAGCCGCCTGGTGCAGGTGCTCTTTATCGGTGTCTTCATGGCGGCACTCGATTCGGCCATCGTGGGGCCGGTTCTGCCCGCATTGCGTGTAGCCTTTGGCATAGACAACCGCGCCGCTGGGCTGCTGACCACCGTTTTTTCTCTGAGTTCGCTGTGCAGCACGGCGCTGATGGCTTACTTTAGCGACCGCCATGGCCGCCGTCCGGTGTACCTGTTCAGTGTGGCGCTGTTCGCCATGGGCTCGCTGTGCATCGCCGTTGCCCCCAGCTTCGACTTGCTGCTGGTCGGCCGAGCCATCCAGGGCGTAGGCGCAGGGGGCATTGCGCCTGTGGCCAGTGCCGTGATTGGTGATGTGTTCACCACCGAGCGACGGGGCCGTATTTTGGGGCTGATTGGCGCCACCCACGGCATGGCTTTTGTGCTGGGGCCGCCCCTGGCAACCGTGCTCACCTCCACGCTGGGCTGGCGCTGGCTGTTCCTGGTGAACCTGCCTGTTGCGCTGGTGGTGCTTTGGTTGGGGGCCCGCAGCTTGCCCAAGCAGCGCGCCAGTGCAGTACCTGGGCCCGTTGACTTGGCAGGCATCACCGTGGCTTTGTTGTTTCTGCTGTGTTTGGTCATGGGTATTTCCCGCCTGCCGGACTCGGCCACCGGGCTGCTGCTGTGGCCTTGGTTTTTGGCGGCCAGTGGCGTTTTGTTGGTTGCTTTGGTGCTCGTTGAAAAACGGCAGCCGCAACCGCTGATTCCCATTGATCTGTTTGCAAACCGGCAACTGGCTTGCGCCTATGTGCTGACGCTGGGCGTGGGTCTGTCTATGGGTGGGATTGTTTTTTTGACCAGCGTCGCCACGCTGGCTTATGGGGTCAGCGTGGAGTCCGCGGGACTGGCACTGCTGCCTTTGGTGCTGTGCTCCATGGTGGGCTCCATGGCGGCGGGGCGGCTGCTCAACCGCCTGGGTGCACGCAACATGGTGATCTTTGGGTTCGGACTGTTGACGCTGGGCTACCTGCAAAGCGCCGTGCCAGAAACCGGCTTTGCCGCGTTCTTAGCGGCGTCTGTGCTGGTTGGTATTGGCCTGGGTGTGGTGGTCAGCGGCGCGCTGCGTACCATTGCGATTGATGAAGCGCCGCCGGCCCTACGCGGCGCAGCCCAGGGGCTGATCAACATTTTCAATGCCGTGGGGACACTGTTGGCAGTCACCTGCATCAGCGCCATTGCCGACTTTGATGGCGGCGAGCTGACCGGCTTTAGCCATGCTTATTTGGCCCTGGTGTTGAGCATGTTCGTGATGCTCTTGCTGGCTTTCGGGCTGAAAAAGAAGTTAGGGGGGACCGTGGCCGAGCCTATCTCTTTAGTCGACACACCACACGGCACATAAGCTTGCACACAATCTGGCCTAGCCTAGATTGGCGCGATAATGCAAACTGGTTTTTTCCCCATTTTTGCTTGGGTCGGATTGAAAAATCAAGGGGCAGGGTGATTTCAGCTTGATTGCATTGACATTACTGCCCGCGGCCTTTTGAACTCTTCAGCATGTCTTACCGTGGTTTAGGTTGTGATCGTTGCGCTGTGCTTCGAAACCCTGAATGCAAATTCATCGTTGAGCTGTGCTTAATCGACTGTTTGTAACAGTGATTTCACGCCTAAGTTGACTACGCGCAGAGCTTGGTCTGCCGACAGGTGTTGATCTCTGCGTAGCCGAATCCACGCATCCAAACTCATCAAAAGGTCAAGGCATTCAAACACGACTGAATTGTTAAGTACCTCGGCTGGCAATATATGTCGAAGAATTTCGCGGAGTTGACTCGCATCACGCGCAAGGTTTTCAGCGATCAGGGATGAGTTATGGCGATGAACCTGTGCCGAAAGATAGAGCGCTGCAATTTGGTCAAAAAAATGTGAGCGCAGTTCTATGCTGTGCATCAATCTCTCTTGCCACGTTTTTCCAACCAATCGAACATTAAAAACGGGGTCAGCTAGCGCTTTTAAATCTCCGATAATTTCACTGTACAGCGAGTTCATGTCATCAAAATGCCGAAACACAGTTCGAAGGCCAATGTTGGCTCGTTGGGAGACTTGCTCTGCCGTGGGCGACAGAAAGCCTTCGTAGACCAGCTCCGTGACCGCATTCACAATCTTTTTTCGCGTGGCAACACTGCGATTGACTCGGCCGTCAGATTTTCGCGGGTCCTCAGCTAATTCGCCAGACGGCGTACTTGCTGAAATGGTCTTTTGAGTGCGACCCGGTACACGCATTTTCATTTTTTCAGCTCCATTTAATCAATTTCTGTTAATTCATTAACCTAGCAAGGATTGGGGATTCATCTGGAACTTCCGGCGCAACAGGTGCCATTATCTTAGGGAAAACGATATGTGCCGTCTAAGGGTAAACGATAGTGTAATTTACATAAATTCTTATGACACTACGAATGTCATAACTACTGTGGAGACTTTGCATGATTAAAAAATCGGTCTATCAATCGGCCTATGCGGCAGCTGTATTGTTTGCCATCGCTGGGCAAACTTATGCTGCTGACGGGTGGAAACTACGCTTCCCCCTGGCTGGATCACTAGGCGGAGAAATCGCTGCTAAGCAATTGACCCCCGGCCTTTATGGAAGTGTGGTCGCCACTCAGATTGAGGTTGACAAAGTAACTGGAGGTGATGGAAATGCTCTTACGCTCACGCAAGCTAATGCATTTTCCCAGGCTGTGACTAGCCCGCCGAGTCCTATAGCCATGACTGTCAGTTCCAGCTTTTCTGGCTCTGCGACTGTCGCTGTAAAACAAAGTCAAACCGTCTCGAACATCCTCTTAGGCTATTTGACCGAAACGGAATACGCTGGCGGTCGCCTCAATTTTTTGGTGAATATTCCTTACATGTCGCTAAACCGGACGTTTGCAGTCAGCGGTCCAACCCCAACGTTGGCGCCGCTTAGCTCCTCGGTTCCGGGTCCACAAGCCGCCGCAGTTACAGCAGGGCTTCAGACAACCATCCAAGGACAATTTGCACTCAGATACCAAGCCCAATTAGCGGCCAACTCTACTGCTGCATCGGGCTCCGCGGCCGGCGTGGGGGACATCGAAGTTACCGGGGCATGGGTGCAAGAAAAAGAGAATATGCGGATGGTTGTTGGCGCAACACTGGCGATGCCCACCGGTCAATATGACAAGAACAGTCAGCTCAATGTTGGCTTTGGCAACTACTACACTTTGCGCCCAGGGGTGGCCGTATCGACCAGACCCACTGACAAGCTTACCTTGGGTGCGCGAGGCAGCCTGGGCTTTAACTCCCCTAATTCCGATAATGGTGTTCGAACCGGCAACTACTGGGCTTTGGATCTGGCTGCAGCCTATTTGACGCCTATTGGCGTATTTGGGCCTCACCTTTTGCAAGTAACACAGTATGACGACGACCAAGGTGGCACTTTCGGTGCTAATCGTTTCAGCGCAACGGGTGCGGGCCTGTTTTATGCGACACTGATTCAGCCAATCAACGCAGGTTTGAACTTCTCCTACATGACCATTTTGAACTCACGCAATGCCTTAAGTGGCTCATTTGTCCAAGTGCGCTTGAGTAAGGCATTCTGATGCTGCAATCCCTATGAGGTCGCGAGGCATTGCGCATACCCACGTCCATCGTTTTCGATGGACGTGGGCTGCAATTGCGGTGGTATATCTACTTTTTCTACTATGGCATGAGCCTTGGTTGAAGTCACCATTGAGCGCTGCCGAACTAGACATTGCGCTAAAAGGCATGGATTCCAATCAGCAGGTGTCCGAAGAAGAAAAGGTCGCAATCCGAGCCTTCTTTTCCAATGATGATGGCAAACCGTTTTACAACCTGAACTTGATGCTGTACGCGGACCGTGCGGTGTACGCCGATGGCTTGGCGCGGCCTGGTATTGTTACCGGCGCTGATGCGAATGAGGCGTATGGACGCTTGGTACTACCGCATCTATTGCGCCGCGGTAGCTATCCGCTCTTTACGTCCAGCAAGATTGGCGCGTTTCTAAATGAGGGAGCCCGCGGTGCCGACTTTTTCCAAGAAGTAGCGATCGTGCGCTACCGCAGTCGCCGCGATATGCTCGATATGATTTTGGACCCAGAGTTCAAAGCGGGTTCGCCGCATAAGTTTGCCGCACTGGCCAAGAATGTAGCTGTTCCAACCCGTGGCGGTTTGGTGCTTGATCTGAGCATCCTCGTCCCCTTGGCATTACTCTTACTGGCTTTGTTTGCTGCCCGCAGAGGGCCAGCGGCGCCTGACCAGGGCACTAGCTCTTCAGCCAGTATGTAAAGCCTTCTTTAAATAGGCAGTGACGCCGGGCAAGGACGCGAACGGATCGGTGGGCCTGCGGCCCTGCAACTGGTCATCTGCCCGAACGCGGATATTGTGTAATTCCTCGGGGTGCGTGAAAACATAGTAGCGATTCTCCGAAACTGCGGCCATGGTCTGCTTGGCCACATCTGCAGCCGACACGCGTGACTGTGCCATACCCTGGTCTGCCAAGGTGCGCACCAATTGTTGGGATGGCGTCGCCTGTAAATTGGAATCAGGGGCAAAGCGCTCACTGCGCGAAATACCGGTGGGTACCACGCCAGGACACAGCACCGACACATTGACCTGGTCAGTCATAAGTGCCAGATCATGAAAAAGCGTCTCTGTGAACCCCACGACGGCAAATTTGGAGGTGTTGTACAGCGACATGAGTGGCATGCACTGTAGTCCTGCCAAGGATGCAACATTGACAATATGTGCTTCAAAATCCACTGATTGCTTAGCCGCTACAAGCATGTGCGGAACAAATGCCCGCACGCCATTGACCACGCCGTGCAGGTTAACCCCCATGACATGGTCCCATTCCTTGGCTGTGTTTTCCCAAGCCAAACCGCCCGCTGCCATGCCCGCATTGTTGATCAGCAAGGCTGGTACGCCGAATCGAGCCAATGTAGCCGCCGCTAGCGCCTGCACATCATCAGTACGGGCAACGTCCACGCGCATAGCCAGCGTGGGTGCGCCAAGCGATTTCATTTCGACCTCGGCGCGCGACAACGGCTCCGCTTCTATATCCGAAATCACCACCGACATACCGGCTTTTGCGGCAAGTCGCGCCAGTTCTAACCCAAACCCTGATGCTGCACCGGTGATGACTGCAACTTTACCGACCAAATTTTTCATTGCGAGGCCGCCATTTTCTTGATTTGATCTACGGTGATATAGCCAAGCTTTTGGGCATCAATACGGTCAAAGTTTGCTGCCACCCTGGGCATACCGGCCTTAGCCTCTTCAAGGGTGAGTTTGCCGTCGCCATTCTTGTCGGCAGCTTTGAAGCGCTCTTGGATCAAGGCATCTCGCTTTGGGTCGATATTTTGGGCAAGGGACTGCGAGGCGGCAAGAACTGCTAAACAAGTAGTCAGCATCAATCTCATAAAAGTCAAAGTTTTCATAGTTTTTTGTATTGAGTTAAAGGCCAGGGCTCAGAGCAGAAGCATGTGCCCGCTGCGGGCGTCGCCTGTTCCAGAAAGCACAAGTTGATAGGCAGCCTGCACAGCGTCAGCGCCTTCATGGTGTTGAACGATTAGCCAAGGGTCAATCGGGTCCAGTGCCCGGTTAACAAAGGTGCGCCAGTCAACACCCATGCGTTCCATCAGACCACTCATACCCCATTCGCCCACACGCTTGAAAGCTTGCGTTGGAATAAACAAGAACACTGGTTTGGGGCCCGGCAACCCTGAGGACGAAACCATCGCCTCAGCGTGCGACCCACCAATCAAACTGCTATGGAGCAGCTTGTTAAGTTGCTGGTGTACGCGTCGGCGAATTTCCGATGAGCCGGCATAGTCTAGGTACACGCTAGGTACTTGGGCGTCAAGTTGTTCGATTTCCTCGTAAGGCAGTACACGGTGGTAGCAGCCCAAAGCTTCTACGAATGGCTTATTGTGTGCAGCGGTCAAACCGACGACTTGTACCCCGCCGCGCTTGTAAAGTTGGTAGGCAGTGCCGTAGGCCGTTTTACTTGATGCGCTGGAGATCACCATTGTGTCGGCCCCAAAGTAGCCGTTATCGAAGAGGAAGTCCTCTACCAGCCACGAGGTGCTGAACATCGGACGAAGGATGGCCTCGGCATCTTCCTGACCGTCTTGATGCATCGGATCAGCTACGCACCGTTGGTACTCGTTGTAAATGTACGGAAGTTTGCGCCGATGGGCGATACCATCAGTGAATCCGATAGTTGTCAGTTTGACCGGTTCAACGACCACCTCTGACGCCATGGGCCAGAAACCCCAGATCCGCTCGCCAACGGCCAGGCCCGCTATCTGTGACTCAGATACTGTGGCAAACCCCCACGCCGGAACACAAATCCAAGGGTCAGAGGCAGGAAAAAATTGCCAGTACTGCATCTTGTCGCCAGTTAAAGCGTAGCTGATGTTATTGGCGGTCAGACCTACTCGCTCAATCCGCATACGGCACTGGCCAGCGGTCAGCTCCACGGGCGGCGAGGCCTCAATTCGAGTCTCTGATATTGCAAATTTGTTGACGAGTAAGCGTGTGACGATGTTCATAAAGTTCTTGATATTGGTTGAATGGAAAGCGTCTCTACAGCGTAAAGCCCTGGGGCGAGGCATCAGCATCTGGACCCCACACTTCAAAATGCCCTTGACGCAGCACCCGCCGACGACAATGAAGATCAAGTACGTCCGACAATCCCGTGCGTGAAAAGAGATCGCGCAGTTGTCTGTCCTGCTCTGTATTTAGTCGCTGAGCCGCATCTTGTACGCGCTGCAGCATAAAAATTCGGTAAGGCATGACCAATACATCCATGCTGTGGCCACGCCATTGAACTTGCGTTATGCCAATAGCCCGCTCGCCTGGCTTGGGGTGTCCATTGGTACCGGCGGCTAGGTTGGGCCGCTTGGCGAGCCAGCTGTTCGCAAATTCAACGTGCGCAACAATTTCGGGCAAGTAGTCTTCTGCTACAAATTGCAGCATGGCTTCTAGTGTCTGCGCGTTGTCCATGGGATTGATCCAATCCCTTGCTTTACCTAGGTATTCACCCGTATCGGCGTCAGGTGCATTCATGCGCTCCACCCAGCGCCAGACACGCGGGGCAATTTTTTTCATCAGCGATGAGGGTAGTGGGTCGCGACCAAGGTGCGCAAACACTGGCGCGATGAGACCGTAGTCTGCGTAGGTCGGTGTGCTACCCAGCAAGTAAGGCGTATTTGCCAGGTGGCGGTCAAAGCGTTG
>CAMBFO010000025.1 GCA_945865675.1 Comamonas sp. lk
TCCAGCGCACCGGCCATGAAGGCGTTCATCAAGCGGTTCACTTCCGGGATCGGGAAGCCGCCGACCATGCCGATCTTGTTGCTCTTGGTCATGCCGCCAGCGATCATGCCCGACAGGTAGGCAGGCTCTTGGATGTAGTTGTCAAACACGCTGAAGTTGGGCGCTTGTGGCTTACCCGAAGAACCCATCAGGAATGACACCTTGGGGAAGTCCTTGGCGACCTTGCGGGCGGCAGCTTCCACGGCAAAGGCTTCACCGACGATCAGGTTGTTGCCGGCGGTAGCGTACTCACGCATCACGCGTTCGTAGTCTGCGTTGGAGACGTTTTCACTGGCTTTGTATTCGATATCGCCGCGCGCTTGGGCCGCTTTCAGCGCGTTGTGCAGGCGCCCAGCCCATTGCTGCTCGAAAGGCACGGTATAAATACCTGCGACCTTGAGTTTGGCTTGTGCCAATGCAAAGCTTGGCGCTGCAATGAGCACGCTGGCGATCGCGGCCAAGGCCAGGGTGTGACGTCGAGAAGTTTTCAGTGACATAGTTACTCCATAGTTAAACACTAGCAAAACAAGCGCTTTTCCAACGCTACTTACAAGGGCGGTATGCCCGTTGATTTTTATAAATGCGGCTCTATCAGGTGCCCGCGCGCTCGAGCATGGCGTGCAAGAGCACATTGCAACCGGCGGTGATGTGTTCGGGCTTGGCGTCTTCCACTTCGTTGTGGCTGATGCCGTCTTTGCAGGGGATGAAAATCATGCCGCTGGAGGCCAGCTTGGCCATATAGACCGCGTCATGGCCGGCGCCGGAGACCACGGGCATATTGGAGTAGCCCAGTTTTTTGGCGGCGCGCGCTACCGCGTCGATGCAGTCGGCATGAAAGCCAATGGCCGAGTAGCTGGAGACCATTTCGATCTTCACGTCCAAGCCGGTTTCAGTGGCTTTGCGCGCGGCAAAGGCTTTGACTTCTTCGACCATTTGGTCCACCAGGGCGTCGGTGGCGTTGCGCAAGTCGATACTGAATTTGACCCGGCCCGGAATCACATTGCGGCTATTGGGAAACACTTGCACCATACCCACCGTGCCGCGTCCGTGCGGCGCGTGGCGTAGGGCCGAAGCCACTACTTCTTGCATGATGTGCGTGGCCACTTGCATGGCATCGCGGCGCAGCGCCATGGGCGTCGGGCCAGCATGCGCTTCCATGCCGGTGACGGTGCAGTCAAACCAACGAATACCCAGCACGCCTTGCACCACGCCGATGGTGACGTCGTTGTCTTCGAGCACCGGGCCTTGTTCAATATGGGTTTCGAAATAAGCGCCAATCGGGTGGTCGCCCGGCTCTTGGTCGCCGACGTAGCCGATGCGCGTGAGCTCCTCTTTCACCGACACGCCGGTGGTGTCGGTGGCGGCATAGGCATGCTCTAAGGTGAAGGCTTTGGCGAACACGCCCGAACCCATCATCACCGGTACAAAGCGCGAACCTTCTTCATTGGTCCAGAAGGCCACTTCGATAGGCGCTTCGGTTTCTATGCCCAGATCATTGAGCGTGCGCACCACTTCCAAGCCGGCCAGCACGCCGTAATTGCCATCAAACTTACCGCCGGTGGGCTGGGTGTCGATATGGCTGCCCGTCATGATGGGTGGCAAGCTGTTGTTGCGGCCCGGGCGGCGCATAAAACCGTTACCGATTTTGTCGATGGTCACGCTCATACCGGCTTCGCGTGCCCAGCGGGTGACCAAGTCGCGGCCTTGTTTGTCCAGGTCGGTGAGGGTCAGGCGGCAGACACCGCCTTTAGGGGTGGCGCCGATTTGCGCTAACTCCATGAGCGAGGCCCAGAGGCGTTCGCCGTTGATGCGGACTTGGGAAATGTCTATGGTGGTGCTGCTCATTTTTTGCTCCTGATGAAGTATTTAATGCAGGTTTTGGCCTGCTGGCCGACTTACTTTTCTTTGCTTCGCCAAAGAAAAGTAAGCAAAAGAAAGGCGAGCCAAAGGCCGTGCCCCTGCGGGGTGCCTCGCGCTACTCGCGCCGCCCGGGGTCGGGCGCAAACTCGCTACGCTCAAACAAGCGCCCGCCCTGATCCGGCCGCCGCTGCGTTGCTCAGCACGGCCTACGGCCTGGGGAGCCCGCGTGTGCTCGTTCGCTTCGCTCACCTTGCACACGCTTGTTGGCGCGCTGCGCGCGCGGGCGCAGCCGCGCCCGCTGGCGCTCGTTGCCCCGCTCTCGCATCCGCGCCAAGCATTTAGACCTTGACTACGACTGCGACGTTCACTAATGTGGGCTAACAAACCCACACCGCAGCCTCTCGCACCAACACCCCTATCAAGCCCAAAGAAACCAAATTGGGTATTCAGGCCCCCCTTCACCGCCCGAGGGGGTGAAGGGGCGGGGGGGAAGCGGGGGAAAAAAGAAGTCCCGCCAGGGCTCATAAAAGACTGCATAGGCTGCGCCGCAAAGCAAAAAGCTTCAACGCACCACAGCCGTAGGCTTCAAAGCTTCAGCCCGCAAAGCCATAGGCGCAAAATTCGCATTAAACGCCGGGCGTTTGATATACCGGCCTACACCGCGCTCGGCGCGTAAGTCGCCTTGCACAAATACCAGCTTGCCTTGGCTCACGGTATGGCTGGGGATACCGCGTACCGTGCGGCCTTCAAAGATGTTGAAATCGCCTTTGCTGAACTGGGTTTTGGCTGACAGGGTCTTGCTGCCTTCTGGGTCCCAGACCACCAGGTCGGCGTCGGCGCCTACCGAGACACTGCCTTTTTGCGGGTAGATGTTGAACAACTTGGCGGTGTTGGCCGAGGTGATGGCGACGAATTCCGATGGTGTGAGGCGACCAGTATTCACACCAGCGTCCCAAATGACGGCCAAGCGTTCTTCCACGCCACCGCAGCCGTTGGGAATCTTGGCGAAGTTATCTTTACCGGCAGCTTTTTGCGCGGCGCAGAAGGTGCAATGGTCGGTGGCGGTGGTGTGCAGATTGCCCGATTGCAGGCCACGCCACAAAAATTCTTGGTTGCCCTTGGGGCGAAAGGGCGGGCTCATGACGTAACCGGCCGCGGTGGCGAAGTCCGGGTCGCGGTACACGCTGTCGTCAAGCACCAGATGGCCGGCCAGCACTTCGCCGTAGACCCGCTGGCCCCGTGCACGCGCGCGGGCAATGGCTTCGGCTGATTCAATGCAGGAGACGTGCACCACATAGATGGGCACATTGAGCACATCGGCAATGGCGATCGCACGGTTGGCCGCTTCGCCTTCAACCATGGGCGGGCGCGAGAGCGGGTGGCCTTCGGGGCCCATGATGCCCATGTCGGCCACGGTTTGTTGCAGCAAATACACCAGCTCGCCGTTCTCGGCGTGGACTGTGGGCATCGCGCCTAGTTCCAGCGCGCGTTTGAAGCTGTTGACCAGGGTTTCGTCGTCGCACATGATGGCGTTTTTGTAGGCCATGAAGTGCTTAAAGCTGTTGATACCCTCTTCGTTGACCAAGGTGCCCATATCTTTGCGTACCTGCTCGCTCCACCAGGTAATGGCCACGTGAAAGCTGTAGTCACCCGCGGATTTTTCGGCCCAGCCGCGCCATTTTTTATAGGCCTCGAGAATGTTTTCCTGGGGGTCGGGGATAACGAAATCGATGATGGTCGTGGTGCCACCGGCCATGCCCGCAGCGGTGCCGTCGAAGAAGTCGTCCATGGTGACGGTGCCCATAAAAGGCAGTTGCATATGGGTGTGCGGATCGATGCCGCCAGGCATGACGTACTGGCCGCCGGCGTCCACCACGGTGGCGCCTGACGGGGTGGCCAGGCCTTCGCCAACGGCCACAATTTTGCCGTCTTGGGTGATGACATCGGCGCGGAATTGGCGATCGGCATTGACAACGGTGCCGCCACGGATATGCAGTGAGCTCATAAGAAAAAGTCCTTCAACGGGGGGGGGTGAGGGGTTTTAACGCGCGCCGTGGCCCATTGTGGACTAAGCCGCAGCGCGCATGGGGTTATTGGGGTGGGTGGTCCAGTCACCATGGCCGCCGGTGACTACCGTGCCTGTGCGCAGGTCGGTTTCCCCGGGCGCCAGGTCCCTTAGGGTGATGCACTCGGGCACCGGGCAAGCGACCACGCAGAGGTTGCAGCCCACGCATTCATCTTCCTGCACTTCAAAGTAGCGCTTACCGTCTTTGCTGGCGGTGATGGCCTGGTGCGAGGTGTCCTCGCAGGCGATGTGGCAGCGACCGCACTGGATGCAGCAGTCCTGGTTGATGACGGCTTTGGTAATGTGTTGCAGGTTCAGGAACTGCCAGGCTGAGACGGTGGGCAGCGCTTTGCCGACGATCTCGGACACCTTGTTAAAGCCTTTGTCGTCCATGTAATTGGACAGGCCGCTCGCCATTTCCTGCACGATCTTGAAGCCATAGACCATGGCGGCGGTGCAGACCTGCACATTGCCTGCGCCCAGGGCCAGGTAGTCCAGCGCATCGCGCCAGGTGCCCACGCCGCCGATGCCTGAAATGGGCAGCCCCGCAGTTTGCGCGTCGCGTGCGATTTCGGCCACCATGTTCAAAGCGATGGGTTTGACTGCTGGGCCGCAGTAGCCGCCGTGCGTGCCCATGCCGCCGGTGGAGGGGCTCATCGCGAGGCTGTCCGGATCCACGCCCATGATGGAGTTGATGGTATTGATCAGCGAGACCGCATCGGCTCCGCCTTTTTTGGCGGCGCGCGCCGGGTTGCGGATGTCGGTGATATTGGGTGTGAGCTTGACGATCACAGGCAAGCGGCTGTATTGCTTGCACCAGGCGGTAACCATTTCGATGTATTCGGGCACCTGGCCCACGGCGGCGCCCATGCCGCGCTCGCTCATGCCGTGCGGGCAGCCAAAGTTGAGCTCAATGCCATCGGCGCCAGTGTCTTCCACCAGCGGCAAGATGGATTTCCAGGCCTGTTCTTCGCAGGGCACCATCAGCGAGACAACCATGGCGCGGTCCGGCCAGTTGCGTTTGACCTCTTTGATTTCCCGCAGGTTCAGGTGCAGGTCGCGATCTGTGATGAGTTCGATGTTGTTAAAACCGATCAAGCGCCTATCGGGCGTATGGAGGGCGCCATACCGTGGGCCGCTGACGTTGACGATGGGCGGACCTTCTTCGCCCAAGGTCTTCCAGACCACGCCACCCCAACCGGCTTCGAAAGCGCGGTTGACGTTATAGGCTTTGTCGGTGGGCGGCGCCGAGGCCAGCCAAAAGGGGTTGGGGCTGCGGATGCCTGCAAATACGGTGCTGAGGTCGGCCATGGTGTGTGTTCTCCGAATGAGGGGGCGGGGGCGCTTCAGGCCGCAACGAGGGCGGCATGGATGGCGCGGGCGGCGACTTTTCCGTGTTCCACGGCTTGCACCGTGAGGTCGCGCCCACCGGCACGGCAGTCGCCACCGGCCCAGACTTTGGGGTGCGAGGTCTGGCCTTGGGCGTCGGTGCGTATGCGTCCCGAATGCAATTCCAGCGCGCTGCCCAGCGGCTGGGCCACCATGGTTTGGCCGATGGCTTTGAGCACCAAATCGGCCTCCACCACAAAGCGCTCGCCACCGCCTTGCAACTTGCCGTCAGCCAATCGCGTACGCTCAAACTCCACGCCGCAGGCCTGGCCGTTGTCGCTCAGCACTTGCACCGGGCTGGCCCAGTGCTGGATGTGGACGCCGTTTTCTAGCGCCCAGGCTTGTTCGTGGCTAGAGGCGCCCATGTCAGCGCTACCCCGCCGGTACACCATAGTGACGCTCTGTGCCCCCAGTTTGCGCGACTGCACGGCGGCGTCCACCGCCGTCATGCCGCCGCCAATGACCACCACGCGCCGGCCTACCGGCACTTGGCTCAGGTCCTGCGCCTGACGCAACTCGGCAATAAACTCCACCGCATTGCGCAGGCCGCTGGCCTTTGGTTCGGAAATCCCAATGCTGTTGACCCCGCCCAGGCCCAGGCCTAAAAACACGGCGTCATATTCCGCGCAAAGTCCATCGAGGTGCACCTCGCGCCCCAAGGCGGTGCCATGGCGCACCGTTATGCCGCCAATCGAGAGCAGCCATTGCACTTCTTTTTGCGCAAAGTCGTCCACCGTCTTGTAGGTGGCCAAGCCGTATTCATTGAGGCCGCCTAGTTTGGGTTGCGCGTCCATCAGCACCACCTCGTGGCCTAAACGCGCCAGACCGTGGGCGCAGGCCAGGCCGGCCGGGCCGGCGCCGACCACGGCGATGCGCTTGCCGCTGGGGGCGGCGCGGGTGAACAAGGGCTTGCCGGGGTGGGCCATCAGGTGGTCGGTGGCGTAGCGCTGCAATTGGCCGATTTCTACGGGCTTGTCCTCTTGGGTGTTGCGCACGCAGGCCTGTTCGCAGAGCACTTCGGTGGGGCAGACGCGGGCGCACATGCCGCCCAGCGGGTTGGCTTCCAAAATGGTGTGGGCCGCGCCGCGCAGGTTGCCGTCGGCAATGCGCTGGATAAAGCTGGGCACATCAATGCCGGTGGGGCAGGCGCTCTGGCAGGGCGCGTCGTAACAGTAATAACAGCGGTCGGCCTCGATGCGGGCTTGCGCCAGGTTCATGGGCGGGTGGGCATCGCAAAAATTGCGCGCCAGTTCCGGGCCGCTAAGGCGTCCGGCGGCGATGCCGGGGGTGGAGCTGTCTGTGTGCATAGTGGCGGTTCCGGTTGCAGGTTTTCCATCCGATGTCGCGCTTCTGGGCTGTTGAACCTCAAGCTTTGCGCGATCGCGTGTATTTAAATGTGGAAAATTTGTTTTACCAATTGGTAAAAACCCTTGCGATTTACTCAGCAAGACCCGTACCAATGGTGAAACAATGGGGGTATGAAACCAGTCAAGGTCAGTATTGCGCGGGAAAAGCTGGAGCAAGACATCCTGGCTGCGGCCAAGCGCTTGTTTGCGCAACGCGGCTTCGGCGGCGTGTCCTTGGACCATGTTGCTAAGGCGGTGGGCGCGTCCAAGCAAAATCTGTTGTATTACTTCCCCAGTAAAGAGGCGCTCTACCGGCGTGTGCTGCACGGGGTGCTGGATGTGTGGCTTTCTTACATGGATGCGCTCAGCCAGCGCCCCGATGACCCGGAGCAGGCGCTGCGCGAGTACATCGCGGGCAAGCTGCGCTTTTCGCGCGAGCACCCGGACGATTCGCGTGTTTATGCCAATGAGGTGATTTCGGGCGCGCCCATTTTTGCCGCCGAAATTGCCGAGCGCGTGATCCCGGCCCTGCAAGCCGATGTAGCCATCTTCAACCGCTGGGCCGAACGCGGTCTGTGCCGCCAGGTCGACGGTCGCCACCTGATGGTGTTGCTATGGGCCTCCACCCAGGTCTATGCCGACTGGAGCAGCCAGATCAGTCTGGTAATGGGCAAGAGCGAACTTGAAGAGACCGACTTTGCGGCGGCCGAGGCGCTGATTGTGGATATGGTGCTGCGCACGGTTTTGTTGCCGGCCAGCACCAACCACGATAGGCCATAAGCTGCAATGGGAGCGCCCCGCAAAGGGCGCAGCTCAATCGGGAGTTGTGGCCTTTTTAACCGTTCGGTAGGGGGCCGTATGCCCAATGCTTGCGGAATAGGTACGGCTAAGCACCTGATCGACAAAAACCCACTCCCCCTTCGCTTGGGCGGTGGTAAAGGTCATTTTTAAGTAACCACGACGGGAAGAGTCCATCCAGCGAAGGTCATCGACGATGTTTTCAAACAAGTACTTAACTTGTGCGGGTGTGAACGCGGGTAAGTACTCCTCAAATCCGCCCGATGACACGCCGGGTGTGGCAAACTCTTCTCCGACTTTTACATTGGCCAAAGATGGGTTGGCGAGTCCCATCAGTGTCAGGTCACTGTGCCATCCATTGTGCGTGTCACCAGCCAGGGAAATCAGTTTTTTGTTCAACTGAAGCGCCGTGGCCAGTACGGTTTCACGTGCCGCAATATATCCATCCCAGGCATCCAAGTTGTAGCCCAGTTTAGGGTTCTTCGTAAGGTCCAATAAATCAGTTTCAACGGAATTCAGCGGGGCACCAGCAGCGCGTTTGCCCTTTGCAGTCAAATATGCGGTGATGGCCGCCAAGCCATCTGCCTGCGCATTCGGATCACGCGAATCGCCGTTGAGCTTAGTCAATACTGAAGCAGGAGACTCCATCCGCGCCATCAGCACCTACTGGCCCAAGACCTGCCAAGTCGCCTTGGATGTACCCATTTGTTGTTGCAACCAAGCCAACTGAGTTGCCCCCAGCATCTGGCGATCAGCACGTGTGTATTCTTTGAGAGCGCTGACATATTTGTCAGGACCTGCCAAGCCGGCAAGCTCTGTGATGGCGATTTGTTTGTCGCGGGCGATGTTACGAGTCTCCAGCATGTGCAGACTGACTAGGCTCCCAAAGTCAAAGCTGCGGTAAATTTTCATCTTGTCCGCGCCCGTTCGAATCGGCATCCACTCATGGTAGGCCTGCAGGGCTGCGGTGCGACGAGCAACATAATCTCCGTCGGTTGCAGGATCATGGGCTTGCGCGCCATCTTTGTAATTGTCGTTCGAGACTTCGTGGTCATCCCAGCCAGCGATCAAGGGCATCTTGGCATGAAAAACCTTTGAATCGGGGTCCGATTTGTAAAGCGCATGGCGTTTGCGGTAGTCCTCAAGAGTCAAAATTTCTTTGGTGTGATCGGCAAAACGCTTGAGGTCGAGGATCACTTTTTCGGTTGGCGCGCTGCCAGTACCGTATTCGTAGATGTAATCACCAAGATGAATCGCAAAGTCCGAATCGCGCTTGGCGGCTTCGGCGTAGGCATTGAAATAGCCTAGTGGATAGTCTGCACATGAGAAGACCGAAAAAGTCACCTCTGTAGCACTGGAAGCGGGCAGCGTACGTGTTTGCCCAACTGCAGAAATGCTGCCCCCGCTAAAAAACCGGTAAAAGTAGCTTTTCCCCTCAGCCAAGCCTGTTGCATCTACCTTGGCCGTATAGCCGGTATCGGCACTTGCGACCACTTGCCCTGAGCTGACGACGGACATAAATGCCGAGTCGTTGGCAACCTGGTAGGTGAGCTCGACCGGCTCCACGCGGCCTTGGTATTTGGCATGGGTCCAAAGGATGATGCGATCCTTTTGGGGATCTCCACTTGCAACCCCGTAATTGAATTCAATTGGGAGTGGGCCGCCACCACCACATCCAGAAAGCACGCCTCCAGCGGCGACAACGGCTGAAACGGACGAAACCGTGACGATGAATTCTCTGCGGCTGAGTGCTTTGGTTTCAGGAGTTGAATCAATTTTCATAAAAAATACATCAAAATTAATGAAATAAGTGAAACTGAAGATATCAATACCGTGTTACTCCAATGTGAATTTTTTGAGTCAATATGACCTGCCGCAAAAAGCGGGTCGGGGTGTCTGCCCTGAAAAGGGCGCCGACCCTTTGCCTGCGCTGTCATTTAAACACGCTACATTTAAAATTTTTAGGAGCACCTTATGGGACTTTTCGACGCTTTCAAAACTACCCCCCCCGCACTGACACCGCGCTTAGCGCTGGCTGTTGGTCTGCTGTTCATGGTGGGCGCGGACGGTCAAGTCGAACAGGAAGAGATTGGACAGCTGCGCTCGGTGGTTGGCGGCGATCAAGAGTTGATTCAAACTGCATTGAAATACCTGCGCAGCGTGCAATACGAACAATTTTTGACCGATGCCGCAGCCCTACTCAATAATGAGCAAAAGCTTTGCCTGTTGATTAACATGGCAGACTCCCTGCTATCGGATGGCCGTGCGGAGCTCTCTGAGCAACAAGTCTTCGGCAAGGCCTTGGCACAGTTTGGCTTTAGCGAAGAGTCGTTTAAGGGCTACTTTGACACCATCTCGCTGAAAAACAACCGGTCGATTTTTTAGCGTCTGGGGCCAATAGCGCCGGGTGGGCTTTTGTCGGTTTGCCGCTTGAGTACCAATAGATTGCCATCGCCCTTGCCGGACAAGCGCTTGAGTAGCAGCCGGTAAGTGTCCACATCAAAGGCCAATGCCTGGCGGGTTTGCAGGGCCTGCGCTAGTTCTTCTTCGTCATGTACGGTGGCTAAGTGGCACCATTGCTCGAACACATGGATATCGGTGCGGCCGCTGCGCGCGTCGTATTCGCGAATGCCTATGGGGCCGGCGAAAGGCCAGGCCTGCAGTTGCTCCCCTGTCAAGGCCAGTTGCACGCGCAGGCGGTGCACGTTGGGGTTTTCGCGGCCTGCGCATACGCCTTTGCATTTGCCGATCTGGCTGGCAAAGCAGGCGCCTTTACCCGATTCCAAGCCCAGTCTTTGCGGGCACAGGGCGTGGGTTTCACACAGTGTGCGTAGTGCATCCAATGCCTGGCGTTTGGAGCGGTAGGCGCCGTACAAGGTGCCGAAGGCGGCGGGGTCCATATCGTCCAGGCCGATCAGCGTCAACAGGGGTTTGGCCTCGGGCGCGTCTGCCAGTTGCCAGGCTTGCAGACCGCGCGTGCGGCGCAGTTGCCGGTTGTGTATCGGCTGGCGCTCCTTCACCCAGCGCGATTCAAGCAAAAGGGCACCCAGTTCGCCTGCGGTTTCTTGCCACTCGATGCGTCTAATCTCTTGCAGTATGCGCATCTCGCGCGCCTGGCGTGTGGAGGCTTGAAAGTGCGAGAGCACGCGGGTGCGCATATTCACGCTTTTGCCGATGTACAGCGGTATCGCGCCTTCGCCGCAAAACACATAGACGCCGGGTCGGTCCGGCACATCCGCGATGGGTGTTTCCAATTGCGGCGGTACGCTGGCGCTGCCCTGTAGCAAGGCTGCGGCCTCGCGCTGCAGCACTTCGGCGCCCAAGTCTGCGCGCGCTACTTGTAAAAAACCCAGTACCAATTCCACATCGCCCATGGCGCGGTGGCGCGCCAGGGTGTGCAAGCCGTGGCGCTGCGATATCGCATCCAGACCATGGCCTTTGTGCGCCGGGAAAAGCTTGCGCGACAAGCGCACGGTACACAGGGTTTTGATCTTGAAGAGCTTGTCCATGCGCTCTAGCGCATGCAGCACAAAGCCGTGGTCAAAGCGCACGTTATGCGCCACGAAAACTGCCCCGTCCAGCAGTTCGAGTAAGCGGCTGGCGACATCCTCAAAATACGGTGCGTCTTGCACCATGGCATCACTGATGCCGGTCAGACTTTGGATGAATGGCGGTATGCGCACACCGGGGTTGACCAGGGTGCTCCAGCGCGCCACCTCCACGCCGTGTTCAACACGTACGGCGGCGATCTCGGTAATGCGGTCTTGCTGCGCATTGCCGCCTGTGGTTTCCAGGTCGATGACAACAAAACAGGGCAGCATGCTGGCTTCAGTCTTCAGCAAAAAATCAGTGCTAGCCAGGCTGGGGCCTGCAGATGGGCCTGCATTAAATGTCCAGCGTGTGAAAGCCGAAGTGCCCTGCGCGCCGGTCTGCGAAAAAGTACTCCAGGGTTTCTTTGACGGTACGAAACGCGATCTCGTCCCAGGGGATGTCGGCTTCGTCAAACAACGCCGCTTCCTGGGTTTCAGTGCCGGGCGCAAATTCGGGGCTGAGCAAGGTGGCGCGGTAAAACAAATGCACCTGGCCCACGCGCGCTACATTGATCAGTGAAAACAGCGCGTGCATCTCAAACTGCGCCCCGGCCTCTTCCACGGTTTCACGCGCCGCCCCTTCGGCGGTGGTCTCGCCCAGCTCCATGAAGCCCGCAGGCAGCGTCCACCTGCCCTTGCGCGGCTCAATATTGCGCTTGCACAGCAGCACCTTGTTCTGCCAAACCGGGATGGTGCCCACCACATTGAGCGGGTTGATGTAGTGGATGGTGTGGCAGGCCGGACACACGGCGCGCGGTTTGG
This sequence comes from Comamonas sp. lk, assembly GCA_945865675.1. Taxonomy (GTDB): domain Bacteria; phylum Pseudomonadota; class Gammaproteobacteria; order Burkholderiales; family Burkholderiaceae_C; genus Allorhodoferax. The sequence goes on from CAMBFO010000025.1 coordinate 11,850, forward strand.
TGTCGCCATCATCGGGGATACGCTGTTCCACTGCGCTGCCGCATTGGCGGCAATGCTTGATCGGAGATCCGTGCATACAGATGCCTTAGACAGCCGCCGGTGCGCTGAGGATCATGCGCAAATCCGACAAGCCATCGACGCTACCTACCAGTACATCGCCGGCTTGCACCGCGCCCACGCCTTCGGGGGTGCCGCTGTAGATCAGGTCGCCAGGCTGCAAAATCCAGCCGATGGAGAGTTGTTCAATCGTCTCGGCAATATTCCATATCATTTTGCTGATCACGCTGTTTTGGCGCGCCTGCCCGTTCACTTCCAGGGCGATGCGTGCTTGTTCAATGCCGGGCACCTGCGATGCTGGCGTAATCGCGCCAATCGGCGCAGAGTTGTCAAAGCCTTTGCCGATACACCAGGGGCGGCTTTGTTTTTTCATGTCGTTTTGCAGGTCGCGGCGGGTCATGTCCAGGCCCACTGCATAACCAAAAACATGGCGGTGGGCGTCCGCCGCTTTAATGTGGTGGCCCCCCACGCCGATGGCGACCACCAGCTCAATCTCATGGTGCAGATTGGCAGTGAGGGTGGGGTAGGGCATTTGCGCGGTAGCGTCCGGCGGGCAATAGAGCACCGCATCGGCCGGTTTCATAAAGAAGAAGGGCGCTTCGCGGCCCGTGCCGCCCATTTCTTTGGCATGCTCTTCGTAGTTGCGGCCCACGCAGTAAATACGATGCACCGGAAACAGTGCGGGTGAGTCCACCACCGCAACGCCAACGACGGCGGGGGGCGTGAAGCTGTAAATCATGAGGCGGCTCCTGGTTTAGTCAGACTGGGCAACGAGTTCGAAATGCTCGACATGCGGTGGTGCCGCGAAAAACGGCCCCACGATGGAACGCCACTCGGTAAATGCGGGCGACTCGCGAAAGCCCACGGTATGGTCCTCTAGCGTGGCCCAAAAAATTTGCAGTACATAGCGCTCGGGCGTTTCCATGCTTCTATTGACCTTAAAGCCGTGAAATCCTTTGGCGTGTGCGATGACCTTACCTACGCCGCGCTCTATGGCGGCTTCAAATTCGGCATTCTGGCCGGTATGGATGCGGATGTCGGCAATTTCAAGAATCATGGGCTGCTTCAGTGCTTGGTGTGAGGTGGGGGCCATAGGTCATGGTTTGGCAGGCCGATGTTAGCGGCGCAGGCGCCGGTTTATGCTCGGGCTATGCAAATTTCAGAGCCCGCCGCACGCCTTGCGCCGCATCCGGACTGGCTGCTGCCCGACTGGCCGACGCCGCCTTCGGTACGCGCGCTGTGCACCACGCGCGCCGGGGGCATGTCACTGCCTCCTTATGACAGCATGAACCTGGGTGCCTCTGTGGGTGATGCGGCGCAGGCGCTAGATGCCAATGTGCAGCGGCTGGCGCAGGCCCTGGGGGCGCGGCCCGTCTTGTTAAAGCAGGTACACGGCACGCGCCTGTTGCCCTTGGAAGCGCAAACCCCCGACTACGAGCAAGCCGACGGCAGCTACACCGGCCAGCGCGCACTGGCCTGCACTGTGGGCGTCGCCGACTGCCTGCCGATCTTGCTCTGCCATGTGGCCGGTGGGCAAGCGACCCAAGTAGGCGCTTTGCATGCGGGCTGGCGCGGGCTGGCCGGATTGGCTGATGCTGCGATGGGAGCGAGCTTGGGCGCACCAACTACGGACGGTATGGCCCCATCGTCAGCGGAGAAAAGTCCGGCAATGCTTGGCGTAGTTGAAGCCTTTTTTGCCTCTCAGGCCGCGGCGGGTAGGCCTGCAACGCAGTGGCTGGCCTGGCTGGGGCCGTGCATTGGCCCGCAGGCTTTTGAGGTGGGGCCCGAGGTGCGGGCGGCGTTTATGGGGTTTTCGCCTTTGGCGGCACAGGCATTTGAGCCCTTAGCGGGCGGAAAATTTTTGGCTGATTTGTCCTTGCTGGCGCGTCAGCGCTTGGCCGCGAGCGGTGTGTCTGCCGTGTTTGGCAACGACGGCAGCCCCAACTGGTGCACCGTGGGCAATCCCTCAAGATTCTTTTCGTACCGGCGCGACAAGGTCACCGGGCGCCAGGTCGCCAGTATTTGCCTGCTTTGAGGCGCTGCATTGCTGGTCCGCAGTTTGGGCGGTCTGCGCTGCCAGATAGTCTTGAGCCTCTTGGGCCTCGCGCGCCAAACGCTGGCGCCGCCGCGCCGGACTGCCCATGAAATACAGTATCAAAGCAATCGGCATCAGGCCGTAAAGCACAAAGGTAATACAGGCTCCTAGCACCGTTCCTTGGCTGCTGGTGGCCTCGGCCACGGCCATCATGAAAGCCACATACAACCAAGCGATAGGAACGATATACATATTTTTCCGCTTAAAATGCTGCACCGCAGCAAAGATTGTCAGCCTGACGAAGGCCAGCACCCGGATAATCTGACGCACATACCACCAACGCAGTACCCTTCTGCGGCTCAAGAGGACACAACGTGGACAACCCGCAGTTTGATATCTGGTCAAAAACAGCCGCCCAATTCCAGGAGACTGTAAGCCAATCCTGGACCAAAGCCCTGGCCAATTTCCAAAGCCTGGACCTTGGTGCGGCCATGTCAGCTATCGCGCAGCCCTCGGTGCCCCCGGCTATCGAGTTTTCTGCAGACAAGCTGCAGGCGGTACAAGAACAGTACATGCAGGACGCGCAGGCCCTGATGACCCAGTTGATGCGCGAAGGCGCGCTGCCGATGCAGGACAAGCGCTTTGCCAACCCAGCCTGGCACCAGAACCCGGTTGCCGCATTAAGCGCTGCGGTGTACCTATTAAACAGTCGCACCTTGATGGCGCTGACGGATGCGGTCGATGCCGACGAAAAAACCCGCAACCGCCTGCGCTTTGCCGTCGAGCAGGGCGTAGCCGCTGCCGCCCCCAGCAATTTCTTGGCTTTCAACGCCGAAGCCCAGCAAAAAGCCCTGGAGACCAAGGGCCAGAGCATTGCCAAAGGTTTGCAAAACCTGATGCACGATATGCGCCAGGGCCATGTGTCCATGACCGATGAGAGCGTGTTTACTGTCGGTAAAAACGTCGCCACCACCGAGGGCGCCGTAGTTTTTGAAAACGAACTCTTTCAGCTCATTGAATACAAGCCACTGACGGCCAAGGTGTATGAAAAACCTTTCCTCATGGTGCCGCCCTGCATCAATAAATACTACATCCTGGACTTGCAGCCCGACAACTCGGTGGTGCGTTACGCAGTAGCCCAAGGCCACCGTACCTTTGTGGTGAGCTGGCGCAACCCGGACGCGACTTTGGCGCACAAGACCTGGGACGACTACATTGAAGACGCGGTGATCCAAGCAATTGGCGTGACGCAAGATATTGTTGGCAAGCGCGGCACCGACCACAGCATCAACGCCCTGGGCTTTTGCGTAGGCGGCACCATGCTGACCACGGCGCTGGCGGTTTTGGCGGCGCGTGGCGAGCATCCGGTGGCCAGCACCACGCTGCTGACCACGCTGCTGGACTTTACCGACAGCGGAATTTTGGATGTATTCATTGACGAGTCCTTCGTTAAATTTCGTGAGCAGGAATTGGGCGATGGCGGCTTGATGAAGGGCCAGGACCTGGCGTCGACCTTCAGCTTTTTGCGGCCCAATGACCTGGTCTGGAATTACGTCGTGGGCAACTACCTCAAAGGCGAAACGCCCCCGCCTTTTGACCTTTTGTACTGGAACTCGGACGCCACCAATTTGCCCGGCCCTTACTACGCCTGGTATCTGCGCAACACTTATCTAGAAAACAAATTGGTGCAGCCCGGCGCGGCTACAGTCTGCGGCGAGCGGGTCGATTTCGGTTTACTCGACACCCCTTTTTATATTTACGGCTCGCGCGAAGACCATATCGTGCCAATCGGCGGTGCTTACGCTTCCACCCAAGCACTGCCGGGCAAAAAGCGTTTTGTCATGGGCGCTTCCGGCCACATAGCTGGCGTGATCAACCCGCCGGCTAAAAACAAACGCAGCCACTGGATCCGTGCCGACGGCAAACTGCCTGCCAGCCATGCCCAGTGGATGCAAGCTGCGCTAGAGCACCCCGGCAGTTGGTGGACCGATTGGGCCCAATGGCTCAAGTCCCACGCAGGCAAGCAAGTAGCCGCGCCCAAGGCCTATGGTCGGGCCAAATACAAGGCTAGCTTTGCCGCGCCCGGCACCTATGTAATGGCTAAGGCTTGAGCAGGGCCACGGCTTTTCACACACTATTCATTGAGTCGGTTTAACTTTCACTATTTGGAGACATAAAAAATGCAAGACATCGTTATCGTTGCTGCCACCCGCACCGCCGTCGGTAAATTTGGTGGCAGCCTGTCCAAAGTTGCAGCACCTGAATTGGGTGCTGCAGTCATTCGCAACCTGCTGGAGCGCACTGGCTTGGCAGCTGACCAAGTGGGTGAAGTCATCATGGGCCAGGTGCTCGCGGCTGGCTCCGGCCAAAACCCCGCGCGCCAGTCGCTCATGAAAAGTGGTTTGGCCAAAGAAACCCCTGCGCTGACCATTAATGCCGTGTGCGGTTCCGGCCTCAAAGCGGTGATGCTGGCCGCGCAAGCCGTAGCCTGGGGCGACAGCGATATCGTGATTGCCGGTGGACAGGAAAACATGAGCGCCTCGCCCCATGTGCTGATGGGCAGCCGCGACGGCCAGCGCATGGGCAACTGGAATATGGTGGACTCGATGATCGTCGATGGCCTGTGGGACGTGTACAACCAGTACCACATGGGCATCACCGCGGAGAACGTGGCCAAGGCCCACAGCATCAGCCGCGATATGCAAGACGCGCTGGCCCTGGCCAGCCAGCAAAAGGCCGCTGCCGCGCAAGACGCCGGCAAGTTTGTCGATGAAATCGTGCCCTTTAGCATCGCCCAGAAAAAAGGCGACCCCATCGTTTTTGCCGCTGATGAATTTATCAACCGCAAATCCAATGCCGAAGCGCTGGCCGGTCTGCGCCCCGCGTTTGATAAGGCTGGTGGCGTGACCGCCGGCAATGCTTCGGGCATCAACGACGGCGCAGCGGCGGTGATGGTGATGACGGCACAAAAAGCCGCCGCATTGGGCCTGACGCCCTTGGGCCGCATCGCCAGCTTCGCCACCAGCGGCCTGGACCCGGCCATGATGGGCATGGGCCCGGTGCCCGCCTCGCAAAAAGCCCTGGCCCGCGCCGGCTGGAAAGCGCAAGACCTGGATCTGCTGGAAATCAACGAAGCTTTTGCCGCCCAGGCTTGTGCCGTCAACCAGCAAATGGGTTGGGATACCTCCAAGGTCAATGTCAATGGCGGCGCAATTGCCATCGGTCACCCGATTGGTGCGTCCGGTTGCCGTATCTTGGTGACCTTGCTGCATGAAATGGGCCGCCGTGGTGCCAAAAAAGGTATCGCTAGCCTGTGTATCGGCGGTGGCATGGGGGTTGCACTCACCATCGAGCGTTGATTACAAAAGTTGCGTTAGTTTTTATCAAAAAAAGGAGACAGACATGAATCAGAAAGTTGCTTACGTTACCGGTGGAATGGGTGGTATCGGTACCGCCATTTGCCAGCGCCTGCACAAAGAGGGTTTTAAAGTGATCGCCGGTTGTGGCCCTACGCGTGACCACGTCAAGTGGATTGGCGAGCAGGCTGCTCTGGGCTTCACTTTTTACGCCTCTGTAGGCAATGTCGGTGATTGGGACTCTACCGTGGAAGCCTTTACCAAGACCAAGGCCGAGCATGGCGTGATCGATGTGCTGGTGAACAACGCCGGTATCACACGCGACCGCATGTTCCTGAAAATGAGCCGGGAAGACTGGGACATGGTGATCGAGACCAACCTGAACTCCATGTTCAATGTGACCAAGCAGGTGGTCGCCGATATGGTGGAAAAAGGCTGGGGCCGCATCATCAATATCTCGTCGGTCAACGGTGAAAAAGGCCAGGCTGGCCAGACCAATTACTCGGCTGCCAAAGCCGGTATGCATGGTTTCTCTATGGCTCTGGCCCAAGAGCTGGCGACCAAAGGCGTGACGGTGAACACCGTGAGCCCTGGCTATATCGGCACCGATATGGTCAAAGCCATCCGCGAAGACGTACTGGCCAAGATCGTCGCCACCGTGCCAGTCAAACGCCTGGGCGAACCCAGCGAGATCGCCTCCATCATCGCCTGGCTGGCCTCGGAAGAAGGCGGCTACGCCACCGGCGCTGACTTCTCGGTCAACGGCGGTTTGCACATGGGCTAAGTTGCTTCGGGCTCCCAAGCCTTCAGCAAAAAAGCCGACGCTAGCGTCGGCTTTTTTTATGGGCGCAATTGGTGCTAGGCCTAGGCGTTCAAACCTTTGTGGGCCATATAAGCGCACAAGCCATAAAGCATGAAGGCAAATAGGCGCTTGAGCATGACCAGGTTCAGGCGGTGTGCCAATTTGGCGCCTAAAGGCGCGGTCCAGACGCTGCATGATGCAGTGATCAAGAGGCCCGGCAGCCAGACAAAGCCCAGCGACCAGGGCGGCAAGGCCTCGTTGTGCCAGCCCGAAACAATGTAGCCGATAGTGTTGAAAAACGCGATGGGAAAACCCAGTGCTGCGCTGGTGCTGACGGCGTTGAGGATCACCACGTTATGCGCCACCATATACGGGACGCTGACAAAACCGCCGCCAGCGCCGACCAGGCCGGACAGAAAACCGATGGCGCTACCGGCCAGCGTCTGGCCCTTCCAGCCGGGCAACTCGCGGTTGGCTTTGGGCTGGCGGTTAAGCAGCATTTGGGTGGCTGAGAAACCCACGAAGCCGGCAAAAATGAGCGATAAGACGCTACCTTTGAGGATGGCAAAAAGCCCTGCGCTGGCCAGCGCGCCGCCTAAGGCAATGCCCGGTGCCATGGCTTTGACGATATCCCAGCGCACCGTGCCACGCTGGTGATGCGCGCGCACGCTGGACAGACTGGTAAACACAATCATGGCCATGGAGGTGGCAATCGCCATCTTCACGCTGATGTCGGTGCCCACGCCACGGCGCTCCAGGATGATGCTGACAAAGGGCGCAATCAACATGCCCCCGCCAATGCCCAGCATGCCAGCGAGCAATCCTGCGCCTAGGCCGAGTACGGCCAGTTCCATCACCATGAGGGGTTCAAACATAAGGGCGATTGGAAGGTAGTGAGGAGGAGCAAAGGTGTCTGCGGTGGGCCACCGGACCCGCATCCTAAACCGCAGTTTAGGTGGGCGAGGTCAGCACCCCATTGGGTCCATCTAACGCGAGATGATCACGCCTGGGGAGCGATATTCCAAGCCCTGGCTCATGGAGCATTGGTTCAGGAAATAAAAAGCCCGGTGGAACCGCAGACGCGGACCATTGTAGGGGTCAAAACGCGCAAGACGGCTAGAACAGCAGGCCGTCGTTGGCCAGTACTTTGTCCAGGCGTTTGATGAGCGGCTCCAGCACCCGGTCGCTTTGGCGCCGGTTCAGTGTCAGCGCCGGACCGCTCTCGACGGCCAGGTCTGCAGGCAGTTTGCCATTGGCGGAGACCACGTCAAAAGCCAGGTTGAGCGCGGCCAGCACGGCGATCCGGTCACGCGCCCGAACTTTGCCGGCGTCGCGAATCTTGCACATGCCCGCATCCACGCGCTGCACCGCTTTGAGCAACTGCTCTTCGCCGCCCTCCGGGCAGCCCAGCAGATAGCTCTGGCCCATGATTTGCACTTCCAGTTGTTTCATGGTGGTCAAAAGCGGTTGTCGGTGGGACTAGCTGCGGCAGCCGCAGTGGCCGGCGCAGCGTTTTCGGGAATGCGCTCGAGCAAGGCGTCGACCCGGGAGCGGGCGGCGGACAGGCGGGACTTGAAGGAGTCACGCTCTTGGGTCAGGGCAGCCACTTGTTGGGTCAGCAGGGCGTTGGTACGTTGCAATTCCTCGTAGCGCAGCAGCAAGCGCTCCACGCGCTCGGCAATCTGGTCGATGGGGGATGCCTGCTCCATGGGGTGCGATTGTAGTGTCGCCCCAAGTTAGTGTGCCGTGCGCCTACAATCGGCTTGTTGGTGCTCGCGCCGTGGTTCACATGGCGCAGTTCAACGGGAAGCAGGAGGGATGGCCCCGCAAAGCCAACCTAACCTGCGCTGCCCCCGCAACGGTAAGTGGACAAATCCGCAAGGATTTCGCTCCCATCACAGCCACTGAGTGCCTTGAACAAGCGCTTGGGAAGGCGATGGGGGTCGCGCCACCAGCCCGGATACCGGCCAACAAGGTGGTGGTGCGCATGCGCGCTACCGTAACGCCCGTGCGCTGTCGGGGAAGACGGCGAGGGTTTTTGTTGATGGTCTCAATCTTTATGAAAAATGGTATTTTTGCCGTGCGCGCTGCTGCGTTGCCCTTCGCTTTGGCGTGTTCTTTTATTTCTACCACGGAGTTTGCGCATGCCGATGCTGGTGCACTCGCCTTGCCGCAAGTCATGGTCACCGCGACGCGGGTAGAGCAGCCGCTGGTCGATGTTTTGTCATCCGTCTCCGTGATCACGCGCGCAGACATCGAGCGTTCGCAAGCGCAGACACTGGCGGATTTACTGCAAGGCGAAGCGGGCTTCGAGTTCGCCCGCAATGGCGGTCCGGGCGCGGTAACTTCGTTTTTCCTGCGTGGTCAAAATAGCATTAACAGCGTAATCGTGGTCGACGGTGTACGTTCATCTGTGGATCAAATCGGCTCTTTGTTGGTCATTGACAGTCCCCTGCAACAAATCGAGCGCATTGAAATACTGCGCGGTAATGCCAGTGCTTTATATGGCGATGCCGCTGTGGGCGGCGTCATCAGTATCACCACCCTCACGGGTAAGGGCAAAGCGCAGGCCTATGGTTCGGTAGGTATAGGTTCTGCCAACACGCGCCAACTGCAAGCCGGTTATGCAGGGGAATTCGAGGGGATTCGCTTAAATCTCAACCTCGGCCAATCTGCGTCGGATGGCTTTTCGGCGATCGATAGCAGCAAAAAGAAAAATGCTAATCCGGACAAAGACGGCTACACCAGTCATTTTTTTGCTCTGAATATTGACAGGAATATGGACGCCGATACCGCAGTGGGTTTGCGCTTCAAATTTAGCAGCAGTTCGGATGATTATGATGATGCGTTCGGTACCAGCACGGAGAAGAACCTGCTAAAGCGGGAAACCCAAAACCTGGGCGCTTTTGTCAAGCGCGCATGGACGCAGAGTTGGTCTAGTGTTTTGGATTTTTCGGTCGCGCAAATGCGCTATGAAGACTCCCGCAACGGGGTGCTGTACACGGCGGGCGACGGATCCTATAAAAACGGACTTTCCACGGGCACGCAGCGTGAACTGCGCTGGTCGAATACCTTGCAGATACTGCCTGCAACACTGCTCAATTTTGGTTTAGATTACGCGCAATCGTCCTTTGAGGGCGAGGGAGACAGCGCTTACGAGATGCGCAAATCCGGGCTGGGTTCTTACCTAGGCGTCACCCAGTCCCTAGACGCGCTCACTTTGCAGGCCAATGTGCGTAAGGACCAACTGACTACCGAAGAGCCCAGTGCCGGCAATAGCGCAAAAAATGATCAAAATATCAATTCAAGCTTGTTGGGCCTGGGCTATAAATTGGGCGGTGGCTGGAAAATCAACGCAACGCTGTCAACCGGTTTCCGCGCGCCTACGGCCTATGAAGTGGCGGCAACCCCCGGCCTCAAGTCCGAGACTTACCAGAGCCGGGAAGTGGGTCTTGTCTATGCGCAAGGCAGCACCTATGCGCGCGCTGCCTATTTTGAAGCGCGCACTGATGATGCGATCGACACCGACGACTACGTCACTTATACCAACGTAGGCCGTACTGAAAACAAAGGGCTGGAGGCGGCTTTGCGAACGCAGCTGTGGGGAAATGCGCTCGCCCTGACCGTGGTCTCGCAGGACCCGAAAAACCTCGCTACCGGTAAGCGTTTGGCGCGCCGCGCTCAGATGTATGGAAACCTGAGCGTGTCGCGTGTCATGGCCGGCATCGAATGGGGTGCCAAGGTCTATGCGGCGGACGGTCGCGAGGACAGCGATTACAGCACCATCGTGTTGCCGGGATATGCCATCGGGTCCTTCTATGCCAGCAAAGAAGTTGAACCTGGTTGGACGCTGCGCGGCCGTATCGAAAATGCGTTTGATCGCAAATATGAGCTGGCCAGTGGCTACAACACACCGGGTGCAGGCGTGTTTGTGACTTTGCAATACCAACCCAAGTAAGCCCATGCAGGACCTGTACCCCCAACGCATCGTCTGCCTGACCGAGGAAACCACCGAGTGGTTGTACCTGCTCGGTGAGGAGGCACGCATTGTGGGTATTTCGGGCTATACCGTGCGTCCGCCCCGTGCACGGCAGGAAAAGCCCAAAGTCAGCGCTTTTTTGAGCGCGAAAATTGACAAGATACTGGCCTTGCAGCCTGATTGCGTTTTTGGCTTTTCGGATTTGCAGGCCGATATCGCAGCGCAGTTGATTCGCCATGGCGTGCAGGTCACGGTGTTCAATCAGCGCAGCGTGGCCGAGATTTTCGCGATGCTCTACCAAGTGGCGGCCATGGTCGGTCAGGCGGCGCAGGGATTGCAACGCATTGCGCAGATGCAGGCGCATCTCGATCAAATACGCGCACAGGTCAATTCGCTGCAAGCCGCCGGCGCGCGCCGCCCGCGCGTGTATTTCGAAGAGTGGGATGAGCCGCACATCAGCGCCATCCGCTGGGTATCCGAGCTGGTGGGTATCGCTGGTGGTGAGGATGTTTTCCCCGAACTGGCGCAGCAGGGCCTTGGCAAAGACCGCATCATTGCGGACAGTGCCGAAGTGTTGCGGCGCGACCCCGACATCATTTTTGGGTCCTGGTGTGGAAAAAAATTCCGGCCCAATTTGCTAGCGCAGAGGCCAGGGTGGGATGCGATGGCTGCGGTGCGTAGCGGGCAATTGCATGAAATCAAGTCGCCTTTGATTTTGCAACCCGGCCCGGCGGCGCTCACCGAGGGGCTGGATGCATTGCATGCGGTCTGCGCCGACTGGATGCGGGCGTCTATCGGCGCAGGTGCCGTGCAATGAAAAAATGGCTGTTCCTGCTAGCGCTGTGGCTCGGCTATTGCGGCGCGTGGGCCGCTGTCAGCATCACCGACGACAAAGGCCGGCAGGTCAGCATCGCGCAGGCGCCCAAACGCATCGTCAGCCTCTTGCCTTCGCTAACCGAAACCGTGTGTGCTTTGGGGCGCTGCCAGGACTTGGTGGGCGTGGACCGTTATTCCAATTTCCCGCAAGCGGTGCGCAAACTACCCCAGTTAGGCGGCGGACTGGATCCGCACATCGAAGCCATATTCGCGCTCAAGCCTGACCTGGTGCTGGCGGCTTCCTCCTCGCCGGGGACCGAACGCTTGGCCGCCTTGGGCTTGACGGTATTGCAACTCGAACCCAAGGACCAGGCCGATGCCGTGCGCGTCATTCGCACGCTAGCGCAGGCGCTATTCGTCGCGGACCCTGAGCCAGTCATCCGTCAAATCGACCTGGAATTTGCGCAGGCGCAAGCGCTAATGCCCCTAGGTGCGCGTGGTAAAAAAGTGTATTTCGAAGTCGGCTCTGCGCCCTATGCCGCGGGTGCGTCCTCTTTTATCGGGCAAACACTCAGCCACTTAGGCTTGGTCAATATTGTGGGGCCGGAGCTAGGCCCTTTCCCCAAAATCAATCCGGAACTGGTGGTGCGTGCGCAGCCCGATGTGGTGGTGGTTGCCGATAGCAGTTCTAGTGTGCTGGCACAGCGCCCGGGCTGGGGCATGGTGCGCGCTTTAAAAGAGCACAAGGTGTGCACTTTTTCGCCGGCCGATGGCGACCTGCTGGTTCGCCCAGGCCCGCGCATGGGGCAGGGCGCACTGCTATTAGCCCGCTGCCTTGCCAGGCTCTACCCCAAGGGGCAGACGCCGTGAGGGACTATGTGTACCAGCGCCCCTTGGTGCTAGGCCTGCTGCTGTGCGCTGCCACGCTTGTCGTGTTGTTGGTGGGCATGTTGGCCGGTAGCACGGGCCTGGACGATTGGCATGGGCTGGGGGCATTGTTAGGGCTGGCGCAACCAGAGACGGACAGCGGCATGATGGCCCAAATCGTTTGGCAGATTCGCATGCCGCGCAGCATCGGCGCCTGGCTTGCCGGTGCTCTGCTCGGTTTGGCCGGTGCGCTCTCGCAGGCGGTTTTTCGCAATCCCTTGGCAGACCCCTATTTGCTGGGCAGTGCATCGGGTGCATCGCTGGGTGTTTGTTTGGCCTTGGTCGGGCTCGATGGTTCGCTGATCGATATGCATTGGCTCGCAAGGCTAGGTCTCACCGGGGCGGCGTTTGTTGGTGCGATGCTGGCTGTGGCTATGACCGCTGCGCTTGCCAGCGGTATGGCGCAGACCTTGCGCCTCTTGCTGGCCGGGGTGGTGGTGGCGGTGGTGTTGGGCGCTGCCACCTCGCTGGTCTTGCAGATGTACCCGCACTTGTTGCAAAGCATGCAAGGCTTTATGTTGGGCAGCACCGCTTTTGTGGGCTGGGACAGTTGCGCGCTGATGCTGGCTGCACTAGTGCCCGGACTGGCGCTGGCCATGGTCTTGGGGCGCTGGCTCGATGGCTTGGCACTGGGTGAGCAAACGGCCGCCAGCCTGGGCTTGCCGGTGCGGCCAATGCGTTGGGTCTTGATTATTACGCTTGCGCTGGCTACCGGCGCAGCCGTGGCGCACACGGGCCTGATTGCTTTCGTAGGCCTCGCAGCGCCACACATTACCCGACGCATGGTGCGCTGGGGGTCGCGCCACGGTGTTTTATTGGCCTCGCTGATGGGTGGACTGCTTTTAGTGGCGGCGGATTTGTTGGCGCGTGTGCTCATTGCGCCGCGTGAGTTGCCGGTGGGTGTGTTGACCGCCTTGATCGGGGGCGCTTACTTGCTTTGGCTGATGCGCAGGCATAAGCAGGGTGGGGGTGTTTCGTGAAGCCCCATAGTGCTGCCGCTTTGCAAGTCACCGGCTTACATGTGGTCCTGTCGGGCACCAAGGTGTTGCACGATGTGAATGCATCGATTACGCGCGGCCGCTGGGTCAGCATAGTCGGGCCCAATGGCGCGGGTAAATCGACTTTTCTTGCCGCCATGGCCGGCCTATTGCCCGTGCAAGGGCGGGTTGAATTAGAGGGTGAAGACCTACAGACCATGCCCGCGGCCCGCCGCGCTCAGCAGTTGGCGTGGATGGGGCAAGGCGAGTCGGTGGGCGATGACCTCAGTGCCTTGGACCTTACGCTGCTGGGCCGTTTGCCGCACCAAAGCTGGTTTTCGGGCCTGAATGCAGCCGACCAGCAGCATGCGGAGCAAGCCTTACGGAGCATGCACGCCTTGCAGTGGCGCGACCGCTACGTGGGTACGCTGTCGGGCGGTGAGCGTCAGCGCGTACTCCTGGCGCGCGCCTTGGCGGTGCAAGCGCCCGTGCTATTACTAGACGAGCCGCTGGCCAACCTGGATCCGCCGCACCAGGCCGATTGCTTGGATTTGATGCGATCCCTCGTGGACGCAGGCGCCACGGTGGTCAGTGTGTTGCACGAAATTTCGATGGCGCTGCAGGCCGATGAACTGCTCGTTATGCAGCAAGGGCGCGTGGTACACCAAGGAGCCTGCACGGATGCGCTGAGCCACCGCGCATTAGAGTCGGTGTTTGATGATCGCATCCAAGTCCGCACGGTTGACGGGCAGTTAGTGGCTTTGCCGCGTTCGACGCGGTGCTCGATTGAAAAGGGATACTGAGGCCCTGGGTACTAGCAAATGGTGTAGCCTGGTGAGTGACCTTCCACCGTTTCCAGCCCAAAGAAGTGCCTCACATCGCCTGGACCAGGCCTTTGGCTCTTTGCAAGCCAGCTTTGGCTTGCAAGGTTAAGGCACTGGGCTCGGATTTCCACTGCGCGACAAACTGTTCAGCAGCCTCGAACTCCTTAGCGGACATTGACGCCTTCATTTCGTCAAGCGAGACTTGGGCGTTGGGTGATATCTTTCCTTCTGACAAGAGCTTAGCCAACTTGAAGTAGCTGTAGGTAAGTGTTTTGTCTTTTGCTACGCCCTCACCTTCTTTGTAACTCACTGCGAGGTTATACAGAGCCTTGGGTTCACCTTGCGCAGCGGCAGCTCGGGTCCAATGAACGGCGTTCGTGTAGTCCTTGCGCTTCCAATATGCCGATGCAACATCGAGTTGCGCCAGAGAATAGCCCGCCTTTGCGGCCTTCAACATGTAGTCCAGTGCCAATACTGGATCGAGGGGCACGATACCTTCAAATTGTCCTGCGAGATAGCAACCCACTTTATAGGCGGCCAGCACATCGCCGTTACGAGCACTTTTCTGAAACCATTCAAAAGCCTGCCTTGGATTCTTGGTCACATCGATGCCGTTATTTAGAAACATGCCGACGTGGTACTGCGCCTCTGGATTATTCTCTTGCGCCAGCCTCATCATTTTTTCATACAGGCCTTCTTGGGCCCATGCCAAGCATGCTGAAAGGCTGAAAAGAAAAAATACGATGGTTGCTCTAAAACCTGCTTGAAGAAGCATCTTTCCCTCCGACCGATTTTGTTGAGGCGCCATGACATGGGCAAGAGGCGCATGAAGGCCCCCACCTGAAAAAGGGCGGTTGTTGGCCATCTAATGCCCTGCAGGATAGTAATCATATCTTTAATGGGTTAATGTTTTCCTCTACCCAAGTTATTGATTCCGGGAGTGCGCATTGGCCAACTATTTTTAATGGAGTTGGAGTTGCCTAATTTTTCTTTGGGTTTACTCGACCCAATTCTCCAGCCTGAGTTCCTGCACCCGTGCAAACTCCTTTAGGTTATTGGTCACTAAGGTGCAGTTATCGGCGAGTGCGTGGCAGGCGATCCATAAATCGTTAGCTCCGATCGGTTTGCCTGCAGTGCGCAGCCGCGTGAAATGGGTGGCATAGTGTTCACACATGCGCTCGCTTGTGTGATAGCGCACAGGCACCGACCGTGTGAGGTCTGTCAGCCGTTTGAGTACCTCAGGTTTGCGCGTGCTGCGCTCCGCGCCCTTCAGCAACTCGGCATAAGTGATAAAGGACATGCATAGCTCGTCGCCGGGGTCCAGTGCGTTGATGCGCTCAGCAATGGTGGCCGGCTTGTTCTTGATCAGGTAGATCAGGATGTTGGTATCCAGCATATACCTCACAGGGGCTCCCGGTCCTGCATAGGGGGTGCATCTTGCCGGTCTGCTATCAGCAGATCGGCAAAGTTCGGGTCAAAGGCTTGAAGCGCTTGTAGCAGCGTTGCTCCGCGGTCTGTGGCAACCGGGTGCAGCACCAGGTCGCCGTCTGCATTGCGGTAAATCTCGACCCGGCTGGTGTCCAGCCGAAATTCCTTTGGAATACGCACGGCCTGGCTGTTGCCATTCATGAATACGCGGCTGATCAAAGTTGGCATATCGGCTCCTTTGTACACACAACTATGTAGGTATTGTAGGGTCTTGTGGTCACTTTGCAGCGGCAATACCCGCCTTCTCTTTAAACCCACACACCGTAAAAACCGCGCATTGCCCGCACTGCGGTTTGCGGGCCTGGCACACATAGCGGCCATGCAGTATCAGCCAATGGTGGGCATCGACCAGAAACTCAGCGGGAATCTGTTTAAGTAATTTTTGCTCGACAGCCAGGGGGGTTTTGCCAGGTGCCAGGCCAGTGCGATTGCCCAGACGGAAGATGTGCGTGTCCACCGCCATGGTGGCTTCACCAAAGGCTACGTTGAGTACCACGTTCGCGGTTTTTCGGCCTACGCCGGGCAGGGCTTCCAATGCTTCGCGGCTACGCGGCACCTGACCGCCGTGTTGGTCCATCAATATTTGGCAGGTTTGCATTAAGTGGCGCGCTTTGCTACGGAACAGGCCAATGGTTTTGATGTGTTGCTCCAGACCTTCTAGCCCCAGGTCCAGAATACTTTGCGGCGTATTGGCGACTACAAACAAGCGTGCCGTGGCCTTGTTAACGCCCACGTCGGTGGCTTGGGCGGATAGCAGTACCGCTGCTAGCAGTTCGAACACGCTGGCGTAATGCAGCTCGGTTTGGGGCTGAGGGTTAGCCGCGCGCAAGATGCTGAAGAACTGGTGGATAGCGTCGGGTTTCATGGGTAGGTGCTGTTTGCGCGGTATGACGGAGCGAGGCCAACCCAGGCTGGGTATTCAAGTTGGCGACAATAGGGTTTTGACCAGCCTTGAAGATACCGCAAA
>CAMBFO010000026.1 GCA_945865675.1 Comamonas sp. lk
TGCGCCAGCCATTGCGACTGACGGTAAACCCATTCGCGCTTCATAGGCACTTCAGCCGGACCGAGGTTCGCATTGTGCTTGAGCAGTCCACCAAAAAGTACCGGCTGGTATTGCACCGCGTAGCTCAGGCCCTCCAAGGCGCGTGGCATTTCTACAAACGCCAGATAGGCGTAGGGCGAAATAAAGTCCAGATAAAAACGGATGTGTTTCATGGTGCGGCTTCCAAGCGCTGTGCAATCTTGCCCCAGACCGCGCGTTTTTCATCGTCATCGCTGTTGGACCAGGCGCCGACTTCTTCTAAGGTGCGCAAACAGCCGTAGCACAGGCTGCTGTCGGGGTCGATCTTGCACACCGATATGCAGGGTGATGGCGGCGCATAGCGGGACGCCAAGGCCTCGGGCACGCGCGCAGCAAGCAGCTCTTTGTACATGCGCACCGGATCGCGGCGGCGTGCTGCGCGGTCGGGTCGTGCGGGGCGGCTTGGGTCGATCATGCTGCTGCCTCACGCCGTGTCAGCAGGGCACGCGCTGCGCGCGAGCCGCTGGGTCTTTGCAAGTAGCTGCTGATGAACACGCCGGCATCGATCAGCAAGTCCAGATCGATGCCGGTGTCTATGCCCATGCCGTGCAACATATACACCACGTCCTCGGTCGCTACGTTGCCGGTCGCGCCTTTGGCAAACGGGCAGCCACCCAAGCCGGCTACTGAGGCGTCAAACTGATACACGCCCAGCTCCATCGCCGCCAGGGTATTGGCCAGCGCCTGGCCATAAGTGTCATGAAAATGGCCGGACACATCAGCCAAAGAAAAATGCTGCAAAGTCGCTTCAAACGCGGCCTGCACTTTGCGCGGTGTACCGACGCCAATGGTGTCGGCGACACCGATGTGCTGCACACCAATGCCGCGCATTAGGCCCGCCAGCGTGCCCACGCGCTCTGGGGCAATTTCGCCTTCATAGGGGCAACCCACGGTACAAGACATGGCGCCGCGTACGCGTAGGCCAGCGGCCAGCGCGGCCTGCACCACCGGGGCAAAGCGGTCTATGCTTTCGGCAATTGAGCAGTTGATGTTTTTGCGGCTAAAGGCTTCGCTGGCAGCGGCAAAGACCACGATTTCATCGGGCTGTGACGCCAGCGCCGCTTCAAAGCCTTGCAGATTGGGCGTCAGCACCGAGTAGCGCACGCCGCTTTGGCGCTGCAAGCCGGCCATGACCTGCGCGTTGTCCGCCATTTGCGGCACCCACTTGGGACTGACAAAACTGGTGACCTCGATGCCACGCAGGCCTGCCGCCTGCAAACGGTGCACCAGCTCGATCTTGACGGCGGCGGGCACGGGCTGCTTTTCGTTTTGCAGCCCGTCGCGCGGGCCGACGTCGATGAGTTGGACGGAAGAGGGGTAATGCATGGGGCAATGGGGTAGGCGTGGATTATCCCGCGAGTGGCAAAAGCTATGCGACTTGGCAGGTCATAGCGGCAAGCGCGCTCAATACCCCCGCGCTCGGTCCACCGCGCCCTCAATCGGCTCGCCCTTTTGCAGCGCCGCAACTTTGGCCACGATTTGCAGCACTGTGTCTTGCAGCACGGTGCGCCCGGCAATATGGGGCGTGACGGTCACACGCGGATGGCGCCAAAACGGGTGCTGCGTAGGCAGCGGCTCAGTGCGAAATACGTCTAAGGTGGCACCGGCCATTTGTCCGCTGTCCAGCAGCGCGAGCAAGTCTTCGTCCACCACATGCCGACCGCGCGCGATATTGATCAGGTAGGCGCCGGACCGCAATTGGGACAAGGTGGCCTTATTCAGCAGGTTTTCGGTCTGTGGGGTCAAAGGCAGCAGGTTCACCAGCACGCGCGTTCCTGCCAAAAACTCTGCAAATTGCGCCTGCCCGTGCAAGCAGCGCACCCCGTCCAAACGGCGTTCGGTGCGGCTCCAGCCCAGCACCGGAAATCCAAAGTGCTGTACCGCGCGCGCCACCTGTTCGCCCAAAACGCCCAGACCCAAAATGCCCACAGGAAAATCCATCCGATCCAGCACGGGCGGCTCCTGCCACAGGCCTTGCTGCGCCTGCGCCTCAAAAAGCGCAAAGTCGCGCGTATGGCGTATCAGCGCGTGGCACACGTATTCGGCCATTTGCACGCCCATCCCGGCATCGTTCAAGCGCACGATAGGCAGGTCGGCGCGCATCTGGCGCTGAAAGAGCGCATCAACACCCGCGCCCATGTTGAATACCGCTTGCAGCGCCGTTTGCTCGTCAAAGAACTGCTGGGGTGGCGCCCACACAATGGCATAGTCGGCGTGTGCCGAGCCTGGATGCCACACTTCGACCTGCGCCTGCGGCAAATGCTGTTGCAGCGCGGCGAGCCAAGGCGCGGGGTCGGTTTGGGCACAAAAACTAATGCGCATGAAAAGTCCTTTTAGCGAGTCATCGCCCCAGCTTGCATGCGCAGCAGCTCTGCGCCCTCGCTTACCTGGTCGCCCGGTGCAAACAGCAGTTCTTGCACGCAACCGTCAGCAGGCGCCAAGATTTGGTGCTCCATTTTCATGGCCTCCATCACCGCCAGCGCTTGCCCCTGGCGCACCATGTCGCCCGCTTTCACCGAGAAAGACAGCAACTTGCCCGGCATAGGCGCAGTCAGGCGCCCTGTCTCGACCGGGGCCACCGCTGCGTGCGCGAGGCGGTCTATGGCTTGTAACTGCCTTGCGCCTTGCGTAGTAAACACATGCACCTGCTTACCTTGAAGGTACACATGCACCGTATGCCTTTGCCCATTTAGCGACACTTGCATGCCGCCCTCGGGCAAGGCGACAAAGGCAAATGCACTTTCTGCGCCTGCGCATTGCAACTGCAAAGCACCATGGCTGCCGCGTGTCAGTACCGCGCTGTGCACTTGGCCATCGGCCTCCAGGTCAAACACGCGGCGCATCGGTGCATGCGACTGCCAGGCGTCGGTAGCCCCCCAAGGGTCTTGCCAGACACCTGGCAGGGCGCTTGCCTCACAGGACTGGGTGTGCAATACCTGTGCAAGCCAGGCGGCCACCGCCAAGTCCAGGGCTACGGTTTCCTGGTGGAAGAGCTGCGCCGCTTCGCGCGCAATCAGGCCGGTGTCCAAGCGCGCCTGGGCAAAGGAGTCGCTACGAACTACATGCCGTAAAAATTGCACATTGGTTTTCAGGCCAACAATATGCGTTTGCGCTAGCGCCGCGTCCATACGCGCCAAGGCTTCCTGCCGGTCGGCGCCATGGACGATAAGCTTGGCCACCATAGAGTCGTAAAACGGGCTGATGGCATCGCCCAGGCGAACGCCCGAATCCACGCGAACGGAAGCGCGCGCGAAACGGCTGTGCGCCGGCAAACCATAGACCGCCATGGTACCGGTGGCCGGTAAAAAATCCTGGTCCGGGCTCTCGGCGCAGATCCGCGCTTCGATGGCGTGTCCGCTGATGCGCAAGTCGGCTTGTTGCAAAGGCAGCGGCTCGCCGCTGGCCACGCGGAGCTGCCATTCCACCAGGTCTAGGCCGGTGATGGCTTCAGTGACGGGATGTTCCACCTGCAAGCGCGTGTTCATCTCCATAAAGAAAAACTGCATGGACTCCGGCTCGTCGTAGCCGCTTTGCTCGACGATGAACTCTACCGTGCCCGCACCCACATAGTGCACCGCGCGCGCGGCGGCTACGGCGGCCGCGCCCATGCGCTGGCGCAAGGCCTCGCTCATGCCGGGGGCGGGTGCTTCTTCCAACACTTTTTGGTGCCTGCGTTGTACCGAGCAGTCGCGCTCAAACAAATAGACGCAATTGCCATGCGTATCGGCAAATACCTGAATCTCGATATGGCGCGGACGCTGCACATATTTTTCGACCAGTACCGCATCATTGCCAAAACTGTTTTTCGCCTCGCGCTGGCAGGACGCTAACGCGCTCGCAAAATCGGCGGTTCTCTCAACCACACGCATGCCTTTGCCACCCCCGCCTGCGCTGGCCTTGATCAGTACCGGGTAGCCTATTGCATCGGCCGCTGTTTGCAGCACTTGCGGGTCCTGGTCCGCGCCGTGGTAGCCGGGCACCAGGGGTACGCCCGACTGCTCCATCAATTGTTTGGACGCCGCCTTCAGGCCCATGGCCTCAATCGCCGACGCCGGTGGCCCGATGAATACCAAACCGGCATCCACACAGGCCTGGGCGAAGTCGGTGTTCTCGCTCAAAAAGCCGTAGCCCGGATGGACCGCTTGCGCACCCGTGGCCTTGGCTGCCGCGATGATTTTTTCCCAGCGCAAATAGCTGTCTCTCGCAGCGCTCCCGCCGATATGCACTGCCTCGTCGCAAGCCTGCACATGCTGGGCGCTCGCATCCGCATCCGAATACACTGCGACCGTGCGAATACCCATGCGCCGTGCCGTAGCCGCCACCCGGCAGGCGATTTCACCCCGGTTGGCAATGAGGATTTTTTTGAACATGGGTGTCCTTAGGCATTGGGTTGGTCTTCTGCTTGCAACATGTAAACCATGTCGAGTTCGGGCGCTGGCTGCCCCATGGCGGTCAAGGCGGCGGTGATTTGTCCACGGTGGTGTGTGCTGTGCTTGAACACATGCGCCAGCGTCGCAGCAAAGGGTAAGGAGTGCAAGAAAATCTGCGTGGCCCAGGTCTTGTAGCGCGCCAGCGTCTGAAAATGTTGTACGGAGTCCATCGCCGGTATCCCCTAGTGTGGCACGACCTGCAGCCCGCGCAAGGCGGCCATCACATCGAAATCGGCATCGCGGTGCAACAACATGTGCCCATGCGCAATGCAATAACTTGCCAGCAACACATCGACTGGGCTGCGCACCGTGTAGCCCTGTGCGCGCAGGGCGCTGTAGTGCTCGGCTGCACGCAGCGCGTTATCTAGGCCGCCAATTTCAAGGACATCCAAGCCCAACAAAAGGTCACGGCTACGCCGCTGCGCTTTGGGCGAGGCGAAACCGCGCATCACCTCAAAAACCACCAGATCGGCCACCGCCAGGTCGGCCGTGGCATCGCCGCCTCGCAACCAGCCGGCGAGTTGCTCCACGGGCCGATTGCTACTGCCGCGAAAGTAATCAATCCATACGCTGGAATCGACCAGGATCACTTGGCGCGGCCTCGTTTGGCAGGGCTGGCTTTGGCAATGGGCGCCGCTTTGGCCTTGCGTACGGACTCAGGTACTTGTGGCGCATAGGGGGCGGCGGCAAACTCATTAACTTGCGTAGCCTGCTGCGCGCGCCATTGGACCCAAGCTTCGTCCGAGTCATCCCAATGCAGCGTGCCACGTGCCGCCAACAAAGCGTCATACGCTTTGCGGCGCTTGATCATGCGCAGGCCTTCCTCCACAGCCTCGCGCTTGGTCTTGAAGTTGCCCGCAGCCATAGCTGCTTCCATGAGCTTGTCGTCGATTTCAATATTAGTTCGCATGTTGGAGGATTAACGATGTGTATAAAAATACAAAATCATACACATAAACAATGCAGCCAGCAAGGCATTTATGGCTTGTACACCACATCATCCCCTACCGCGTACAACTTGCAGGTATTGCCATTGCGCTGGCAAAACCCCAAGGCCCGGCCCGCGGCATAGTCGCCTCGTGCGTATCCGAAACCGCCTTTGCTGCTCACTGCAAATGCGCGTGGTATGGGCATTTCCAAAAACTTGGCATAAGCCGCTTTGCCCGCTGCGCCCACGGGCACCACGCCAGCGTTATCAATCGTGGCGAAACCACTCGCAGTCGGTATCCGCACGATAGCTGGCGTGTCAAACCCCAGGGTTTGCAAAAACTGATCGACTACCGGCAACCAGCGATCCATGTCCAGATTGATGCCGCCATGCCCGTCCTCGCCCACCGCATCAAACCCGGCCAACTGCGCTTGGCCGCCGCCGTCCTGCCAGGCCTGGTGCCACAGCTTGGGGTTATTCGGGCCCCAGAACTTATCGTTCTCCCAATATAGCCAGACCATGGGCACCTTGGCGTTTTTGGCAATACTGCCCCAATACTGGGTGGTGGCCGAGGGATTGCAAGGCTTGCCCGGATTATTGTCCGGGTTGCCGCCCGTGCCACCCGAAAAGTTGATGCCGCCTACCAAGCCTTCAGGCGCACGGCCCACCGTGGCGACGGAGGTCAGCCCACCCACCGACACCCCGCCCACCAGCCAGCGCGAGCTATCTATGTAGGGTAAGGAACGTGCAAATGCAACTGTCGCCAGTACTTGGTCGGAGGCCGCAATAGACATCGGCTCGATGCTGCGGCATCCGCTAAATTCCGGGTCAAAACCGCCATAGGTCTCCCAATAGCCAACGCGGTTGGGCACCATGACTACAAAGCCTTTGGCCACCAGATAGCGTGCCACAGACTCGGGGCGGTAGCGCCCTTGTTGGGCGCGTTTGGCCTCTACAGCCCGGCCATGGTTGAACACAAACAGCGGAAAGGGGCCATCGCCCAGCGGGCGGTACACCGTGACCGGCACCGGCTTGGTCTCTTGCCTGCCGAACATGTCTTTGACCGTGGCTTCGAAACGCAGCACCTCTTCGCGCAGATCCTGCGCGAAGACCTCGGCCACCGGTTTGCTTGCAGCCTCCTGACCCTGTGCCGGCAGGGCCAGCAGATACAGCGCTGTTGCCAGCCCTAAAAGCAATTTATGCATTTTTATTCCCCCCGCGCTGCCAATTACATCCTGAACACTCCAAATTTCGTATCAGGCACCGGCGCATTTATCGCTGCCGACAAACCAAGTGCCAGCACTCGGCGGGTGTCGGCCGGGTCGATGATGCCGTCGTCCCACAGACGGGCGGTGGCGTAATAGGGGTGGCCCTGCACTTCGTATTGCGTTTTGATGGGAGCTTTGAAAGCGTCTTCTTCCTCTGCACTCCATTGCCCGCCTTTGGCTTCAATGCCATCACGGCGCACCGTGGCCAGCACGCTGGCGGCCTGCTCGCCGCCCATGACGCTGATGCGCGCGTTGGGCCACATCCACAAAAATCGCGGGCTGTAGGCGCGTCCGCACATGCCGTAATTGCCCGCGCCAAAGCTGCCGCCGATGATGATGGTGAACTTGGGTACCGCCGCCGTAGCCACGGCAGTCACCATCTTGGCGCCGTTGCGCGCAATGCCTTCGTTTTCGTATTTACGCCCGACCCTAAAGCCGGTGATGTTTTGCAAAAACACCAGCGGGATTTTGCGCTGGCAGCACAGCTCAATAAAGTGCGCGCCCTTTAAGGCTGACTCGCTGAACAAAATGCCGTTGTTGGCAATGATGCCCACCGCCATACCCTCTATGTGCGCAAAGCCGCACACCAGCGTGGCGCCAAAGCGCGGCTTAAACTCATGCAGCTGCGAGCCGTCCACGATGCGGGCAATAATTTCGCGCACATCAAAAGGTTTGCGTGTATCGGTGGGGATGACGCCATACAACTCCTCGGCCGCAAACAGGGGCGCTTGTGACGCACGCAATTCGGCCTGGGGGTGTTTTTGCTTATGCAAATGCGCCACCGCCTCGCGCGCCAGTGCCAATGCATGCAAATCGTTTCGCGCCAAATGGTCGGCCACGCCGGACAAGCGGGTGTGCACGTCGCCACCGCCTAGGTCCTCTGCACTCACTACTTCGCCGGTAGCGGCTTTGACCAGGGGCGGACCACCCAGAAAAATCGTGCCCTGGTTTTTGACGATGATGGTCTCGTCGCTCATGGCGGGCACGTAGGCACCGCCCGCGGTGCAGCTACCCATCACCACCGCGATTTGCGCAATACCTTGCGCGCTCATATTTGCTTGGTTAAAGAAGATGCGACCGAAGTGGTCCCGATCCGGAAACACCTCGTCCTGGTTGGGCAAATTAGCGCCGCCCGAGTCCACCAGGTAAATACAAGTCAAATGGTTTTGCGCCGCAATCTCTTGCGCGCGTAAATGCTTTTTCACCGTCATCGGGTAGTAAGTGCCGCCTTTGACGGTGGCGTCGTTGCACACCACCATGCAGTCCACGCCGCTGACCCGGCCAATGCCTGCAATCAGCCCGGCGCCGGGTGCGTCGTTGTTGTAAAGGTTCAGGGCCGCCAGCGGCGCCAACTCTAAAAACGGTGTGCCCGGGTCCAGCAAATTGAGCACCCTCTCGCGGGGTAAAAGCTTGCCGCGCGCCGTGTGCTTGGCCCGCGCTGCCTCGCCACCGCCTTGTGCTACCTGGGCTAATTGCTGTCGCAAATCATCGACCAGCGCGCGCATGGCCGCAGCATTAGCCGCAAAGTGAGCAGAGCGGGGATTGAGTTGGGAGCTGAGGGCTGGCATGGTGCTTTCCTGTGTGAAGCCGCATTTTCACCGACGGACCGCAAAACGCAGGGCTTACGCAGCGCCTTAACTTTGAAGCATCGCCAACAGCCCCGCCGTCGAGCCATCCAGCCCGCTGGCATCGCCGCTGCGCAGGCGGTGCGCAATGTCTTTGGCAAGCACTTTGCCCAGTTCCACGCCCCATTGGTCAAAGCTGTTGATGCCCCATAGCGCGCCGCTGACAAAGACGCGATGCTCTTGCAAGGAAATCAGGGCGCCCAGGCTGGCGGGGGTCAGATCGTCCAGCAGTAGCATGGTGCTAGGCCGGTTGCCGGGAAAGTGCTTGTGGCCACCCGTATCAGACTTGCCTTGCATCAGCGCCTGCGCTTGCGCCAGCACATTGGCCAGCAGCAATTCGTGGTGGCCTTCTAAGTCGTGGCGTGCTTTTTTCACTGCCACAAACTCCACTGGCACCACATCCGTGCCCTGGTGCAGCATTTGGAAATAGGCGTGTTGCCCGTTGGTGCCCGATTCGCCCCAAGGGATGGGCGAGGTGCCAAAGGGCAGGGCTTCGCCGCTGGCATCGACGCGCTTGCCATTGCTCTCCATTTCCAATTGCTGCAAATACGCAGGCAGGCGACGCAAGGCGCTGTGGTAGGGCGCGACCGAGCGGCTGCTAAAGCCGTGGAAGTTGCGGTACCAGACATCGAGCAAGCCCATGCGCACAGGCGCATTGGCGGCCAAGGGCGCGCTGCGAAAGTGTTGGTCCATGGCATGCGCGCCGGCCAAAAATTCACGAAAACCCGCTGCGCCCACGGCAATCGCAATGGGCAAACCGATGGCCGACCACAGCGAATAGCGCCCGCCCACCCAGTCCCAAAAGCCAAAAGTGGTGTCAATGCCAAAGTCCTTGGCCGCCGCCACATTGGTGGTCAGTGCTGCGAAGTGGCGGGCTATGTTTTTGCCGCCGCTGGTCTCAAACCAGCGCTTGGCCGAGGCCGCATTGGTCATGGTCTCGATCGTGGTGAAGGTTTTGCTGGCGATCAAAAACAAGGTGTTTTCCGGCTTCAAGCGGGCCAGCGTGGCGGCCAGTTCATGGCCATCGACATTGCTCACAAAATGCATGCGCTTGTCCGGGTGCGCAAACGCGTGCAGCGCCAGCACCGCCATTTGCGGCCCCAGGTCTGAGCCACCGATGCCGATGTTCACCACATCGGTGATCGCCTGATCGGCCCGCACCTTTTCGGCAAAGGCCAGCATGGCGTCCAAGGTGACATGCACCTTGGACAGCTCAGCCGCCTCGTGTGCGCTGCCCGTGGCAGCGTTGGCAGGCGCGCGCAACAGCACGTGCCAGACTTCGCGGCCTTCGGTGCCATTGATTTTTTCGCCGCTAAACATGGCGTCGCGGTGCGCGCTTAAGCCGCACTGGCCGGCCAACTCCATTAGCAGGGCTTCGGCAGCGGCGTCGATGCGGTTTTTCGATAGATCCACAAACACATGCGGCGCGTGTTGCGAAAAGCGGGCAAAGCGCTGCGCGTCCTCGGCAAAAGCCTGGCGCGTGTCAAAGTCTTTGCCATGCGCGGCGTAGTGGGCTTGCAAAAGTCCCCAGGCGGGGGCGCGGTCACAACGCAAACGGGTCATGGCTATTCCTTTCAAGCAGAGGGCTGGGTGACGCGCGCAGCGGCGTAGGTACTGGCAGAGAGAAGCGTGTCAAAGCGCTTGCGCGCATCAAGCCGCGAGCATGAGTTTTTCGAGCTTGAGCGCATCGGCGCAAAACGCACGTATGCCCTCAGACAGTTTTTCGGTGGCCATGGCGTCTTCATTCAGTGCAAAGCGGAAACCCGCCTCGTCAAAATGCACGGCCGGTAAATCCATGGCCAGCGCGGCAGGCGCGTGTAAGCTGGCGTGCAGCGGCGCGTCCGATGCCGCCAATGCGGCCAGCAATTCTGGGCTGATGGTCAGCAGGTCGCAACCCGCCAGCGCTGTGATTTGGCCCGCATTGCGAAAGCTGGCACCCATGACTTCGGTGGCAATGCCATGGCGCTTGTAGTAGTTGTAAATCTTTTTCACTGATTGCACGCCGGGGTCATTGGCACCCGCCATGTCCGCTTCCACCCAGGCGCTGCCCGCGCTCTTTTTGTACCAGTCGTAAATGCGTCCGACAAAGGGTGAAATCAGCTGCACCTTGGCCTGGCCGCAGGCTACCGCTTGGCAAAATGAAAACAAGAGCG
Source organism: Comamonas sp. lk (assembly GCA_945865675.1). Lineage (GTDB taxonomy): Bacteria > Pseudomonadota > Gammaproteobacteria > Burkholderiales > Burkholderiaceae_C > Allorhodoferax. Next base: position 10,483 of record CAMBFO010000026.1, read on the forward strand.
TCAGGTTGGTGCGTATGCCGGCCTGCTCGAGTTGACCGGCCGCTTGGATGCCTTCCCAGGTGGAGGCGACCTTGATAAGAATGCGCTCTTTGGCAATGCCTTGCGCCTGGTACATGGCAATCAAGCGCTTGCCGCGCGCTACGGTGGCAGCGGTATCAAAGCTAAGGCGGGCATCAACTTCGGTGGACACACGGCCGGGGATCAGCGACAAAATTTCGCAGCCGAAATGCACCAGCAAATGGTCCATCACCTCGTCCAGCGGTTTGCCTTTATGGGCGGCCACCTCGGTGCTTAGTATGGGCGCGTACTCGGGCTTTTGTACCGCTTTAAGAATGAGCGAGGGGTTGGTGGTCGCGTCTTGGGGCTGGTAGGCGGCGATTTGTTTGAAGTCTCCGGTATCGGCGACCACGGTCGTACATTGCTTTAGCGCTTCGAGTTGGCTCATGGTGATGCTCCGGTAAGGCAGGGTTTTCCAACGAACCGGCGGCAAGTGAGTAGCCCCGGCATGAAACATAGTTACAATAAATTTCCGATTTCTTGTAACTGCATTCTATGTGCGGCCTATTATGAGCTTTGATCTTGTCCTTTTTGGTGGCACCGGCGATCTGGCCTGGCGCAAACTGATGCCCGCTTTGTTCCAGGCTTTCCGCCACGGCACCTTGCCCGAAGGCGGTCGGATCATCGGCGTAGGGCGTGACGCGCTGTCCCACGCGCAATACCGCGAGCTTATTCAGGCCCGCTTTGACAAAGTAGAACTGGCCAAGCGCCCCAGCCCGGAAGAGTTTTCTCGTTTCGCCGCTTTGCTCGAATTTGTGCGTATGGACTTGTCACGCCCCGAGGACTATGCCGCCCTGGCCACCATGCTGCGGCAGCGCAGTGCCCAGACGGTGGTCATGTACGTGGCCACCGCACCCAGTTTATTCACCGTGGTCTGCGAGCAGCTGGCCGCCGCTGGCCTAAATACCCCCCAGACGCGGGTCGTGCTGGAAAAACCTCTGGGCCACGACCTGGCTTCCAACCGCGCGATCAACCAGACGGTGCGCCGCTTTTTTGAAGAAAAACAGGTTTTCCGTATCGACCATTACCTAGGCAAGCCTGCTGTGCAAAACCTGTTTGCCCTGCGCTTCGGTAATGCCTTGTTCGAGCCCCTATGGCGGCGCGAGCACATCGCCAATATTCAGATCACCATTGCCGAAGAGATTGGCGTGGAAAGTCGGGGCGCGTTTTACGAAACCACCGGCGCAATGCGCGATATGGTGCAAAACCATGCCCTTCAACTGCTGTGCGCCATCGGCATGGAGCCGCCGATTAACGCGCATGCCGACGCCATCCGCGACGAAAAACTCAAGGTGCTGCGCTCGCTCAAGCCCTGGACGACCGAAAGCCTGAGCAGCGACGTGGTGCGCGGCCAGTATGCGGCGGGCATCAGTGCCGGTACCCCGGCGCCGGGCTACCGCGAAGAAAAAGGCGTGGACCCGCAGAGCAATACCGAAACTTTTGTGGCCCTGCGTACCGAAATTGCCAATTGGCGCTGGGCCGGCGTGCCGTTTTACATACGCACCGGCAAACGCCTGGCCGGGCGCGATGCGCGCATCGTGGTCAATTTTCGGCCCACACCCCATGCCATCTTCCGATCCGGTGCCAATGCTGGCAACCAATTGGTGATCAACCTACAGCCCAAAGACGGGCTGGAACTGCATTTGCTGGCCCAGGGCCAGGATATGCGCGGCGCAAAAGCGGCGAACGCCCTGGCCCCGGTGCAGCTGGACCTGGACTTTGCCAAACGCTTTGGCTCGCAACGGGTGGGCGCTTACGAGCGCTTGCTGCTCGATGTTATCGACGGGCGTCTGAATCTGTTTGTGCGCAGCGACGAGCAAGAAGAGGCCTGGCGCTGGGTGGAGCCTCTCATCAAGCACTGGGCCGGCGACCCGCAAGGCCCACGCCTTTATGCTTGCGGCACCTGGGGTCCTAGCGCCTCGAGCGCCATGATCGCCCGCGACGGTTTTTGCTGGGACGAAGAAAACTAGCCTGGCGCAGACTGGGCCGGCGTAAAGGAGAAAAAAATGTTGGATCGCATCACCGCTTCGCTACCTTCTTTGGCGCCTGCCGAGCAACGCGTGGGCAAGCTTTGCTTGAGCGACCCGCGCGCTTTTGCCAAATTGCCCGTCAGCGAACTGGCCGACCGCGCGCATGTCAGCAAGCCCACGGTCGTGCGCTTTTGCCGCAGCGTGGGCTACGATGGACTGGCCGATTTCAAGCGCAAGCTGGCTGGCACCATCAACGAAGGCGTTCCCTTTATCCACCGCAGCGTGGATGCGGACGACAAAATCGGCGACGTCATGGTCAAGGTCATCGACAACAACGTTGCGGCGTTTTTGAAATACCGCAATGAGGCCAGCACCCTGGCTATGGACCGGGCGGTTAGCGCCTTGATGGAGGCCTACCGGCAAGGGCGGCAGGTGCCGTTTTTCGGGGTCGGCAATTCGGGCATCGTGGCCCAGGACGGGCAGCACAAATTTTTCCGCTTGGGCGTGAACACCACCGCCTATAGCGACGGCCACATGCAAGTGATGTGCGCCTCGGTGCTGCGCCCTGGCGACTGCGTCGTCGTGATCAGCAATTCAGGCCGCACCCGCGACCTGATGGACGCCTGCGACATCGCGCGCAAAAACGGCGCCACCACCATTGTGATTACCGCCAGCGGCTCGCCACTGGCCAGGGTCGGCCATATTCACCTCAATGCTGACCATCCGGAAGGCTTTGATAAATACAGCCCCATGGTTTCGCGTCTTTTGCATTTGATGATTATTGACATTCTGGCCACTGCGGTGGCCTTGCGCATTGGCAGCAACACCTTGCAACCCTTGCTCAGCGATATGCGCCAGAACCTGCGTAGCAAGCGCTACAGCTGAAGGCGCGGTCTTAGGAGCCGTATTCCATGGCCCGGCGCTGGCGATCCACAAATTCCTGGTAGGTGTCAATGCCGCGCAATTGCAATATCGTATTGCGCACCGCCGCCTCCACCAGCACCGCGATATTGCGCCCGGCCACCACCTGAATCACCACTTTGCGCACCGGGATGCCGATCACATCCTGTGTCAAGGGCTCATGCGGCATACGCTCGTAATCGCGCTCCAGGGTTTCTTTGCGCACCAGGTGCACGATGAGCTTGAGCCGCATTTTGCGGCGCACCGCGGTTTCGCCAAAAATAGCGCGTATGTCCAAAAGGCCTATGCCGCGCACTTCCAACAGGTTTTGCAATAAGTCCGGGCAGCGGCCTTCAATCGTGGCCTGGTTGATGCGGTACAGGTCTACCGAGTCGTCGGCCACCAGGCCGTTGCCGCGCGAAATCAGCTCCAGCCCCAGCTCACTCTTGCCCAGCCCCGATTCGCCGGTAATCAAAACGCCCAGCCCCAGAATGTCCATGAACACACCGTGCATGGACACCCGGTCCGCAAAGTGCTTGGACAAATACGCGCGCAGCACATCAATCACAAAGGCCGAGGAGCCTTGCGCCGCAAACATGGGGATTTGTGCTTCCTCGCACATGCGCAAAAGGCCAGGCGGCGGTATCTGACCATCGGCCAGCACCAATACCGGCGGCTCCAAGGTCACGATACGCTGGATGCGACGGGTGCTGTCTTCCTCGCTGGCGTTAGCGATGTAGGCGATCTCGCGCTCGCCCAAAATCTGCACCCGGTAAGGATGGATGTAATTGAGGTAACCCACCAGGTCGGCGCCCGAGCGGGCGGCGCGCACCGCGACTTCGTCAAAGCGCCGTTCGGACGCTCCTAAGCCCGCCACCCACTGCCATTGCAAACGGTTGCGAAAGGCCTCGAAAAGGACGTCGGCACTGATCGCGTTGGGTTTCACAGCCTAAGTTCCGGTGTGTGGCCGCTGGGCTGGGGGGCGGCTGCTAGTGGACCTGGGCCGAGCGCCAATTGGCCAGCAGGCCATGCAGCGTTGCTGCGTCGGTGGTACTGGTCAGGCGCTTGCGCATATCGGCGTCGCTGAGCAGTTCGGCAATCTCGGACAGGATTTCCAGGTGCCGCTGGGTGGCCGCTTCGGGCACCAGTAAAAAAATCATCAGGCTTACCGCCATATCGTCTGGTGCGTCAAAGCCGATCGGGCGGGCCAGTTGGAATACCGCCGCCATGGGTGACTTCAGGCCTTTAATCCGTCCGTGCGGAATCGCCACGCCATGACCCAGGCCGGTGGAGCCAAGGCGTTCGCGCGAAAACAGGCTGTCGGTCACCAGCGCCCGGCTCAGGCCGTGCAGGCTCTCAAACAGCAGCCCGGCTTCTTCAAACGCCCGCTTCTTGCTGGTAACGTCCACCTGCGCCAGCACATGCTGTGGGGGTAAGAGGGTCGCGAGTCGATTCATCGTGGTGCGGATTATGCCCACAAAAAAACCGCCACTGGCAGGTGGCGGTTTGCTTCAATTTTCAAGACTCGCCGGGCTACATCAAGCGCTTGGGCGCGGCGTGGTGGTGGTCCTGGATGCGCTGTTTGTGGCGCCCTACTTGTCTGTCGAGTTTGTCTACCAAATCATCGACTGCGGCATACAGGTCTTGGTGGGAGCTTTGGGCGAACATATCGTTGCCTTTGACATGGATATTGCATTCGGCGCGTTGCCTGCGCTCTTTTTCCTTTTGCTTTTCTACCGTGAGCAAGACTTTTACGTCCACAACCTGATCAAAGTGGCGCATGATGCGGTCCAATTTTTCGGTGACGTAACTACGCAGGGCCGGCGTTACTTCCAGATGATGGCCGCTGATTGTCAAATTCATAAATAGCCTCCAGTTGCTTGCTACACATCCGGCGACCTGGCGGTCGCCAGTCCCATTCCGCAAAGATTACCTATTTCGCGGAAATACCGACCCCACTATGCGCTTGTTTCTAGAAAAAAGCAAAGCTTTTTCAATGGGCTGACGCAGCCTGGGGTTTGGCGCTGGAGGCAGGTGGCGGCATGCTGCACTGGCACCCTGTAAAGCCTTCGCGAACCCGGGTGCTGCAGTGCGATAATCCTTGGATTGCCACTTTGGAGAGCATTCTTGGAACACTACCCTAGTTGGTAGCTTTCGGATGGTGTAGGCCGATAAGCCCTGTCGTTCGAAAGCTGCTGTATTCCCGCCGCACCGTCGAACCGTAGGCCCCGACCTTCAACCATTTGCCATGCTCAATATTTTCACCCTGGCCAACGGCCGCCTGTTCCAGGAAGAAATCGAATCCCTGGAAGAACTCTCCAAATTCCAGCCCATCTGGGTGGACTTGGAATCGCCCACCGTCGAAGAAAAGCGCTGGATCAAGCAGTATTACGGCTTGTCCATCCCAGAAGACGCGATGGACGAGGACATTGAGGAATCTGCCCGCTTCTACACCGAAGACAACGGCGAACTCCATATCCGCAGTGACTTCTTAATCGCTGACGAGGATGAGCCGCGTACGGTACGTGCGGCGTTTATCCTGAACCTGGTCAATGACAGCCTCAAAAGCAAAGGCGTCTTGTTCTCTATCCACGACGAGGACATACCGGTTTTCCGTCTGTTACGTATGCGCGCGCGCCGTGCGCCGGGGCTGATTGAAGACGCCAAAGAGGTGCTGCTCAAATTGTTTGATGCCGACGCCGAATATTCGGCCGACACGCTCGAAGGTATTTACGACGATCTGGAAAATGTCAGCCGCAAAGTGCTGGCCGGCAATGTGACTGATGAAATCGCTGGCGAGGCGCTGGCTGCGATCGCGCGCCACGAGGATATGAGCGGTCGCATCCGCCGCAATGTAATGGATACGCGTCGCGCGGTGAGCTTTATGATGCGTTCCAAAATGCTTAACGCCGAGCAGTTCGAGGATGCACGCCAGATTCTGCGCGACATTGACTCGCTGGACAGCCACACCGCGTTTTTGTTTGACAAGATCAACTTCTTGATGGACGCCACCGTGGGTTTCATCAATATCAACCAAAACAAGATCATCAAGATCTTCTCCGTGGCGAGTGTGGCCTTGCTCCCGCCCACCTTGATTGCCAGCGTCTATGGCATGAACCTGAAATTCCCGGAGTTGGAGTTTTTAGGCGGCTGGAGCTACCCCTACACCGTGGCCTTGATGGTAGGCAGCGCCCTGGTGCCGATGTGGTATTTCCGCAAGCGGGGATGGTTGAAGTAGCGCTGATTACTTCTTAGCGGGGGGGATGGAAAATTGTTTGGCTGTACCAATGGTGGCTGAAGGCGTTGGCGCAGGCGAGCAAAGCGCTAATCTTGCATCTGCAGGTGATGGTGCAGCAAATAAATTGTCGAGAAACTTGGTATCTGGCGCCTCGGGATCGGGTTGAATTACCTTTCCAAACACATCGTCGGTTTGAGGTGAATGCCTGGTATCTCCATTTGCTGTAAAAATACCAACGATTTCATTCAAAGAATTAAAGACCAAAGGCGTTTTTATCAGTTCAGTGCCTGCGTTCCATGGGCTGAATGCGCTCATACCGCCGTAGTCGCTATTTACATTCCAGATGCTGCTAGCACTGTTAACCCATCCGTAATCCCCATCAGGTTTGCAAACGGAGTCCGGTTGGTCTGCGGCGCAGGTCAGACAGCCGATAAAAATCGTTTCCTGGTTATTTGTTTTCCCTTTTCCATAAATGAGTAGGTTGGTACTACCAAATGCGTTATTTATTCCATTGACAACTAGCGTACTCGCAGCGCTTGTCAATGTCCCGTTACTCACGGTAAGACTGACCTCGTAACTTCCGGATGCATCTATTGCGAAAGTCGGCTTTGGACTAGTCGGATCACTAAGTCCGGTATCTCGAATTGTGACAGAGGGCTTTTTCAGGCTCCATGTATACGTTAATTTGGCCGATTTCGGATCCGTGCTGCCGGCCCCGTCTAAGGCCACTGTTTTACCCACCATGACAGGCCCCACCGCCTTGATGACCGCTACTGGACGAGGGTCTTGCACCACGATGTTTCTAGCAGCCAGCGTCGCCATGAAGTGGTCGATTGTCGATGCCGTCGTTACGGGCGTCTTCGTGACAGAGCCCGAGTTGTTGGCTAACAAGGTGGTGAAGACCGGGTTGGCGCGAAATACCGCGGGCGATACATTGAAGTCGATAACTGCGGTGGCGGCAGCGTTTGCTGTATCCGGAATTTTGATGCCGTTACCCGGGATGCCATCGTCGTCCAGGCTTTGCAGAAACACCAGGAGATTGAGTACGGTGCTATTGCCCATATCGGTGGTGTTGGCCAAGCTCAGAGGGGTAATCGTCGCAGCGGCGGGCGTAGGCGGTAAGGTCACGGCCCCAACCGAAAAAGTAACCGTTTCACCGGCCACATAATTAAATTGCCCAAGCGCATTAGTCGTGCCCGACTGGGTCGCAGTTTTATATTTGATGTTGCTAACAGCCGAATCTAAAAATAGGCCAAGTAATACAGCTGGCGTATTGCCGCCTGTTGCAGGTGGAGTTGGGGTCCCGGTGGCAGGTGGCGTGGTGCCGCTTCCCGTTCCGGACGAACTTGGGCTGGCATCACCACCTCCCCCGCCTCCACAAGCGCTGAGGAAGCAAAAAGAGGTGCTTACCAGCAGTGACCAAGCAAATTTTTTCATGTGGTGTCAGTTGGTTGCGGGGTGAGGGCACGCACAAGTCGGTATACGCGCCGCTGCCGGGGCAGCCCCGTTGCTTGCGAGCTGCATTCATGGGCTTACATTGGTATATATCGGCGCAAGTCGTCTAAGCTTGATGGCCCGATAGGGCAAAAATCGCATTCCTCTGGCGTCTCAAGCACTCGCCCCAAGCCCCAGACCCCATTTGGCTGGGCCAGCTTTTGGGCTTTGAAAACTGCGGCTTTCAGGCGCACTATTTACAAAGCCGTCTGGATTACTCCACCGCCTTGACCATGTCTTCAACCACCTTCTTGGCGTCGCCAAACACCATCATGGTTTTGTCCATGTAGAACAACTCATTGTCTAGGCCGGCATAACCCGCTGCCATCGAGCGTTTGTTGACGATGATGGTTTTGGCTTTGTAGGCCTCCAAAATCGGCATGCCGTAAATGGCGCTGCCCTTGATCATGGCCGCAGGGTTGACCACGTCGTTGGCGCCCAAAATGATGGCCACGTCCACCTGGCCAAACTCGCCATTGATGTCTTCCATCTCAAACACCTGGTCGTAAGGCACCTCGGCCTCGGCCAACAACACGTTCATATGGCCTGGCATGCGCCCCGCCACCGGGTGGATGGCGTATTTCACGGTGATGCCTTTGTGGGTCAACTTTTCAGCCAACTCTTTCACCGCGTGCTGGGCACGGGCGACGGCCAAGCCGTAACCGGGCACGATGACCACGGTTTCGGCATTGCCCAAAATAAAGGCCGCGTCATCGGCGCTGCCGCTTTTGACCGGCCTTTGCTCGGTGCTGCTAGTTGCAGCGGTGCCGGCCTCGCCACCAAAGCCACCCAAGATGACGTTGAAGAAGGAGCGGTTCATGGCCTTGCACATGATGTAGCTCAGGATGGCACCCGACGAGCCCACCAAGGAGCCCGCAATGATCAACATGCTGTTGTTCAAACTGAAGCCAATGCCTGCCGCGGCCCAGCCGGAATAGCTGTTGAGCATGGACACCACCACCGGCATATCCGCGCCGCCAATGGGGATGATGATCAGCACGCCCAGCACAAATGACAGCGCCAGCATGACGAGGAAGGCGTCCCAGTTGCCCGTGAACATGAAGTACACGCCCAATGCGACCGTGGCCACGCCCAACACCAAATTCAGCATGTGCTGACCGGCAAACACCACTGGTGCGCCCTGGAACAAGCGGAATTTGTATTTGCCCGACAACTTGCCAAAGGCAATCACCGACCCGCTGAAAGTGATGGCACCAATCGCCGCGCCCAAGAACAGCTCCAAGCGGTTGCCATTCGGGATTTCCAGCGTGCCCATGCCTTGCGCCACGATGCCAAAGGCCGCGGGCTCGACTACCGCCGCGATGGCGATGAACACCGCGGCCAAGCCGATCATGCTGTGCATGAAGGCGACGAGTTCGGGCATCTTGGTCATCTCCACGCGCTGCGCCATGATGGCACCGGCACCGCCGCCAATCACCAAGCCGAGCAGCACCCAGCCCAAGCCATCGGCATGACCGGCGAGGTTGACGATCAGCGCAGCCGTGGTGACCACGGCAATCGCCATGCCGCTCATGCCAAACAAGTTACCGCGAATCGAGGTGGTGGGGTGCGACAAGCCCTTCAAGGCCTGAATAAAGCAAATGCTGGCCACCAAGTACAGCAAGACAACAAGGTCCATGCTCATTTTTCAGCTCCTGCCTTGGGAGCTTTTTTCTTGAACATCTCCAGCATGCGCCGGGTGACCAAGAAGCCGCCAAACACATTCACCGCCGCCAGCGCCACGGCCAACACGCCCATAGTTTTGCCCAAGGGGGTGACGGTGAGGGCAGCGGCCAACATCGCGCCCACGATGATGATCGCCGAGACCGCGTTGGTCACCGCCATCAGCGGCGTATGCAAAGCGGGTGTGACATTCCAGACCACGTGGTAGCCCACGTAGATTGCCAGCACAAAAATAATCAGGTTGGTAACGGTGTGGTCCATGCTTATTTCCTTTTGACCTCGCCGCCCTGCGTCATCAGGCAGGCCGCTACGATGTCGTCTTCCATGTCAACGGTGAATCCCTTGTCTTTGGGCAACACCAGTTTCAAAAAATCCAGCACATTGCGTGCATACAGCGCCGATGCATCTGCAGCCACTAAAGCGGGCAGATTGGTTTCGCCGACCAAAGTGACGCCGTGCTTGACCACGGTGCGGTCCGCTTCGGACAGGGGGCAATTGCCGCCCACGCCATTAGCGCCTTTGCCGGCCGCCAGGTCGATGATGACCGAGCCCGGTTTCATGCTCTTGACCATGTCCTCAGTGATCAGCACCGGCGCTGCGCGACCGGGAATCAATGCGGTCGAAATCACCGCGTCGGCCTGCGCTACGCGCTTGGCCACCTCTATTTTCTGGCGCTCCAGCCAGCTAGGCGGCATGGGCCGCGCATAACCGCCCACGCCTTCTGCGGCTTCTTTTTCTTCCTCAGTTTCATAGGGCACGTCGATGAACTTGGCACCGAGTGACTCCACCTGTTCTTTCACGCTGGGGCGTACGTCCGAAGCTTCGATGACCGCACCCAAGCGCTTGGCGGTGGCAATCGCCTGCAAACCGGCTACACCCACGCCCAGAATCACAATGCGCGCAGCCTTGACGGTACCGGCGGCGGTCATCAGCATGGGGAAAAAACGCTGGTATTTGTCAGCCGCCATCATCACCGCTTTGTAGCCGGCGATATTGGCCTGCGAGGACAAGACATCCATGCTTTGCGCGCGCGTGGTGCGCGGTGCTGCTTCAAGTGCAAAGCTGGTCAAGCCAGCAGCAGCGATGCGCTGCAAGCCTTCGGCGTCAAAAGGATTGAGCATGCCAACCAGTGCGCTGCCGGACTTCATGTGTGGCAACTCGGCCACTGACGGTGCGCGCACTTTGAGCACTAGTTGGGCACCTAGGGCGCCAGCGGCGTCGCCTATCTGCGCGCCCACGGCTTCATAGGCAGCATCGGTGATGCTGGCCGCAACACCGGCGCCTGCTTGCACCATGACGGTATGGCCTTGGGCAATGATTTTTTTGACTGTTTCCGGGGTCGCCGCCACCCGGGTCTCGCCGGCAACGGTTTCGGCGGGGACGCCTATGTGCATGAAATCGCTCCTCTAAATAGCAAATATTTGTCGTTAGTGAGCTTAACTGATTAATTGTTGGCGCAATGGCATTGCCCTAATCGCCCCAAACGCATTGGATATAAGTCGATAGAACACCCGCCTAAGGCTTGCCAATGGGCGGCAATTCCAGTGTCTGGCGTGCCGGCCCCCTCATTTCAGCGCCCACCTGCGCGCTGCGCGGGCCCACCGATTGCAAGACCATCCCATCGCCCAGTTTGCTTCCAACTGGATAGGTCTTGGGCGCTGCATCACCCACGAGCAGCAGCGCATGGCCCTTGCCGCCAGAGCCTGCCACCACGCCCAGCAGTTGAATCGCCAGCGGTGGGGCCGATGCAGACGCTGGCTGCGCGTCGACGGGCGCCGCGCCTGCGCCCAGCGCCTGCGCGAGCACGGCCACATCCATTTGCGGAGCTGGCTGCGCAGACACCGAGGCTTGCCAAGGTGCGGCATTGCTCAATGTCAAGGCCCACCAGGCCGCACTGGCGCTGGCCATGGCAGCAACCAGAAATGTCACAGCCCGGATCCACCAAATTTGAAACGCGCTTGTTTGCATGCGCGGATTATCCGGGAATTCGGTACTCGCAAGGCCCAAATGCGGGCCGCATACCACATGGCGGTATGATAGAAAGCGGTTTCAAGAAAGCCCTGAGTCGCTTCAACAAGGCCGATATTTCAACAAGCGCATGAAAAAAATGACACCGTCATCCCCATTTAACGCATCGGCTGCGCCAGAACGGGTGACGGTAACCCTGGAAATGGTGGCCAAGCGCGCTGGTGTATCGCCCAGTACGGTGTCGCGCATATTAAATGGCACGGCCGTGGTCAGCGAAGCCAAGCGGCAGGCCGTCGTGGATGCGACACAGGAATTGGGCTTTGTGCCCAACCCGCTGGCCCGCGGCCTGGCGGGTGGCAAAACTTTTAGCATCGGCGTCGTCACCCAGGCCATAGATAGCCCGTTTTACGGCGCGGCCTTGCGCGGAATTGAAGACGCTTTGGACCCTGCGGGTTACAGCCCCCTGTTTATGAGCGCGCATTGGGACCCGGCTGCCGAGGCGCGCTGCCTGGATGTGCTGCGCTCGCGCAGGGTCGATGGCATCGTGGTGCTGATGCCGCGCTTGTCCGATGCCGCGCTCGAAGTCTGCGCCCAGGCCTTACCGATGGTGGTGACCGGGCGTGACTTGCGCGGCCCGCAGCTCTACTCCCTCAATTTCGACAACTTCAACGGCGGGCGCATGGCCACCGAGCACTTGATAGGGCAAGGCCACCGGCAAATTGCCTTTATTGCCGGCGCAGAAGAGCATCCGGACGCCGCAGAGCGCATGCGCGGCTACCGATATGCGTTGGCCGAGGCGAAGATTGCGTTTGACCCGCGCCTGGTGGTACCCGGCCAGTACCACGAGGTAAGTGGCCTGGAGGCAGCCAAATACCTGGTGCAGCAAGGCCTACCCTTTAGCGCCATCTTTGCATCCAATGACCAGATGGCTTCAGGCGCCGCGCTGGGATTGTTTCAAAGTGGCTTGCGCGTTCCGCAAGATGTCGCCCTGGTCGGTTTTGACGACTTGCCCACCTCGATGTACGCCACTCCGCCCCTGAGCACCATCCAGCAGCCGGCCTTCGACCTGGGCCGTCTTGCCGCCGCAGCCATGCTCGAGCTGTTAGTGGGCAATACCCCGACCGAGCAGCTTCCGGCCCCTGCCCTGCTGGTACGCGCATCTAGCGACAGCCGCCGCGTCTGATACGGGAATACCCTAGGGCGCATGCCCAAATCCCGCTCTTATAATTTGTTGAAAGCGCTTTCAAAATGGTCTTTAGCCCATTAGAAATCGGCTTTGCCGGCTGTTTTTCCACAATCACCTCAAAAGGCGCCTATGACAAAGCGAATCTTTGCCCGCTCGCTACGAATTTCCTGTCTTTGGCTGGCCACCGCATTTGGCGCGTCGTTTGCGCAGACCGTGCTCCATATCGCTGCTTTCCCCGCGGTGGATGAAATCGCCAAGGCGGCGATTCCGGCTTTCAAGAAAAAGCACCCTGACGTGGAAGTCAAGATCACCAGCCGCGCCTTCGCAGACCACCACACCGCAATGACCACGGCGCTGTCCACCTCGTCCAAGCTGCCGGACGTGATGGTGGTGGAGCACGGTTACGTGGGCCGTTTTGCCGAAGGCGGCGGCCTGGAAGACCTGGGCGCTGCACCTTACAACATGCAAGTCCAGCGTGCGCGTATCGTACCTTTCGCGTACGCGCAGGGCACCTCCACCAATGGCGCTCTTGTGGCTATGCCCACCGACATGGGACCCGGCACGCTGCTCTACCGTACCGATATCCTGAAAAAATCTGGTCTTACCGAAGCCGATCTGACCCAGTCCTGGGACAGCTTTGTTAATTCCGGCCTGAAGATCAAGTCCGCCACTGGTGCCTACTTGGTGGCCCATGCACGCGACATCAAAGACATCATGATCCGCGCTGACCTGAAAAACGGTGAATCCATATACATCGACAAAAACGGCAAAGTGTTGGTGGATTCGCCCCGCTTTGTGCGCGCTTTCGAGATGGCAAAAAAAGTGCGTGACCAAAAGCTGGACGGGAAAATCGGCGCCTGGTCCAACGAATGGTCCGAAGGCTTTAAGCGCGGCACTATTGCTACCCAAATGTCCGGCGCTTGGCTCGCCGGCCACCTGAACAACTGGCTCGCCCCCGAAACCAAAGGCCTATGGCGCGCCGCCCAATTGCCCGAAAAAGCATTTGGTTCTTGGGGCGGCAGTTTCTACAGCATTCCCAAAGGCGCCAAGAACAAAGCCTTGGCCGCAGACTTTATCCAAATGATGACGCTCACACCGGCGCTGCAACTGGCCGCTTTCAAATCGCAGGACGCCTTTCCGGCGCTTGTTGAAACCCATAAAGACGCCTTCTTTGATCAACCGATTGAATTTTTGGGTGGCCAGAAAGCACGCTTGATTTGGCGCGAAGCCGCGCAAAAAATCAATGCAGTCAATGTCCATAAGCTCGATCCGATTGCCGACGAAATCATCAATACCGAGCTGGACAAAGTATTGGACCAAGGCAAGGACGTGCGCACCGCGCTGGCCGATGCCAAGGCCTTGCTAGAGCGCCGCGTCAAGCGCTAAGCCTGCATCCACGCTGAAGCTGTACATACGCCAAGCGCCTGAACCTGAGCACCTGCATGACTCCGCGTTTGTCCCCAACTGCCGTGCCTTACGTGTTGCTCAGCCCGTTTGTCGTTCTGTTTTTGGTGTTCGGCGTTTTCCCCCTTTGTTTTTCGTTCTACCTTGCCTTCCAAAGCTGGGAGCCCACGGCCGGTCTGTCGGCCATGAAGTTCGTCGGACTGGACAACTTTGCCTTCGCTATCACCGACGAATGGTTTTGGAAATCCCTGAAAAACACCGCATGGCTGGCGCTGGTGTCCGGCGTTCCGCAACACCTGGTAGCCATACCGCTGGCCTACTTTATCCATACCTCCTTCAAGCGCACCCGCAATATGGTGATAGGGGCCTACTTCCTGCCCTATATCACCAGCACCGTGGCCATCGCCATGATGTTTAGCACCTTGTTTTCTACCGACTACGGGTTGATCAACCAGGCGCTGCTGGCCATGCACCAGTTGCCGGGGCTTTCCTGGATCACACCGGCCCAGCCGGTGGACTGGTTGGGCCAGGCCGAAAACGTCAAACCGGCGATTTCGCTGGTGGTGTTCTGGCGCTATGTGGGCTTTAACACCGTGCTCTACCTGGCAGCCTTGCAAACCATTCCCGCCGATATTTACGAAGCGGCCACCATGGATGGTGCAGGGCGCTGGCAGCAGTTCTGGTTTATTACGCTGCCCAGCTTGCAGCCCATGATTTATTTCGGCGTCACGCTCAGCGTGGTGGGGGGTTTGCAGTTGTTTGAAGAGCCCTTCATTCTGACCGGCGGGCGCGGCGGCACCGACCAAAGTGGCATGACCACGGCCATGTATATGTACCGCACGGCCTTCGAGTTCAATGACTTTGGAGGCGCTAGCGCCTTGTCGTGGCTTTTGTTTGTGTTTGTGGCCTTGCTGACCTGGCTGACCAACCGCGCCTTCAAGCCGCGCGGTCCTTCTGCATGAGCAGCGCACCATCCGCCCCCAGCCAACTCGCACCGCGCGCCGCCTATGCCATGGTGGCATTGGGCGCAGTGGTGATGCTGCTGCCCTTTTATTTCATGTTCGTGTTTGCCAGCCATTCGCGCACCGAAATATTCAACCTGCCGCCTCCCTTGTTTTTCGGCGATAGCTTTATGGCCAATATGGATATCTTGACCACCAAGATCCCCTTTTGGCGCAGCCTGGGCTGGAGTCTGTATGTGGGCTTGGCCTCCACCGCGCTGACGCTTTTGTTTTGCTCTATGGGCGGTTATGCGTTTGCGATGTTTGACTTCCGTTTCAAGCAGCCCTTGTTCACCCTGGTCATGGGCACCATGCTGTTGCCCTCTTTTCTGGGCATGATCCCCAGCTTCATGATCATGGACGCTTTTGGCTGGATCGACCAGCCACGCGCGCTCTACATCCCCGGTGCTGCCAGCGCTTTCGGCATTTTCATGATGCGCCAGTTCATCACCAGCGCCATACCGCGCGAGCTGATCGAAGCGGCCCGCATGGACGGCTGCGGCGAGTTGGGCATTTACTGGCGCATCGTGGTGCCCCTGCTCAAACCGGCCATGGGTACGCTGGGGCTGATCACCTTTATCGCCTCGTGGAATAACTTTATCGGTCCGCTGATCGTCATGCGTTCCCCCGAGATGTACACCTTGCCGCTGGCCCTGCGCAGCATGCAAAGCCCGGTTAATACCGAATGGGGCGCTGTCATGGCTGGTTCGGCCATCGCTACCTTGCCACTGTTGGTCTTGTTTGCGATTTCCTCGCGCCGCTTGATCGACGGCCTGACCGCAGGCGCGGTGAAATAAATACCTCTTGCACTCGAACACCAAACTGTCGATAACAGAAACCATGTCCCCCCTTACTGACTTAGAACTCAAAGCCCGTTTCCCGCACGATTTCGTCTGGGGCGTTGCCACCAGTGCGTTCCAAATAGAAGGCGCCACAAGCAGCGATGGGCGTGGCCCGTCGGTTTGGGATACGTTTTGCGCCCAGCCCGGCACCATCGCCGACGGCACGGATGGCAGCCGCGCCTGCGAGCACTACCAGCGTTGGCAATCGGACTTGGACCTGATCGCCAAGCTGGGCGTTAACACCTACCGCTTTTCAGTGTCCTGGCCGCGCGTGCAGCCCTTAGGTAGCGGTGCCTGGAACCGCCAAGGCCTGGACTTTTACGAGCGCCTGGTCGATGGCATGTTAGAGCGCGGCCTGGCACCTTACCTCACGCTCAACCACTGGGACTTGCCCCAAGCCTTGCAAGACCAGGGCGGCTGGGCCAACCGCGACATCACGCATCGCTTTGTCGAATACGCCTTGGGCATGCACCAACGCCTGGGCGACCGCGTGGTCTCGATTGCCACCCACAACGAACCCTGGGTCATGGCGATCTTGGGCTACGAGACCGGCATCTTCGCCCCGGGTATCAAAGAGCGTGGTGTCGCCATGCGCGCAGCCCACCACTTGCTGCTCAGCCACGGCATGGCAGTGCGCGCCCTGCGCCAAGCCGGTTGCAAAGCGGAACTGGGCATTGTTCTCAATCTCTCCCCGGTCCAGGCCGCCACCGACAGCCCGCAGGACCTGGCTAAAGCCCGGCTCGACGATGGCCGCCTGGTGCGCTGGTTTATGGACCCGCTCTACAAAGCCAGCTACCCGCAAGACATCCTGGAACACCTGGGCGGCGACGCGCCGCCGGTGCACGAAGGCGATATGGACATCATCGCCACGCCCCTGGACTTCATGGGCATCAACTACTACTCGCGCAGCGTAGTGCGCGCACAGGGTAGCTATGACGTGCGCAGCAGCGGTCTGGAAGTGACTGAAATGGACTGGGAGGTGTATCCCCAGGGCCTGACCGAGTTGCTGGTGCGTTTGCACCAGGACTATCCCGTGCCCTCGCTGTTGATCACTGAAAACGGTGGCGCCTTCAAAGACCCCCTGGTCAACGGCCAGGTGCATGACGCCGACCGCGTGCGCTACCTGCAAACCCATATCGAGGCGGTGCACCACGCCATGGAGCAAGGCGTGCCTATGAAGGGCTATATGGTCTGGAGCCTGATGGACAACTTCGAGTGGGCTTCGGGCTATGCCAAACGCTTTGGCATTGTGTATGTGGATTACGACACCCAGCAGCGCACCCTCAAAGACAGCGCTAAGTGGTACCGCGACTTTCTGGCCGGCGATGCCCAGGCGCAGCGCGCCGCCTGATAGCGCCCACCGCAACAAGGAACACACCCATGGGTACCGTCACGCTGCAAGGCATACGCAAAAGCTACGGCACCACCGAGGTGATACGCGGCATC
>CAMBFO010000027.1 GCA_945865675.1 Comamonas sp. lk
ACGGTGGCGCCATTGGAGACATTGACGGTGCCGATACGGCCCGCTTGCGGTGCCAGGATGCGTGCATAGGATTGGGCTACGCGGGCGCCGTCGATAGCCGCATTGTCCGCGTTGACCGTGGCCGTCCACACTTCGACATTGGCTTTTGCTGTGTCCACCTGGCCCTGGGCGATAAAGTTTTGCGCTGCCAGGTCTTGCGCGCGCTTGAGTTGTCGCTGGGCATCGGCCAATGAGGCACTGTCCTTGGCTAACTGGGCCTGGGCTTTGACAATATTGGCATCTTCGGTGCGAGCGTCCAGGGTAAACAACAAATCACCATTTTTTACGAATTGCCCGTCACGCACATGCACTTTGGCGATGATGGAATTGGTTTGCGCCTTCACGTCCACGCTGTTAATGGGGGATACCACGCCAGAGGCCCGCAGGCGTACGGCCAAATCTTTTTGCTCTACGGCCACGGTGCCGACGGTGACCGGTGGCATCGGCGTTGCCGCAGCGGATGCCCCGCTGGCAGGTGTCGCAGGCGCCGATGCCGCCGCGCTGGTAGGCGTTGCGCTTGCGCTAGTGCCCGTTGTATCTGCCCCCGCAGGCGCCGCGTCTTTGTTGCCGCAAGCGCTGAGCAACATCACCGAAAGGCTCAAACAAAGGCTGGCGTTTCGCAACGAAATTAAACGCGTTTTTTTCATTTTTAAGTGAGGGCAAAAATTACTCGAAGGTACTGGATCGAGCGAGCCTAGGACGGCGCAAGCTGGCAACTCGCAACGCAAGCATCTTATCTGCACTGTATGGCCGCGCAATGTCTGCGGGGCAGCAGACCAAGGCAGCGCATTGGCTGCTCCCGAGCCGGGCGGGCGCAAACCATTTGGCTGTAAGCGCGTGGGTGCAGCTGCGCTCCTGCTCAGTGATGGGACTTTTGGGCGCCGCGCAGCCGCTGCGCGGCAGGCCCAGCAAGGTGTCCGGCCTTAGGCAAACACGCCGGCCGTATCCTGCATACGTGTCGCCACTTCACCGAGCTGGTGCATGCTGTCGCCGTAGCTCATTTCCATTTGGGTCATGGCCTTGAAGTAATGGCTGACCATGTACTCATTGGTTACGCCGATACCGCCGTGTAATTGCACTGCTTGCTGGCCGACGTAGCGCATGGACTGGCCGATCTGGTACTTGGCGCGGGCCATGGCGGCGCGGCGCTCCGGCGCCGGCGCATTGAGCTTGAGACTGGCGTAGTAGCTCATAGAGCGGCCCAGCTCCACTTGCATCTTCATGTCCGCCGCACGGTGGCGCAGGGCCTGGAAGCTGGACAAGGTCGCGCCAAACTGTTTGCGCGTATTCATGTACTCCGCCGTCATGGCCAAGGTCTTGTCCATGGCGCCCACCGCCTGAGCGCATAAGGCAGCGATGCCAATGTCTATGGCATGTTCCAGCGCTGTGAGCCCATGGCGGGTGACCAGGGTGGCTGGCGCATGGTGCATTTGCAGTTCTGCCGCCCGCCCGCCGTCTTGCGTGCCGTAGCCACGCGTTTGCACGCCGCCAGCCTGGCGCGCCACCAAAAACAGGGCTAGCGCGCCGTCAAGCTTGGCTGACAGCAAAAACGCATCCGCCTGGTCACCAGCGGGCACCAGGCTTTTGGCGCCGCTGATCTGGTAGCTGCCCCCGGCCGCCGTGGTGGTGCAGGAAGAAGCATCGAGCCGGTAGCGATTGCCCTGCTCCTGGGCAGCCAGGACCACCAAGGCTTCGCCACTGCACACCTTGGGCAGCCACTGTGCCTTGGTCTGCTCGTCGGCATAGCCCGACAACAGCGCGCCGCAAGCCAGCGCTTGCGCCAAGGGTTCAAGCACGATACCCCTTCCTAGTTCTTCCATTACGACCATGCCTTCGACCGGGCCCATGCCCATGCCGCCATCGTCTTCGCTGACATACAGGCCGCACAGGCCAAGCTCTGCCAGTTCATTCCAGGCGCCACGGTCAAAGCCGCCGGCCTGTTCAATGCTACGGCGGCGTTCAAAGCTGTAAGCCTTGTCCACCCATTTGCGTACCGCGTCGCGCAGTTGTTCTTGGTCGTCAGAAAAATCGAAATCCATGGTGTGTTTCCTTCGGTGTCTGCGGCCAATTAGCCCAGCACAAATTGCGAGACGATATTGCGCTGCACTTCGTTGCTACCGCCGTAAATCGTGGTTTTGCGCATATTGAAATAAGTCGATGCCAAGGGCGCGCAATGCGCATGGCCGACATGGTCACCCTGCCAGCCAGCTTCCATGGCCTCACGGATCAAGGGCAGGGCGAAGGGTCCGGCCGCCAGCATCATCAGTTCGCTGTAGCGCTGCTGAATCTCGCTGCCGCGGATTTTTAGCAAGCCCGCAATATCGAGCGACTGTTTACCGGCCTTTTCTGCAGACAGCACGCGCAGCACCATCATCTCTAAAGCCACGACATCGACTTCGAGCTTGGCAATTTCGTCGCGAAAGCGGCTGTCCTCATAGACGCCTTCAGTTTTGGCGATGCGTTTGAGGCGTTCGAGTTCGCGCTTGGCGCGGTTGACGTCCGCAATATTGGTACGCTCATGGGCCAACAAGTATTTGGCGTAATTCCAGCCCTTGTTTTCTTCGCCGATGAGGTTTTCCGCTGGCACTTGCACGTTGTCAAAAAACACCTCGTTCACTTCAGCCGAGCCGTCCAGCAAGATGATGGGCCGCACGGTGACGCCGGGCGACTTCATGTCGATGAGCAAAAAGCTGATGCCGTTTTGCGGTTTGCCTTCGGCGGCAGTGCGCACCAGGCAGAAAATCCATTCGCCGTACTGGCCCAAAGTGGTCCAGGTTTTTTGGCCGTTGACCACGTATTTGTCACCCACCCGCTCGGCGCGGGTTTTGAGCGAGGCCAGGTCCGAACCCGATCCCGGTTCGCTATAGCCCTGGCTCCACCATACCTCGCCACTGGCAATACCCGGCAAAAAACGCTGTTGCTGCTCGGCGTTGCCAAAAGCCATGATCACCGGTGCCACCATTACGGGCCCAAAGGGCACCACACGCGGCGCACCGGCCAAGGCGCACTCTTCTTCGAACAAATGTTTTTGGATCGCGTTCCAGCCTGGACCGCCAAATTCCTTGGGCCAGGCGTGGCCCAGCCAGCCTTTTTTGCCCAAAATTTGGCCCCAGCGCTGCATATCTTCCCGCGTCAATTGCAGGGCGTTGTGGACTTTGTGTGCAATGTCCTGCGGCAGATGGGAGTGGACCCAGGCGCGTATCTCTTCACGAAAACCCAACTCTTCGGGGGTAAATGCCAAATCCATAAAGGCGTCTCCAGGTGATCTATCGGTACGGGCATTTTGCCCTTATGGCGTTTTTAGCACGGTCGTTCGTTTTTTTCTGTCAGTGTTGCGACATGGGCTGGGGCTGCGTGGGTATTTGCCGTGCGCGCTCTGCGCCGGATAATCGGCCGCTTATGCAAGCGATTGTGATTTTGATTTCCGGCGGCGGCTCCAATATGGCCGCACTGGTTCGCGCGGCGCAGCGGGAAGACTGGGCTGCGCGTTACGACGCGCGTATTGCCGCGGTCATCAGCAACCGGGTCGATGCCGCGGGCTTGCGCTGGGCGCAGCAGCAAGGCATCGCCACCCAAACGCTTGCCCACGCGGACTTTCCCGACCGCGCGGCATTTGACGCCGCGTTGGCCCAGGCCATTGACTCCTGTGCCGGTACTGACAAGCCGCCGCTGGTCTTGCTGGCCGGCTTTATGCGCATCTTGACCCCGGCCTTTGTGCAAAGACATGCCGGGCGCTTGGTCAATATCCATCCCTCGCTGCTGCCCGCGTTTACGGGTTTGCACACCCACGAGCGGGCGATTGCCGCCGGTTGCAAGTTTGCCGGTGCCACGGTGCACCGCGTAACCGAAGTGCTGGACGAGGGCGCCATCTTGGAACAATCGGTGGTGCCGGTACTGCCCCATGACGACGCGCAAAGCCTGGCGGCGCGCGTGCTGGCCACCGAACACCTGATTTACCCGCGCGCGGTGCGCAGGCTTTTGGCGGCAGGGATTAGCTAGCCAGGTCCAAGGCGCCCGCTGGCAGGGCGCCGATGCGGGTGAAGCGGCGTTGCTGTGCGCCTTCCCACAGCACTATCTCGTCAAACATGGCCGCGGGGCGCACCCACAGGCCGTGTGTGCCATACAGTGCGCGGTACAAAGTCATGGGCTCGAGGCTTTCGCTATGGCGTGTGGTCGCCAAGACCGCGTACATGCCGCCTTTGTAATGGCGGTACAGGCCGGGCGGTGTCTGGATCAAAGGGGGAAGGTCTTCATCTTGCATGGGACAATGCGCTGCTTATGCATCCAAAAGCTTTATTAGACGCCTGCGCCGAATTGGTGCGGCTGACCCTGCGATTTGAACATCCCGCCGATGCCACCGTATCGCGGTTTTTCAGAGACCACAAAGGCCTGGGGCCGCGCGAACGCGCCACCATGGCCGAAACCGTTTACACCGTGTTGCGTAAAAAGCTCTTGTTTGACCACTTGGCGCCCTCGGGCAGCGGCCCCAAAGAGCGGCGCCTGGCGATTTTGGGTTTTTACGGGCCGGGCGACTTTTTGCGCAGCGCGCTCACCGACCAGGAAAAAAATTGGTTGGACGCTTGCGAGAAAGTCAAACCCGATGATTTGATGGAGCGCCACCGGCATAACTTGCCTGAATGGCTGGTGCAACCCCTGAAAGACCAACTGGGCGGAGACTTCTGGCCCCTGGTGGAGCAAATGAACCAAGGCGCGGGCTTGGATTTGCGCGTGAACGACTTCAAGGCCAAGCGGGCCGATGTGCAAAAAGCCCTGGCCGCTTCGGGCATCAAAGCCCTGCCTACGCCGTATTCGCCCTGGGGTTTGCGCATTGCAGGCAAGCCTGCGCTAAACAAGCACGAAGCCTTTTTGCGCGGTGACTTTGAAGTACAGGATGAAGGCTCGCAAATTTTGGCCATGCTGCTGGACGCCAAACGCGGCGAGATGGTGGTGGATTTTTGCGCCGGTGCCGGGGGTAAGACACTTGCCATAGGCGCCTCCATGCGCAGCACCGGCCGCCTGTACGCTTTTGATACGTCGGCGCACCGGCTGGACGCTTTCAAGCCGCGCATGGCGCGCAGTGGTTTATCCAATGTGCACCCTGCGGCGATTGCCCATGAGCGCGATGACCGGGTCAAGCGCTTGTCGGGCAAGATCGACCGCGTGCTGGTCGATGCGCCTTGTTCGGGCTTGGGCACGCTGCGCCGCAATCCGGACCTCAAATGGCGCCAAAGCCCGCAGTCGGTGCAGGAAATGGCGGTTTTACAGGCGGCGATTTTGCAGAGTGCCTCGCGCTTGTTGAAAGTGGGCGGGCGCCTGGTGTATGCCACCTGTAGCTTGTTGCCTCAGGAAAACGAAGACATTGCCCGGGCCTTTAGCGCTGCCAACCCGGGTTTTGAGTCTATGGAGGTCGCCGCCATCTTGACTGGGCTCAAGCTTGCCGATGCTGCCAGCTTGTGTGCCGGGGGGGCAGAAGGGGGTCAATACTTGCGCTTATGGCCCCAAAGGCATGCAACCGATGGCTTTTTCGCGGCGGTTTGGCAGAAAAAATAGCCTGTTAACGCAGGTTTAAATGCTTAATGTGCCCTATTTCTTGCTCCAGAGCCCTTTTGCAGCGACAAACCAGCCCCATCTTTTTTACAATAGCGTGCTTGCCTAGGGGGCTGATAGGGCTGTGTACCATGCATGCACCGCCTCACATAACGAAAGATGCAGATCCATGTTTTTGACCGATTCGGCAATGTTCAACGCCATTCTGGAGTGGCTCGGCCATGGGACCTGGCATCTGGCCTGGTGGCAAATTGTTTTATTCACCTTGGCGCTGACCCACATCACCATGATCAGTGTGACTGTGTTCTTGCATCGCCATCAGGCGCACCGCGCCTTAGACCTGCACCCCGCAGTGGCCCATTTTTTCCGTTTGTGGCTGTGGTTGACGACCGGCCAGGTCACCAAAGAGTGGGCGGCCATACACCGCAAGCACCACGCCAAATGCGAGCAAGCCGATGATCCGCACAGCCCGCAGGTTTACGGTATCCGCAAAGTCTTGTTCCAAGGCGCTGAGTTGTACCGGGCCGAGTCCAAGAACAAAGAAACCATGGTGCGCTACGGTCACGGCACGCCGGACGACTGGATTGAACGCAATCTCTACACCCGTTTCTCCTGGCAAGGCGTGGGCTTGATGCTGATTATCGATCTCTCGCTGTTCGGCGCCCTGGGCCTGACGGTGTGGGCGGTGCAAATGGCCTGGACACCGATTACCGCTGCGGGCATCATCAATGGTGCGGCACACTTCTGGGGCTATCGCAACTTTGAATCCCCCGACGCCAGCACCAACATCTCCCCCTGGGGCATCATCATTGCCGGCGAGGAATTGCATAACAACCACCACACCTACCCCACCTCGGCCAAGCTCTCGGTCAAACCCTATGAGTTTGATATTGGCTGGATGTATATCTCGATACTGCAGTTCGCCGGTCTGGCGCATGTGAAAAAAACGCCACCCAAAGCCGCGTATGGCGATGTGCGGCCGGTAGCTGACGAAAAGACCTTGGAAGCGCTGATTGCCAACCGCTATGAAATCATGGCCGGCTTTGCCAAGCAAATGCAGGCCACTGTGCGTCAGGAGCTTTCAGCCATGAAAGCCCGCAGCGCGGATACAGCGGCTATCAAAGCGGCCAAATTGTGGGCGCACCGCTATGCCGAAAATATCCCGGCAGCGGCGATCCCGCAGTTGGCGCTGGCCCGAGCGGCCTCGCCGGCGCTGGACAAAATGGTCACTATGCGCGAGGAATTGCGTCAAATGTGGCTCAACACCGCCGTGTCCCGCGAGCAGCTCACTTCCGATCTAGCCGCCTGGTGCCACCGGGCCGAGGACAGCGGTATCGCCACCCTGCGCGAGTTCTCCTTCAAACTGCGTTCCACGCAACTGGCCTAGGTACAGCGTTCGGGCGCCGTGGGCGCCTGCTCAGCCTGACTGGAACTGCTTGCGAAGTCCAGTTTAGACGCAAAAAAGCCCGCGACAGCGGGCTTTTTTGCGTGCCAGATGGAAGGTTTACTTCAGTTTGGTTTCTTTGTAGTCCACATGCTTGCGCGCTTTGGGATCAAATTTCTTGATCAGCATTTTCTCGGGCATGGTTTTCTTATTTTTGCTGGTCGTATAGAAGTGACCGGTGCCCGCTGTGGATTCGAGCTTGATTTTTTCGCGTCCGCCTTTGCTTGCCATGGTGTTACTCCTTATGCCTGGCCGCGTGCGCGCAGGTCTGCGAGCACGGCGTCAATGCCGTTTTTGTCGATCAGGCGCAGGCCGGCGTTTGAAATACGCAGACGCACCCAGCGGTTTTCAGATTCAACCCAAAAACGGCGGTACTGCAGATTGGGCAGAAAACGGCGCTTGGTTTTGTTGTTGGCGTGAGAAACATTGTTTCCGACCATAGGGCCTTTGCCCGTGACTTCACATACGCGTGCCATTGGGACACTCCGATACATTTAAACGGCCCGGCTGTGCCTGACAAGTCAGCGCAACCCAACCTCACCTCGCCAAAATCCGGGTGGCGGTAACCCGTTGCTGCCAAGCGGCCTGCCCGTGGGACAGCGTAAGCAGCAAAGCCCTCGATTATAGCCAGGTGAGAAGCGGGGCGGACAAACATGGCGGGTGCGCCGACTTACAGGCAAATGGGTTGCGCGGGTTCAGGCGCTGCCCGGGGTGATGCCGCTACCTACAATGCAGCCATGTTTGTTCACCTGCGCCTGCACACCGAATTTTCCGTCGTGGACGGCACTACCCGGGTCGATGAGGTGGCGCAATTGGCTGCGTCCGATAGCCAGCCTGCGCTGGCTATCGCAGACCTCAATAACCTGTTTGCCACCGTCAAGTTCTACCGTGCTTGTCGAGGTGAGGGCGTCAAGCCGCTGATCGGTGCCGAGGTGATGGTCGAGGGCTTTGCGGCTGATGCTTCCTTGAGCTCGCGCATGGTGCTGCTGGTGCAAAACGCCCAAGGCTATTTGAATCTCTCCGAATTACTGGCGCGCGGCCACACACAAAACACCGGTAAAGCGCAGGTGCTGCTGCGCAAAGCGTGGTTGCAGGAACTCAACGCCGGCTTGATCTGTTTGTGCGGCGCACAGGCCGGCCCGGTGGGCCAGGCGCTGCTGCAAGGCGACCAATCGCGCGCCCATGATTGCGCTTTGCAGCTGTCCAGCCTGTTTCCGCATCGCTTTTACCTGGAGTTGCAGCGTGCGGGTCGTCCCGAGGACGAATCCCATGTGCGTGCCGCCGTGCAACTGGCCGCGCGCATGCATTTGCCGGTGGTAGCCACGCACCCGGTGCAGTTTGCCCACGCCGATGATTTTGAAGCGCATGAGGCCCGTGTGTGTATTTCCGATGGCGAGTTGCTCAGCAACCCGCGCCGGGTCCGCCGCTTTACGCGCGAACAGTATTTCAAGTCCAGCGCCCAAATGCAGGCATTGTTCGCCGACATACCCTCAGCGCTGGCCAATACGCTGGAAATCGCCAAGCGCTGCAACTTAAGTCTGGTGCTGGGTAAGCCGCAATTGCCCGATTTCCCCACGCCCTTGGTAGATGGCGTGCGCATGAGCCCAGAGGATTATTTTCGCCATGCCTCGCAAGCGGGTTTGCAAGAGCGCATGGCGCATCTGTATCCGGATGAGACTCAGCGCGGCAGCGAGATGCCGCGCTACCAAGAGCGCCTGGAGTTTGAGCTGCAAACCATTATCAAAATGGGCTTCCCGGGTTATTTTTTGATTGTGGGCGACTTTATCAATTGGGCGAAAAACAATGGCTGTCCGGTGGGGCCGGGGCGCGGTTCGGGTGCCGGTTCGCTGGTGGCTTATTCGCTCAAAATTACCGACCTGGACCCGTTGCGCTACAACCTGCTTTTTGAACGTTTTCTCAATCCTGAGCGGGTTTCCATGCCCGACTTTGATATTGACTTTTGCCAGACCAACCGCGACCGCGTAATTGATTACGTCAAAGACAAATACGGCAAAGCGGCGGTCAGCCAAATCGTGACCTTCGGCACTATGGCCGCGCGCGCCGCCATTCGCGACGTCGGTCGCGTGCTGGACCTTGGCTATAACTTTTGCGATGGCATCAGCAAACTCATTCCGAACAAGCCGGGCACCTCGGTCACGCTGCAGTTGCCGCCGCCTGCGGCTGATCGCAAAAAAGACGACAAAACGGTGTATGCCAGCGAAGCCGAGCCCCTGCTCGCGCAGCGCGAAGCCCAGGAAGAAGACGTCAAGACACTCTTGGAACTGGCACGCAAGCTCGAAGGCTTGACGCGCAACGTCGGCATGCACGCCGGCGGCGTGCTGATCGCGCCGGGCAAGCTCACCGATTTTTGCCCGCTCTACCAGCAGCCGGGCAGCGAGTCTGCGGTGAGCCAGTTCGACAAAGACGATGTCGAGGCCATTGGCCTGGTGAAATTTGACTTTTTGGGCCTGGCCACGCTGACGATTTTGGAGAATGCGCGCGCCCTCATCCGGGCGCGCCACCGAGGCCAGGAGCGGTTCAATTACGAAGACCTGCCACTGGATGACGAGGCGGTCTACCGCCTGTTTTCCGCCGGGCAGACCGAAGCGGTGTTCCAGTTTGAAAGCCGCGGCATGCAGGGCATGCTGCGCGACGCCAAGCCCACCCGCCTGGAAGACCTGATTGCGCTCAACGCTTTGTACCGCCCCGGCCCGATGGACTTGATACCCAGCTTTGTGGCACGCAAGCATGGGCGTGAGGAAGTGGAGTACCCGCACCCGCTGGTGGCCGAGATGCTGTCTGAGACCTACGGCATCATGGTGTACCAGGAACAGGTGATGCAGACCGCGCAGATTCTGGGCGGCTACTCGCTGGGCGGCGCCGATATGTTGCGCCGGGCCATGGGCAAGAAAAAAGCCGAGGAAATGGCGGAGCACCGGGCCATCTTTCGCACCGGTGCGGCAAAAAACCAAATCAGCGAGGAAAAAGCCGACGAAATTTTTGACTTGATGGAGCGCTTTGCCGGCTACGGCTTTAACAAGTCGCATGCCGCCGCTTACTCGCTGCTGGCCTACCACACGGCCTGGATCAAGGTGCATTACACGGCCGAGTTTTTCTGCGCCAATATGACGGTGGAGATGGACAACACCGACAAGCTCAAACTCTTGTTTGAAGACGCCGAACGTCTGGGCATTGAGTTTGAGCCGCCCAATATCAACCGGGGCATACACCGCTTCGAACCCATCTCCAACCGCGAAATCCGTTATGGCTTAGGTGCCATTAAAGGCACGGGTCAGCAGGCCATTGAGGCGATCGTGGCAGCGCGCGAGGGGCGCGGCCCCACGGCAGAGCCTGGCCCGTTTACCAGCCTGTTTGATTTTTGCCGCCGCGTCGAACGCAGCCGTATGAATAAGCGCTGCGTTGAGGCGCTGATCAAAGCCGGTGCTTTTGACACCTTGGAGCTCAACCGCGCCTGCTTATTGGCCTCGACAGACCGGGCCTTCGAATTTGCTGCGGCCGCCAGCGCCAATGTGCACCAGGTTGGACTGTTTGACACGGGTGACGGCGATGCCCATGGCTCCAGTACCCAGGAACCCGAACTGGTGGCAGCCTTGCCCTGGGGCGTGAAAGAGCGGCTCACCCAAGAAAAAACCGCCATCGGCTTTTATTTATCCGGCCACTTGTTTGACGAAGTGGCGCAGGAAGTGCGCCGCTTTGCCAAGCGTCCGATTGAGGAATTGCTGGAAACCCGCGAGCCGCAATTGCTGGCCGGTATCGTCACCGATATGCGCATCATCAATGGCCAGCGCGGCAAACTCGCGCTGTTCAAACTCGACGACAAGTCCGGCGCTATTGAGGCGCGCGCGGAAGAAGCGCTCATCAACCCGCACAAGCACTGGTTCAAGGAAGACGCGCTGGTCATCGCCATGGGCAAAGTGCAGGCCGATCGCTTCTCCGGCGGCATGCAATTGACGATTACCCAGATGTGGGACCTGGAGCAGGCACGCTGCCGTTTCGGGCGCTATTTACGCGTCGCCGTGAAAGCCGACGGCCGTGCGCCCGATGTGGCCCAGTTGCTGCGCGAATTTCCTGCCAAGCGCGAAATGAGCGAGCAGGGGGAATTGGTGCGCGGCTTGGCTGTGCGTTTTGTTCTGGAATGCCCGCCCGCCACCCTCCCGCAGGGCCTGCCCGCAGAAGGCGCCTGCGCCGAGCTGCAACTGGGCGAGGCTGCCCGCTTTTACCCGAGTGATGCCGCGCTGGCCCGCTGGCGCGCCCATGCCGACCAGGGGCGTGCAGTCGTGGCCTACGAGTAAGGGCAGCGCGCCCTGGCTTGGGGCGGCATCAGTCGCGCGGGCGCAGGCTAATAGTCATCGGGGAGGGCACCCGCCCGTCCTCGTCAAAAGGCAGTTTTTCGGTTTTCAAAATCGCGCTAAGTGCTGCATCGTCCCAATAAGCGTCGCCGCTGCGCTTGCGAATTTTGGCACTCATGATTTTGCCGCTGGCATCGGTATAGACATCGTATTCCGCAGTCAGGCTGGCACTCAATTCCTTGATGGATGCAATATTGGGCCGAATCGCAGCCACCACCTTGGCACCGTATTTGGCGCTGGGGCCGGCGCTTTGGGCGGCAGTTCCAGTCGAACTGGTACTTCCACTGCCGGCGGCCGCACCGGCGAGTTTGAGGGCGCGCTCACGCGCGTCCTTGCGCAAAATCTCGCTTTGCGCCTGCTCTTCGCGCAGACGATCGGCTTCCTGCTGCTTGGCGATTTCCTGGTCTTTCAGGCGCTTTTTTTCGGCGACTTTGGCCGCTTCAATTTCTTTGAGGCGCTTGGCATCTTGCGCCTTGGCGGCGTCAAGCTCCTTACGCCGCTTGGATTCCTCGGCTTTTTGCTTCTCAGCTTTCAGTGTTTCCTCTTTGCGCTGCTCCAGTTCGCGTTTTTCAGTCTGGCGGCGCTCTTGCTGCTTCTTTTTTTCCTGCGCTTTACGCTCGGCGGTGGCAATATCTGCGTCCAGATTGGGGCTGGGCGGTGGCGCGGTGCGCGCAGGTTCGGGTACCGGTACAGGCGGCGCGACGATACTTTCCACTTCCGGCGTCGGCGGTTCGGGCGGTGGTGCGGGCGGAGCAGCTTCCATCGGCAAGGGTGCCCACAGTTCGGCACTGAAGGTGGCGTTTGGCGTTTGCAGGTGCCAGGGCACGGCATAGGTCAGGGCTAGCACCAGCAAGCCATGCGCAATAAGCGCAAGCACCAAGGCCCGGCCCAAACCCGGAGCAGGTGGAGGCAAAAAATCGCTGTGTGCCTGGGCCGTCGCCATGCTGTTCAGGGTGCCAGTTGCACCGACAAGCCGATGCGCGGAATGCCTGCACGCTGCAAGGTATCCATGACCTTGACCACCCGCTCATACTGCACGCTTTTGTCCGCGCTGATCACCACAGCGCTCGTATTGGGCGGATGGGCTGCTTGGGCTTTGCGCACCGCACCGGCCAGGTTCTCTAGGGTGACGGCACTGGCAGCACCTTGGCCTTTGATTTCCAGGGTATTGTCTTTACCCACGATGATCTGAATCACCACATCCGCTTGCTTGGCCGCGCTGCCCACGCTGGGCAGGTCCACCACGCTAGGTGAAATCAGAGGCGCAGTCACCATAAAGATGATCAATAACACCAGCATCACATCGATGAAGGGCACCATATTGGGTTCGCTGATGGTACGTCTGCCGCGACCCCGGGAACTGACTGCGGGCATGGGCTACTCCTGTCCTAGATGCAATGGCAGCACCATGGGTTTAACGCGGCGCGCTGGTAGTGGCCTGCGCGCTGACATTGCGCTGCAGGATGTTGGAAAACTCTTCAATAAAGGTTTCGTGGTTGATGGCAATGCGGTCCAGGTCACGCGCAAACCGGTTGTAGGCAATGACGGCCGGTATGGCGGCAAACAGCCCAATGGCGGTGGCCACCAGCGCCTCGGCAATACCCGGCGCCACGGTCGCCAGCGTCACTTGCTGTAAAGCCGCCAGGCCAGTAAAGGCGTGCATGATGCCCCACACCGTACCGAACAGGCCCACATAGGGCGAAACCGAACCTACTGAGGCCAGGAAAGACAAATTGCTTTCCACTTCGTCCATCTCGCGCTGGAAACTGGCGCGCATGGCACGGCGGGCGCCGTCCATCAAAGTGGCGACGTCGCTCACACGGCGTTCGCGCAATTTTTGAAATTCGCGCATGCCGCTGGCAAAGATGCGTTCCATGGGGCCGGAATTGACGCCTTTGCTCGCCGCCGTGGTGTAAAGCTCGTTGAGGCTGGAGCCGGACCAGAATTCGCGCTCAAACACTTCGTTGAGTGATTTGACGCGCTGCAGTGCAAATATTTTGCGGAAGATGGCCGCCCAACTGGCAATGGAGACCAGCATCAATGAGAGCATCACCAACTGCACTACCCAGCTGGCATGCAACACGAGTTGAAGAATATCGAGGTCCTGATTCATGGATAGGCCTTGTAGGTGAAAAACGCCTGCGGCAAAGCGCGCATTATCCGGCCAGCATGGCCCGCAGCCGCGCAATAGCGGTCTGCAATTGTTCCATGGAGCTGGCGGTGGAAAAACGCACAAATTGCGCGCCGTGGGCAGGGCCGAAATCGCGCCCTGGTGTGATGGCAACATGGGCGCGATCCATCACGGCAAAAGAAAAATCACAGCTGTCTTTGATCCCTAAGCGCGCACAGGCATCGGTGCAATCGGCCCAAGCGTAAAAAGCGCCGTCAGGCATCACTGGTACCGTCAGCCCCAGCGCAGTGAGCGCCGGGACAAAGTAATCGCGCCGCTGTGCAAAGGCCTGGCGGCGGCTTTCATACAGCGCGATACTTTCATCTTCAAAGCAGGCCAGCGCAGCGTGCTGGGCAATCGTACTCGGGCAGATAAACAGGTTTTGCGCAAGCCGCTCTATCACCTGCACCAGGGCCGGGGGCAGCACCATCCAGCCCAGGCGCCAGCCGGTCATATTGAAGTATTTGCTAAAGCTGTTGATACTGATGACCGAGTCATCCAAAGCCAGGGCGCTTAAGCCGAAATGCGCGTCATAGCTCAGAGGCAGGTAAATTTCATCGACCAGGGTGATGCCGCCGCGCGACTGCACCACCGCATGGATGCGCGCCATTTCAGCCGGGTCGATCGAGCTGCCGGTGGGGTTGGAGGGCGAGGCCAGCAAGACGCCACGGGTTTTGGGGCCCCAGGCCTCTCGTACTTGATCTGCGCTGAGTTGAAAGCGCTGGGCAGCGGTGGTCGGCAACAAGATGGCGCGCGCATCGGCCGCGCTGACGAAATGCCGGTTGCAGGGGTAGCTGGGGTCGGGCATCAGTACTTCGTCTCCGGCATCAAGCAGCGCCAGGCAGGCCATTTGCAAGGCTGCCGATGCGCCGGCCGTCACGACGATACGGCTCGCTGCAATGTCCAGCCCGAAGCGCTGGAGGTACCAGCGGCTGATGCGTTCACGCAGCGCTGGCAATCCGGTGGCTTGGGTGTACTGGCTCAGGCCGGCGCTGATAGCGCGCTGCGCGGCCTCTTGCACCAAGGGTGGCGCGGTGAAATCAGGCTCGCCGATGTTGAGAAACACCATGGGCCGCGCACTGTCTTGCACCTGCTGTGCCAACGCGGAGGCGGCCTTGGCCACTTCCATCACATAAAAAGGTTCAATGGCTTGGGCGCGCCGGGAAATTTGCATGGACGGGCAGGGCTCAGGCACTGTGGCGCGCTGCGCGGTCGGCCTGCACTTCCAGGGCGCGTAGTTCGGGCGCCAGGCCATTGAGCACCGCATTGACGTATTTATGGCCATCGGTACCGCCAAATTCTTTAGCCAGCTCCACGCATTCATTGAGCACTACGCGCCAGGGTACATCCGGGCAGTGCTGCATTTCATAGACGCCGATCCATAGCACCACCCGCTCAATTGGCGAGATCTCGCTCAGCGGCCGATCCAAGCGGGTGCTGATCAGTTGGTCAGCCTGGGATGCTCGCGCGATGCAGCCATGCAGCAAAGCGTCGAAATGCAGCGCATCGGCCTTGGAAAAGCCAGACAGGTCGCGGGTGAATACATCAATATCAGCGGGCAGATTTTTACCCACCAGGCTTTGGTACAGGCCTTGCACGGCAAACTCGCGTGCCCGGCTGCGCTTGTTTTTGGTGGCGGTTTTGCGCACGCCAGTGCTACTCAGTTTGGCTTGCGCGTCCTGTGCAGGCCCCGGAGTGTGGGTGTCGGCCATTAAATTTTTTCCAACAAGTTGGCCATTTCAATGGCCACGCGCGCCGCATCGCTGCCTTTGTCCGATTGGCGCGCAATGGCTTGGCTTTGGTTTTCGGTAGTGAGTATGGCGTTGGCAATCGGAATTTGAAAATCCAGGGCAATACGCGTCACCCCGGCGCTTGATTCATTGGCCACCAGCTCAAAGTGGTAAGTCTCGCCGCGGATGATGCAGCCGATTGCGATTAAGGCATCAAACCTCGCCGTCTCGGCAAGGGCTTGTAAGGCGACCGGTACTTCCAGGGCGCCAGGGACGCTGACCTGGTGGATGTCGCGCTCGGCCACGCCCAGCGCCAGCAACTCCTGCCTGCAGGCACTGCTCAGTGCATTCGTCACTTCCTGGTTAAAGCGCGCTTGCACGATGCCGATGCGCAGGTTTTTGCCTTGCAAACGTTGGTCTTGGTTATCGATATTGCCTTTGTCAGCACCAAACATGGGTTTCTTTCCGGTTTAAAAAAATCAGGGGGCGGGGGCGTTCAAGTAACCCACGGTTTCCAGGCCATAGCCGGCCATGCTGGGCATGCGACGCGGGCTGCCCATGAGGCGCATTTTTTGCACGCCACACAAGCGCAGAATCTGGGCGCCGATGCCGTAGGTACGCAAGTCCATGCGGCCCCGCTCGGGCGCTTGGGCGGGGCGCGCGGTGCCTTCAAACTGGGCTAGCAATTGCTCGCCGGTTTCCCCGCAATTGAGCAGCACCAGCACGCCTTTGCCCTCGCGCGCCAAAAACGCCAGACTCGCGTCCAGACTCCAGGAATGTAAGGTGCGCCCTGCTTCCAGGGCATCGAGTACCGACAGCGGCTCATGCACCCGCACGGCAACGGCTTCGCTTGCATCCCATTGTCCCTGCACCAGCGCCAAATGCACACCTTGGCCGGTAGAGTCTTGAAAAGCATGCGCCTGAAAACTGCCAAAGGCAGTTTGCAATTGCCGGCTGGCCTTGCGCTCAACCAGCGACTCCACGCGGCTGCGGTGGGCGATCAGGTCGGCAATGGTGCCAATCTTCAGGCCGTGCTCGGCGGCAAACAACTGCAAGTCCGGCAGGCGTGCCATGGTGCCGTCGTCCTTCATGATTTCGCAAATCACCGATGCCGGTGTGCAGCCTGCCATGGCGGCTAAATCGCAACCGGCTTCGGTATGGCCGGCGCGCATCAGCACACCGCCATCGACCGCTTGCAGCGGAAAAATATGGCCTGGCTGCACCAGGTCTTGCGGCATGGCATTTTTGGCCACCGCAGCGCGCACCGTGCAGGCGCGGTCGGCGGCGGATATACCGGTGCTCACGCCTTCTGCCGCTTCAATCGACACAGTAAAAGCAGTGGCGTGTTTGGTACCGTTGCGCACTGCCATGGGCGGTAGCTGCAGGCGCTCGCAATGGGCGCGTGTCAGGGTCAGGCAAATGAGGCCACGCCCAAAACGCGCCATGAAATTAATCGCCTCGGCACTCACATGGTCTGCCGCTAGCACCAAATCGCCTTCGTTTTCACGGTCTTCTTCATCAATCAGGATGACGATTTTGCCCAGGCGCATGTCGGCCACAATGTCTTGCACCGGTGAAATAGAAACGGGGGAGAGGTGGGAGGCGGTCATCAAATAGCTTTCGGATTGTCCAGCGTGTGCGGGCCTTGATGGAGGCGCTGCGAGGCGAGGACTGATTATCGCCGCAAGCCGCTGTAGCCATTAAGAATTAATCGTCGATGGACGCGCTCCAGCGTGCATCCAGGCCTTTTTGCAGGTCGCGCCGGTCACGCTTGGTCGGGCGACCATGGCTCAGGGCATCAGCCGGTTCGGGATGCAGACGCCGGTGTTCTTGCATAGCCAGGCGCGCGCTGATGCTGTCTGCAATTTCTTCGTACAAGGCCTGCGCCACCGGCGCCGGGCCGCGCACCGCGCTCAGGCCCTTGACGGTGATGGTGCGCGGAATTTTCGCCTGCCACACTGTCAGGAGGTCGCCCACTCGCACTTCGCGCGAAGGTTTGATGTTTTGCTTGGCGATTTGCACATGGCCTTTGTTGACCTCGTCGGTCGCCAGCGAGCGGGTTTTGAAAAAGCGCGCTGCCCATAGCCATTTGTCGATGCGCACACTGTCCATGGACGAGTCCCTTTGTATCGTTATCGTTTAGCGCAAAGCCTGCGCTGCGCCCAGGGGCTGCGCGTTCACCCAGGCATCAAATACCCGCACATCGATTTCGGTCTTCAGTCGCTCGTAGGCCTGCTGCGCCGGGGGGTAATGGCGGCGCAAAAAATTGAGCCACTGCTTGAGCCTTCCGGCTTGTTGGCGCGCCTCTAGGCGTGAGCGCACCAAGTGCCAGAAATGCCCCAAATGCGTTTGCACCCCCGGCCAGTCCAAACCTGGCGCATGCGGGCCATGCTGCGCCGTCGCAGCGCGTATCTCCAGCGCCAGGCCCGGGTTGCTCACTATGCCGCGCCCCAGCATCAGCGTCTCGCAGCCCGATTCCAGGCGGCACTGCTGTGCATGCGAGGGGTTCCATATTTCGCCATTGGCAATCAGCGGTATGCGCACCCGTGCGCGGATGTCGGCGATGCGGTGCCAATAGGCCGGCGGGCGGTAGCCGTCGGCGCGGGTGCGCGCATGCACCACGATTTCACCGGCGCCACCCTCCTGCAAAGCCAGCGCGCATTCTTCGGCGCGGCTGTCGTCAGCAAAGCCCAGACGCATCTTGGCCGACACCATGTGCTGCGCCGGCACCGCTGTACGGACGGCTTTGACGATCGCAAATAAAAGCGCAGGGTCTTGCAAAAGCGCGGCACCGCCGCCGTGCCGGTTTACCACTTTGGCCGGGCAACCGAAATTGAGGTCTACGCCGTCGGCGCCCATGCCCGCCACGCGTGCTGCGTTATCGGCCAGGCAGGCCGGGTCCGAGCCCAGCAACTGCGGGCGCACCGGCACGCCAGCGGCTGTGCGCCCGCCGTGCAGCAACTCGGGCACGACGCGGATAAAAACGCGCTCGGGTAGCAAGGTGTCGGTGACGCGGATGAACTCGGACACACAACGGTCTATGCCGCCCACGCGGGTCAGTACATCGCGCAATACAAAGTCGAGCAAGCCCTCCATCGGGGCCAGGATGATGGCCATCGCGCCCGGGCGCCCTTAACGCGGCGCGCCCAGGGCCAATGCGGCCTGGCGCGATTGTTCGAGGGCCAGGCCATCGGGCGGCGTATCTACCGGCCAACCGCAAAGGTGTTGGCGGGCCACCGCAGCCAGCGCGTCTATGCCGGGGGCGCCGTCGTTCAGGCAAGTGATGTAGTGAAAGGCTTTGCCCCCCGCATCCAAAAAGGCGTGGCGCGCTTCCATATTGATCTCTTCCAGCGTCTCCAGGCAGTCGCTGGTAAAGCCGGGGCAAATCACATCGACCCGCCCGACACCGGACTGCCCCATGGCGATCAGCGTCGGCTCGGTATAGGGCTCCAGCCATTTGGCGCGACCCAAGCGACTTTGAAAGGTTACTTTGTACTGGTCTTTGTGAAGACCCAGGCCGTTGGCCAGCAGGCGCGCAGTTTTGAAGCATTCGCAGTGGTAATGGTCGCCTAAGTGCAGGGTGCGTTCGGGCACGCCATGAAAACTCATTACCAGTACATCCGGGCGGCCATGCTCTTGCCAATAGGCCTCTACCCCGGCCTGCAAGGCGGCGATATAGGCGGGATGGTCGTGGTAGTGGTTGATAAAGCGCAGCTCGGGAATCGCGCGCGTGCCGGCAGCCCATGCATAGACCGCGTCAAACAGGCTGGCGGTGGTGGTCGCTGAATACTGGGGGTAGGCAGGTAGCAGCAGCACGCGGGTGACGCCTTCGGCCTTGAGCGCTTCGAGCTGCGAGGGGATGGACTGGCTGCCATAGCGCATGGCCCAGCGCACGCGCACGTGCAAGCCCAGGACCAGTAAGCGTTGCTCTAGCAAGGCGGCTTGTTTTTCGGTCCAGATTTTCAGTGGCGAGCCCTCTGGCGTCCAGATGCTGGCGTATTTAGCCGCCGACTTGGCCGGGCGAAAGCGCAAAATAATCCCGTGCAATATCAGCATCCACACCAGGCGGGGGATTTCTACCACGCGGTGGTCACTTAAAAACTCGGCCAGATAGCGGCGCACGGCGGCAGCAGTAGGTGCGTCGGGGGTTCCCAAATTGCAATACAGCACCGCTGTGTGCGCGGCTTGCCCGTGGGAAAAAGGGGGTTCTTTTTGAAAAGGCATGCGGTATTCTCGCCCACCTATGCTTGAAGCTTCCAAAATCCGCGCTATCTCCCTGGACCTGGACGACACTTTGTGGCCGGTTTGGCCCACCATCGCCCGGGCTGAAATCCAGATGCAAGACTATTTGCGCCCGCAGGCACCGCTGACTGCCGCCTTGATGGCCGAGCCGCTGCAGCGCTCGCAATTGCGCGACGCGGTGATCCAAGCGCAAGCGGCCAGCGCCCACGATATGAGCGCGCTGCGCTTGGGCATGATTGAACTGGCTTTGCAGCGCTGCGGCGAGGCCACTGCGTTGGCGCAAGAGGCGTTTGCGGTGTTTTACGCCGCGCGTCAGCGGGTGGATTTGTATGCCGATTGCGCCGGGGCACTGGCCCGCTTGGCGGGACGTTTTCCGCTTTTGGCGCTGACCAATGGAAATGCCGACGTCCATTTGGTGGGTATTGGGCATTTGTTTGTGGGTAGTGTGGGCGCGCACACCGTGGGCCTGCCCAAGCCGCACAAGGCGATCTTTGATGCAGCGGCCAGCGCCCTGGGTTGCCGGCCCGAGGAAGTGCTGCATGTGGGCGACGACGCACTGTTGGATGTGCTGGCGGCGCTGGACGCGGGGATGCAAAGTGTGTGGGTCAACCGCCAGGGCGCAAGCTGGCAGCATGCACGGACCCCGCATTTGGCAGTGCCCAGCCTGGATGTTTTATGCCATGCGCTGGGGGTGTGAGGCGGCCCCCTCCGGCCTGTTTGCACGCCTAGGCCGCTAGTCTTTCCAGACAAAACCTTCGGTCTCGACCAAGGCCAGGGCCGCCATGATGCCGCTGCGTACGGCCCCTTCCAAGGTTGCGGGGTAGGGCTTGTACAGGTAATCCCCGCAGGCCATGAGCCCGGGGGCGACCTGCTGGGGCGGGCGCACCATGCGGGCCGCGCAGGAAAAGGTGGCCTGTTTTTCTACCACGGTGCGGATGGCGCTTAAGGCCTGGCCATCGAGCCAGTCCTCGAGCTGTTCCTGCGCCTGGGCCAGCACCATGGCCTCCAACTGCTCATACTCACCTTGGGGCGCGCTGACCACCAGCGCTAGCAGGCCCGCCGGGCCGCCGAGTTGGCCCCGGTCAAACGCAAATTGCGCGGGTGCCAGCGGGCTGCTGCGCAGCGCCAGCATGGGGCGGGGCAAGACCAGCCCCGGCGCGTGCGCATAGACCGTGGCAATCGACTGGTATTTCAGGGCTTTGGCCGGGCGCAGCCAGCGCTGCAAGTGCAAGCCCAGGTTTTTCGGTGCCAGCGGCAGGTATTCGCTAAAGGCCTGCACCGCGTGCTGCGGGGCCGTAGCCCAGATCACGCGGTCAAAGGCTTGGCCGTCGATTTGCCATTGCCCACCGCTCCATTGCGGACAGGCTGCGCGCCGGCCCAAGTGGACGCTGGCACCCTGGGCGCTAAGCCAAGCTGCTGCCGCCTGGGGAAACAAAGCGCTCAGGTCCACCGTGGGCAGGAGCAAATCCGAACCTTTAGCGCGCCACGGTGTAATGTCCGGCGCGGCGGCGTCGGATGGCTCCACCAGAGGAGGGCTCTCCAAACCGGTAAGCGCCACCTTTTTTTTCTTGCGCAACTTGGCAAACAGGCTATCGTGCAGCACGGTTAAAAAAACCTGTCCGCTGGCCATTTGCGGTGGTGTGTTGAGGGCCGAAATGCACAAGGGGGCAATCAGGTCCTCCACCACCGTGCTGTTAATGCCCTGACAGAGCTCGGCGACACTGGTTTGGGCGCTGCACTGGAATTGATTTTTTCGCCATAGCCGCAAGGCCCGTACCAAAGACCTTTTGTCGCCCATATTCCACCCGCGCGCCATCAGTAGTCCGGCCATCAAATTCCAGGGTTGCGGCCAATCGGGTAACTGCAAGCCGTCGCCATCGGCAAAGCGCAGGCCCAGAGGCAGGCGTAGCAAGGTCTGCGCCGGGTCCACGCCCACGGTACGCATCAGGTCCAGGGTTTCGCGGTAGGCACCTAGCAATATGTGTTGGCCGTTGTCTAGGCTGGCGGCGCTGCCGTCGGGCAGCAGGCCGTCGGCACTGGCCGGTAGCGTGCGGGCCCGCCCGCCCAGTGATCGGCTGGCCTCGAGCACGGTGACGCGGTGCCCAGCTTGCACCGCGTGCACGGCCGCCGCCATGCCGCTCCAACCGGCGCCCACCACGCAGACGTGGTAGCGCTTCATAGACGGCCCAAGGCCTGGACTTTCCAGGCCAGCCCGAATTTGTGGATGGGCGTTAAGCGCACGCGGCGCTCCAGCACCGGGAAGCCTTCGCGTTCGATTTGCTGCAGCAGGCGCCGGTAAATGCTGGCCATCATCAGGCCGGGCTTTTGGTTGCGCCGGTCCGGTGGCGGCAGCAGGCCCAGTGCCTGCGCGTAGAAGCCGTGGGCGCGTTCGGCCTGAAAGGCCATCAAGGCGCTAAAACGGGTCGAGGGGACGCGTTTTAATACTTCGTGTGCTTTCACGTCAAAACGTTGTAATTCATTGACGGGTATATATATTCTTCCGCGTTGGGCGTCTTCACCTACATCCCGGATGATGTTGGTCAGTTGCAGTGCCTGGCCCAGGGTATGGGCATAGACCGTGGTTTGGGCCTCACTTTGGCCAAATATCCGCGCTGCCACCTCACCCACCACGCCGGCCACCAAATGGCAGTAGCGTTGCAGGTTGGGGAAGTCCAGGTAGCGGGTCTGCTCCAGATCCATCTGGCACCCCCGAATCACGCTGTGCAAGTGCTCTTGGGTGATTCCATAAACCGGCGCCAGGGGCATCAAGGCCTTCATCACCGGGTGGGACGGTTGGCCGCTATAGGCCTTGGACACCTCGCTCAGCCACCACGCCAATTTGGTAGCGGCGACGCCGGGGTCCACCGCATCATCAACCACATCATCGACTTCCCGGCAAAACGCATAAAAGGCAGTGATGGCCGCACGCCGTGGTGGCGGCAAAAACAAAAAGGCGTAATAAAAGCTGCTGCCCGAGGCGGCCGCCTTTTCCTGTACATACTGGGCGGGAGTCATGCCCTATTGTCGCCTGAGCGCAGCGGCAGGGCCTTGGGCGGGCCCGCGCAAAGCCACCTGCGCAGTGGCAACTTACATACAGAGCGCGCGCCAGGCCATGCGCGGCGCGTCCCACCAGTGCAAGCGTGGACGGGTGTGCAATACCGCGCCGCCCAGGGCTTCGATCTTGTCCAGCACACGCAAGCCCCCTTGAACCACCAGGCGCAGTTCCCAACCGGCGCGGCCCGGTATCCGGTGCACCAGGGCCTGGCCCTGTTCCATACGCGCTCTGGCATCGGCAGCGCACAGGCGCACGATGGCATGGGCGCTTGAGCCCGACCCCGCGACAGGTCTGTGCGGATGCGCAGTGGCTTGCTGCATCAAAGCGTGGGCATCAAAGCCGGTGCTGGCACAGCCATCGCGCGGAAAATAATTGCGGCCATTGGCTAAATCGCGGCTAGGGTCTTGCCAAAAGTTGATCAGTTGCAAGGCGGTGCAAACCGCGTCGCTGCGTTGCAGCGATCGCGCGTCTTGCACGCCATACAAATGCAACAGCAGCCGCCCCACTGGGTTGGCCGACTTGGTGCAATAGGCCAGCAGGGCCGCCATGTCGGGGTAATCCCCGCCGTCCCGCGTCATGTGCACATCGTGTTCAAAAGCGTCCAGCAGCGCGTGCAATAAATGCGTGGGCAGTGCAAACTCGGCGATTGCGCGGGATAAGGGGCCAAAGACCTGGGGCCAGCGATCTGCCTCTTTGGCTTGGGCGGGCATAGGGCCTTGGCAGGCTTGGTGCAATGCCCGCCGGTAAGCCGCCAGGTCGGCCAGCCTTTGTTCGGGGCTGGCCACTCCTTCGTCTGCCAGATCGTCGGCGGTGCGGGCAAAGTGGTAGATCGCAGCAATCGGCGCCCGTAAATGCCGCGGGCACAGCCAAGAGGCGACCGGGAAGTTCTCGTAGTGCGCAATGGGCGCTGGGTCGGGTCCGGCAGAGGGTGGCATAGGCGCAGATTGTGCCTTGGGCAGCGGCGAGCAGGCCGCACCGGCGCACCCATCTGCCTGCGCGCTAGCCCCAACTACCCCTCATTTGCAGGCTTTTTGCTTGCCACGCAGGGTAACTCAGTATAATTTACTAACCAGTCAGTCATTAATAATCCTTTGCGTGCGCCTTGACCAAAGAGCAAAGCGCTCCGCATGTGTTTCCCCTTCCCCTGCAGCACTCAACACCATGCATTTCCCCCTTTCTTGGCCCGCCCGGCTTGTTTTATTGGCTTGCGTCTTATTGCAAGCTTGCTCCAAACCCCCACCCGCCGAGGAGCCAGTGCGGGCGGTAAAGGTTTTGACGGTTGGCTTGGACGCGATGCAGTCGGGCGCTGAATATGCCGGTGAGGTGCGCTCGCGCGTAGAGTCACGCTTGGGCTTTCGCGTGGGCGGCAAATTGCTGCGCCGCTATGTAGAGATGGGGCAGCATGTAAAAGCGGGAGAACTGCTGGCGCAACTGGACCCGCAGGACTTCAAACTCGCCGCCGATGGCGCCCGCGCGCAACTGGCTGCTGCCACCACCAACCGGGATTTGGCCTTGGCGGACTCCAAGCGCTACAAGGACTTGCGCGATCAAAATTTCATCAGCGCGGCCGAATTAGAGCGGCGTGACACCGCCCTCAAAGCAGCCCAGGCGCAGGTTGATCAGGCTCAGGCGCAACTTGCTGGATTGGGCAACCAGACCGCTTATGCCAATTTGGTGGCCGATGTTGCCGGTGTGGTGACCTCAGTCGATGCCGAGCCGGGCCAGGTGCTGGCCGCTGGCACGCCGATCTTGCGCATCGCCCAGGATGGCCCGCGCGATGTGGTGTTTGCCGTGCCGGAGGACAAAGTTGGCAAGCTCAAAGTCGGCTCGCAAGTGCAGGTGCAGGCCTGGGCGGAGCAGAAACGCGCAAGCGCCACCGTGCGCGAAGTGGCCGCTAGCGCCGACCCAGTCACGCGGACATTTACCGTAAAGGTTGGCTTAAGCGGCCCCGAAACCTGGCCCATTGGCTCGACCGTGACCGTCGCGCCCAAGGCGCTGGACCGCTCGGGCCCGTCGGTTATCAAACTGCCAACCAGTGCACTGCAGCATGACGGCGAAAAAGCAGCAGTGTGGGTGCTCGAAAAAGCCACGATGACGGTGCGTCTGCAGCCCATTGCCATTGCCACCGCCGACGGCAATGAAGTGGTCGTCTCTGAGGGCTTAGAGCCGGGCATGCAGGTGGTCAGCGTAGGCGCCCACGTGCTCAATCCGGGGCAAAAAGTGACGATTTACCAGTCCAAGCAAGCCGCTGCGGCCGCAGCATCGT
This sequence comes from Comamonas sp. lk, assembly GCA_945865675.1. Lineage (GTDB taxonomy): Bacteria > Pseudomonadota > Gammaproteobacteria > Burkholderiales > Burkholderiaceae_C > Allorhodoferax. The sequence continues at coordinate 24,864 of CAMBFO010000027.1, forward strand.
CCTCGGTTCCTGCGCGGTGAGCGGTCCTATGCAACAGGACACCCCCAAGCCCGGTTTCAATCTGTCCCGTTGGGCACTGGACCATGCGGCGCTGACGCGCTATTTGATGCTGGTATTGATGCTGCTGGGCGCAGCCGCTTACTTCCAGCTGGGGCAGGATGAGGATCCGCCGTTCACCTTCCGGGTGATGGTCATTCGGGCTTTTTGGCCCGGCGCGACAGCGACCCAGATGGCCGAGCAGGTGACCGACAAAATTGAGCGCACTTTGCAAGAAGTGCCCGGCGCCGACAAGATCCGCAGCTTTTCCAAGCCGGGTGAGACCACCATCTTTTTCCAGCTCAAAGACTCCACGCGCCCGGGCGAGGTACCCGATCTTTGGTATGCAGTACGCAAGAAGGTAGCTGATATGCGGGCCACCTTGCCAGCGGGCGTCAACGGGCCATTTTTCAACGATGAATTCGGCGACGTGTATGGCGTGATTTACGCGCTGCAGGCTGAAGGTTTTTCGCCTGCTGAAGTCAAAGAGCAGGCCGATTCGGTGCGCCAGCAATTGCTGCGCCTACCCGACGTTAACAAGGTGGATTTGTTTGGTGTGCAAGACGAAAAGCTGTACGTTGAAATGTCGCAGCGCCGCCTGTCGCAGCTGGGGTTGGACATGAACCAAGTTTTGGCCCAGCTCGCACAGCAAAACGCCATGGAAGGCGCAGGCACTCTGCAAACCCCGCTCGATGTGGTGCAGGTGCGTGTGAGCGGTGCGTTTCAGGCCGAGGAGCAATTGCGGGCTATGCCCATTCGCGGCAGTTCGGGTAACCAGCTGCGCTTGGGGGATATCGCAGAGATCAAGCGTGGCTATATCGACCCTGCCGGCGTCAAAGTGCGCTTTCAAGGTCAGCAGGTCATTGCCCTGGGCGTATCTATGACCAAAGGCGGCGACATTATTGCCCTGGGTCAGGCCTTAAAGGCCGCCACAGCGCGCATTGGTGCGGCTTTGCCCGCTGGCATCAGCCTGGTGGAAGTGCAGGACCAGCCGACGGCGGTGGCTAAATCGGTGAATGAGTTTATCGGTGTGCTTATCGAGGCGATCGTTATCGTGCTGCTGGTCAGCTTTGTTGCGCTGGGTTTGCACAAGCGCCCCGGCACACAGGCCTGGTACCGCCAGTATTACGTCGATGTGCGTCCCGGACTGGTGGTGGCGATCACGATTCCGCTGGTGCTCTCGGTCACTTTTTTGGGCATGTATTACTGGGGTATCGGCCTGCACAAAATCTCCTTGGGCTCGCTCATCATTGCGCTGGGACTTTTGGTCGATGACGCCATCATTGCCGTGGAAATGATGGTGCGCAAAATCGAGGAGGGCTATGACAAGGTGCGCGCCGCCACCTTCGCCTATGAAATTACGGCCATGCCCATGTTGACCGGCACTTTGATTACCGCCGTGGGGTTTTTGCCCATCGGTATTGCGCGCTCCACCGTGGGTGAATACACCTTTGCCATTTTTGGGGTGACGGTGCTGGCCTTGCTGGTGAGTTGGCTGGTGTCGGTGTACTTCGTCCCTTACCTGGGCACGGTATTACTCAAGGCTAAAAGCAAGACGGATCAAGCGCAACATGATGAGGTGTTCGACACCCCGTTTTACAACGCATTTAGGCGCACGGTGAACTGGTGTGTGGCGCATCGCTGGACCACGATTGGGGTGATGCTACTGATATTTGCCTTGGGTATCTTTGGCATGGGCCGGGTGCAGCAACAGTTTTTCCCGGATTCGAGCCGGCCCGAAGTGATGATGGATGTGTGGTTTGCCGAGGGCACCTCGATTGCCGCCAATGAAGAGGTCAGCCGGCGCATCGAGGCGCGTCTGATGCAAGAGCGTGGCGTAGTCAATGTAGCGACCTGGATCGGCTCGGGCGTGCCGCGTTTTTATTTGCCTCTGGATGCGATATTTCAGCAGTCCAATGTGTCGCAATTCATTGTGCTGCCGGTCGATTTGAAACGGCGTGAAAGCCTGCGTATCTTGCTGCCGGCTCTGATGGCCCAGGAGTTTCCTGAGGTGCGGGCGCGCGTGAAAATTTTGCCCAATGGCCCGCCGGTGGCCTACCCGGTGCAGTTTCGCGTGATCGGACCGGACGCCGGCCAGTTACGGCTGCGGGCTAACGAAGTCAAAGCACAGATGCGGGCCAACCCCAATATGCGCGGCGTCAATGACAACTGGAACGAGCCGGTCAAGGTGATTCGGCTGGACGTGGACCAGGCCAAGGCCCGCGCCTTGGGGGTGAGCAGCCAGTCGATTGCCCAGGCGGC
>CAMBFO010000028.1 GCA_945865675.1 Comamonas sp. lk
ATGATCCAGCTGGCCAGCCGCTACACCGTGGCGCGCATGATGGAGCGCAACGACTTTCACGACCGCTTCAAAGGCGGCCAGTCGATCAGCGTGCACGAGTTCCTCTACCCGCTGATGCAGGGCTATGACAGCGTGGCGCTCAAGAGTGATCTGGAACTGGGCGGCACCGACCAGAAGTTCAACCTGCTGGTAGGGCGCCATCTGCAAGCCGAATACGGCCAGGAACCGCAGTGCATCCTGACCATGCCACTGCTCGAGGGCCTGGACGGCGTGGACAAAATGTCCAAGAGCAAGAACAACTACATCGGCATTTCCGAAGACGCCAACACCATGTTTGCCAAGGTGCTGAGCATCTCGGACCTGCTGATGTGGCGCTGGTACACGCTTTTGAGCTTTCTAAGCGAGGCACAAATCGCCGCCCTGAAATCCGAGGTGGACGCTGGGCGCAACCCCAAAGACGCCAAAGTGGCGCTGGCCAAAGAGATTACCGCCCGCTTTCACTCGGCGGCGGCCGCCGATGCGGCCGAGCAAGACTTTATCCATCGCAGCCAGGGCGGCATCCCGGACCAGATCGAAGAGCGCGCCTTAGCGCTGCTAGATGGCGCGCCCTGGGGCATTGCCGCCTTGCTCAAAGCCACCGGCCTGGCTGCCTCCAGCGGTGACGGCAACCGGCTGATCGACGGCGGTGGCGTGCGCGTGGACAGCAGCGTGGTCAGCGACAAAGGCCTCAAACTAGGCGCGGGCAGCTATGTGCTGCAAGTGGGCAAGCGCAAATTTATGCGCGTCACCCTGGCCTGAGCCCGCATGCTCGCGCTCATCCAGCGGGTGGGCCGCGCCAGCGTCCGCATTGAAGGCGCGGTGGTGGCAGCCATCGGTCCGGGCCTCTTGGTGCTGGTCTGCGCAGAGCAAGGTGACACCTCGGCGCAAGCGGACAAGTTGCTTAGCAAAATACTCAAGCTGCGCATCTTTAGCGATGCGCAAGGCAAGATGAACCGCTGCGTCCAAGACCTAGACGGCGCTGGCCTGCACGGCGGCCTGCTGGTCGTGAGCCAATTCACCCTGGCTGCCGACACCTCGGGCGGCAACCGCCCCAGCTTCACCCAGGCCGCAGCGCCAGCGCTTGGCCGCTTGCTGTACGACTATTTTGTGCAACAGGCGCGTACCGCGCATAGCGTGGTGGCAACCGGCGTGTTTGGAGCAGACATGCAGGTGGAACTGGTCAATGACGGGCCGATCACGATTCCCATTCGGCTGGCGCCGGCAGAGCGATGCTGAGATTTATGTCGGGGCATTGGCTGAGGCCATCATGATCAAGCGCTAAGCCTTATGTCCTATCTGCCTTCCATCCTGAGGCCCTTGTATGAACGGGCCGAAACCGCGCTTTTGCGCCACGGCACAGAGCCGGGAACCATTCTTTTTCTTGCGATTTTTTCGGTTTTAGATGGGTTCATGCCCATGTTGCCCGCAGAAATATTTGTGCTGGCCTTGTGCATTCTCCAGCCGAAAAAGGGAAAACTCATTGTGCTGGTGTTCGCAGTGGCTTCGGCACTGAGTGCTTTTTTGTTGGCCTTGGCTTTGGGTACCTTGACGACATCCGCCGAAACGCTGAGCCAACAGCTGCTTGGCGCGCAAGGGCCCCAAGCGTTGGCGATGGTGCGCAGCTGGGGGCCTGTCAGCATGGTGTTTTTTTCTGTTTTCCCAGACTCTCCGCGTTCCTCCATCGCGCTACTGGCCCTCAGCGGCGTAGCGCCCCTGTGGATAGGTGCGATGGTATGCATTGGCAAGCTGATGCTCTACGGCGTCTTGTTGGCTTTGATTAATCACTTGCCGGCGAGGGTGGGTCGATGGCGCGGTGCCGGGCCATTCTGGCAGCGGTGGTTACAAGGCCGCGCCAGCCGCTTTGTGGCCTACTGCCGCCGCATCCGCTGGCTGGCGCGTCACCCAGAGCAACGCTTTTCAATATCAAAAGGCATCTCTTAACCACAAAGGCATCACTTTTTTCGCTGTTGTGCCCATGGTCAGCGCTTGCAGTTTTGCACTTCCTGCGCAGTTGATCACCCAACGGGCGCTCGCACAGGCCAGTGCCTAGGCTGACAGCCCTCCATACGGATTCTCAAACCCCAGCCGCGCCAGGATCTCGGCCTCGCGCAGTTCCATCACCTGCGCGTCTTCGTCGAGTTGGTGGTCCCAGCCCTGCGCATGCAGGGCGCCGTGGACGATGAGGTGGGCGTAGTGGGCTTGTAGGGTTTTGCCCTGGTCTTTGGCTTCTTTTGCCACCACGGGCGCGCAGAGCACCAGATCGGCGGTGACAAGGGGTTCTAGCGTGTAGTCAAAAGTCAGCACATTAGTGGCGTAGTTTTTTTTGCGAAAGTCGAAGTTGAGCGCTTGGCCTTCGGGCGCGTCGACGATGCGCACCGTGATTTGCGCTTCGCTGGCCAGGGCGTGGCGCAGCCAGCGGGCCACCTTGTGGCGCGGCAAGGCAGCGCGGTGCAGTGCGGCATCGGGCAGTTTGCCCCATTGAAGGGACAAGGTCAGGGCGTGCAGCATGGGCGAGTCCACAGTCAAAGAGCGGGTTTACAGCGTGTTTTTGCGGCGCGGCGCCCGGGTTTTGGGCAAACCCGTGCGAGGCGCGGCCACTTCGGGCGCGGGCTGCGTGGGCGCGCTGCCCAGCGCCAGGGCGATCTCCTCTTGCCCGCGGGCGGCATCGTAGGCGTCCACAATACGCGCGACCAGCGGGTGGCGCACGATGTCGGCGCTGGTCAGGCGGGTAATGGCAATGCCTTCCACCCGGCGCAGTGTGCGTTCGGCGTCAATCAAGCCGCTGAGTTGGGCTTTGGGCAGGTCGATCTGGCTGACATCGCCGGTAATCACCGCTTTGGTGCCAAAACCCACGCGGGTAAGGAACATTTTCATTTGCTCGGGGGTGGTGTTTTGGGCCTCGTCCAAAATCACAAAAGCATTGTTCAACGTGCGCCCGCGCATAAAAGCCAGCGGCGCAATTTCCAAGGCCTGGCGCTCAAAGGCTTTTTGTACCTGCTCAAAACCCATTAAGTCGTACAGCGCGTCGTACAAAGGGCGCAAATAGGGGTCCACTTTTTGATTCAGGTCGCCGGGCAAAAAGCCCAGGCGCTCACCGGCCTCTACCGCCGGGCGCGTGAGCACAATGCGCTGCACCGCACTGCGGTGCAAAGCGTCCACGGCGGCGGCTACCGCGAGATACGTCTTGCCGGTACCCGCTGGGCCAATGCCAATGGTGATGTCGTATTGCGCGATATTGTCCAAGTACAAAGCCTGGTTCACGCTGCGCGGCTTGAGGTCGGCGCGGCGGGTGGACAAACTTGGGCCGTCGCCAGAATCGGGCGCGCCGTCGCCGGCCAACATCAGTTGCACCACCGCATCGGGGATGGGTTTGGCGGCCATTTCATACAAGGCTTGCAGCATCTCCATGGCGCGCTGCGCTTTGGCCTTGGGGCCGTCCACCTTGAATTGTTCGTGCCGATGCGCGATGCGCACTTCCAGCGCCGCCTCAATGCTGCGCAGATGCGCGTCCGTAGGGCCGCACAAATTAGCCAGTCGGGTATTGTTAGGAGGGGAAAAAATATGTCTGAGAATCACGCTGATAATTCCGTGTCAGGGGCTGCGCCATCGCGCAAGACGGCGCTACGCCGGCCCCGATGATAGGCAATTACACAAAAGGCTCCCGATGATTGGCAAGCTCTCAGGCATTCTCAGCGACAAAAACCCACCCCAAGTGGTGGTGGACTGCGGGGGCGTGGGCTATGAAGTGCAAGTGCCCATGAGCACGTTTTACAACCTACCAGCCACCGGCGAAAAAGTGAGTCTGCTGACGCACTTTGTGGTGCGCGAGGACGCGCAAATTTTGTACGGCTTTGGCTCGCAGGCTGAGCGCTCGGCGTTTCGGGAGCTGGTGAAAATCTCCGGCGTGGGGCCGCGCACCGCGCTGTCCGTGCTGTCCGGCATGGCGGTGGGCGAACTGGCACAGGCCATCACCCTGCAAGAGGCCGGGCGCCTGACCAAGGTGCCCGGGATAGGCACAAAAACCGCTGAGCGCCTGCTGCTCGAACTTAAAGGCAAGCTAGGCGCCGACATTGGCATGCCAACGGGCGCGGGCAACGAAGCGCAGTCCGACATTTTGCAAGCACTGCTGGCCCTGGGCTACAACGACAAAGAGGCGGCGCTAGCACTGAAGGCGCTGCCCGCGGATGTGGGGGTGAGCGAGGGGATTAAATTGGCGCTCAAAGCGCTAGCGCGGTAGGTCATTTTGCGCAGGTTTAGGTAGTAAGTTGCGGCTGCGCGGCCTTGGCCCGCGCAATGACCTCGGCCATCACCGGTTCTAAGTCTTCTTGCTTCACCGGCTTGGCGATAAAGGCATTGACGCCGGCAGCCTTGGCTTGGTCGCGCGCCTCCTGCAACACATCCGCAGTCAGGGCAATGATGGGCACCTGGGAATGCGGCCATGGCAGGGCACGGATGGCGCGCGTGGCCGTCAGGCCGTCCATCACCGGCATGTGGATGTCCATCAAAACCAATTCGTAATCACCCTGAACCAAAGCGTTTAATGCAAGTTTCCCGTTGTCACAAAACGTGGCCTCGTGCCCCAGTCGCTGCAGCAAGATAGACAAATATTTTCGGTTCACCGGATGGTCTTCGGCCACCAAGATACGAAGGCTGCGCAATGCGCCTGTGCCCCCCCCCAGCGGCAGCGCACCGGCTAAGGGCAGGGCCGGACCTGTCCACAGCACCAAGGGCAGGCGCACGGTAAAAATCGAGCCGGCCAAGGATTGGCTTTGCACCGTGATATCACCGCCCAAACGACGCGCTAAAGACAGAGAAATCTGTAAGCCCAAACCGACACCGGAAAATTGGCGTGACAAGCCTGAGTCCACCTGGAAAAACCGCTGGAACAACTGTCCCAAGGCCTCTTCGTCCATACCGATACCGGTATCCTCCACACGCAACTCCAACCATCGCTGCTGCGCCTGTTCTACCGTCCTGGCATGCAAAACAACCCCCCCTTGCTGCGTGAACTTGATGGCGTTGTGGATCAAATTGAACAGGATTTGTCGTTTGCGCGTGCTATCGCCCTGCACCCACAGGTCTTCGTCAATCTGGCTTTTCAGCGCAAACTGGAGGTTTTTTTGCGCCGCCAAAGGTTGGAAGGTGGCTTCAATCCCGCGCAGAAAACTCGGAATGTGAAGCGCCTCCTTGCTCACACTGATGTTGCCCGACTCGAGGGCCGATAAATCCAAAATATCGTTGAGCAATTGCGACAAATGGAGCGCCGAGTCATTGGCAACATGGACCAAATCAGCCTGCTCGGGATTGAGCGGGGTTTTGCTGAGCAAACTCAGCAAACCCATGACGCCATTAAAGGGCGTACGTAATTCATGGCTCATATTGGCCAGGAACAAACTTTTGCCCACATTGGCACGGTCCGCAGCCTGACGCGCCCGGGCCAACTCCTCATTGAGCAGTTTGAGTGCCGATTCTTCCCGCTGCTGTACCCGGCTGCGCCAAACCAAACCCCAGCCCACCAGCACCAAGAGCAACAATTGACCGCCTGTCAACCACAAAATTTGCAAGTTTTGTTCCAGCAAACCAAGGGTTTGGCTCTCCAGTAATTTGGCACCCAATAAGTCTGCGCTATTTCCAAGGGCCAATGATTCTGCCGAAAAGGCTTGCATCTCAAGCAACAACAGCCGCAAGCGCGCCCGGTCCGGCGGGCTTGCCGACAAGGCGCGCTCTGCGCTGCGCGCGAAGGCCACAACCTTATCGACCGACTGCGCAACCTGTGCGTTTTGCAGCAACAGGGCCGAGCCGGGTGACTCACGCAGGATTTCAACCTTGCTGAGCAAAATATCCAGCCGCGTGCCTAAGTCCTCTGCCGAAGGTGGTGTACGGGAGTTGACAAAGCCATCTAAGGAACTGGTAAAGCGCAGAAACTCTCGATCGAGCAAAAATGCGGGGGCGGTGACCGAGTCCACCCGCTTGCTCACTTGCTGCTTCAGGGCTTGCCGCTGCGTCCACTCAAAGCCTAGCAAGGCCACCATGGCCAGCGCGATCAGGCCCGAGATGGCAAATAAAACCGGACCGTAGCGAATGGACTTAAAACGGCCGAGCATCTCAGATTTATTCGACTTGAAGTGACTTCAACTGCCAGATAGAGCGCTCATAGAAACGGACGGTCTGCAATTCGGGCTTGCTGTCATAAGGGTAGACAATAAACAAAGGCCCTTTATTCTTGGCCGTCAGAGTTTCGCCATTCATCTGGTGCGCCAGGATCACGTCGTAATCCAGGGCGTCAGAAAATGGAATGCTCGTGCGGTACTCGTCCAGGGCGGTCGCATGGATGACGCTGCCCTTGATCTTGGCCGCGGCCAGCACATCGCGCAACAAGGGGCCGGTGAATTTGACCGAATCTTTGTACCATGGCGTTTGTGCCACAAAGGTCCGCTGCGGCAGACTTTTGAGAAACTTCATGCTAAATGCTGCCACCAAAGGCCCGGCGTCTTTGTCTTTTGCCGCCGCATCGGGTACCGCGCTGGGGCGAATGGGCGCAGGGGCGTAAACCCGCAACACCACCGCATCGGCACTCGCATGCGCCGCTGTGTTAAAGCCCAAGAAGGCCAAGGCTACCAATAAAACATGGACCCCGCGTTGGTACAAAATCATATGCTTACTCCCTGATGAATATGCTGGATGCCGCGAACTAGGAGATCCACCTGCGACGCGACCCAGGCCGTCTTATTGCAGCCCGACCAAATGGCTGGGTAGTACGTATAACATAATTCGTACTGACAACCATTATGGTAACGAAAAAATTGACCCTTTTCACCCCCATAACGCAGATTGGCAGCCTTTGCACGCTTTTACCCGCGCAACATCCGCACAAAGGGCTCAACCTTGTCGCCAAGTGTTGCACGCTGCGGACCCAGGCCGTGGGGCGTATTGCCGTGTCCATGCACGCGTCATGAAGGTGCCGCGAACCCGGTTCAACATAAAAATAGGCAAGTAATGCAAGCCCCTTAGGCAAAAAATGCATGAATTGCGCATAGCATTTGCTTGAAGGACTGTATGCATGTGTCCCATGCGCCCCAAATGGACTTGAGGCCGCCCCGTGATCGCACCTAAAACTTTCCGTACATGAGAATTAAGTTTCAAGCTGGGCCCATTTGGCATCGCCTGAGGGCTTTCACAGGTTCACAGCGCCAGTGGATGCTGCTGTGCTGTTTCCTCGGAGCAATGGGCAACACACTGTTGTTCTATTTTGTCCCCCTGCCCGGCTACGACCACGCAGCCAACTTCGTCGCGATAGCTTGCTTTTTGGTCTTGGCACTTTTGGTACCCATTCCAGGCCTCTATACCTTGCTAAGTAATCTAGGCCTATTTGCGGTCATAGCGCTGGTAGCATTCACCACGACCTTCACTGGGGGCATCAATTCACCGGTGATGGTGTGGATGACCATCATGCCTGTAGCCGCGCTGGTACTACTGGGTCGCCGTTGGGCCATGTGGTGGGCTGGCATCATCATGCTCACTATCTTCATGCAATTCTTAGCCGTCGCGCATGGCTGGATCTCGGGTGAGGTCAATCAGTCGCCCCAAACCATTGTGAGAGCCTTGTTAGACAAAATATTGGTAATCCTGACGCTGATGTTCGTTGTGTACTCCTATGAACGCTTACGCCGGCGCCAATTGCATGAGGTGGAACTGAGCAACGCCGATCTAGAGGCTGCGCACCGAGCCTTGCTCCAGGCGCAGTCCCATAAAGATGAATTTATGGCCTCTGTGGGACACGAGTTGCGCACCCCGATGAATGCAATTTTGGGCTTGAATGGGGTGTTGCAATCGGAACTGAGTGATCAGCCTGACAATGTAGAAATTGCCGAACACATCCGACTTTCCACCGAGCAATTGCTCAGCCTGGTCAATGAGATTTTGGACTTTTCACAGCTGGAAGCTGGACGCTTGACGCTGCTGGAAAAGCCCTTGGAGTTAGCGCCGTTTTTTCAGCGGCTGATACAGCCCTTTGTGGTCCGAGCACAAGAAAAATCACTAACGCTTCAATTGCACATAGACCCGCAACTGCCCGCCTGGGTGTTGGCAGACGCGCAACGCTTGCTGCAAATTGTGTCCAACCTGTTGGACAACGCCATCAAATTCACCCATCAGGGGCAGATTGATATACGCGCCACTGCGCTGCAGGGCAAGATTCGGGTGGAGGTGCAAGATTCTGGCCGGGGCATTCCGATAGAACGCCAGCAGCAGGTATTCAATCGTTTTGAGCATGCAGACGTTCAGACCAAACTCGCATTTGGCGGCACCGGTCTGGGCTTGGCAATTTGTGAGCGCTTGGTCAGCTTGCAGCAGGGGCAGATTGGGGTGCAAAGTACCCAGGGTCAGGGTGCCTTGTTCTGGTTCGAGTTACCCCTTGAGGCGCTACTCCCGCCTGAGGGTGCCTGCGCCGCAGTGGCTGCCCAAACGGCGCCACAGGTACTGCGGTTTTTGCTGGTCGATGACAACGCCGTCAACATCATGGTCGCCCAATTGCTGCTAAGCAAGTGCTGGCCCCATGCCCATGTCGTTGCTGCCTACAGCGGCGAACAGGCATTGGAGGTGCTAGGCACTGACTCCTTTGATGTGGTGCTGATGGACATGATCATGCCAGGCCTGGACGGCCTGCAGACGACGCACTTCCTGCGCACGCATACGCGAGCAGAGTTGGCGCAAGTCATCGTGATCGGCCTGACCGCCAACACCAACGCTCTGGATCGCCAGCGCTGCATCGCGGCAGGCATGAATGCCGTGCTGTCCAAACCAATGGACATACAGCAGGTCAAGGACACGGTTGAAGGTCTGCTCGCACCCGCAAAGGCGCCCCAGCCATGAATGCCAGCAAATTAGGTCGCAGCTGGCGCATCGGGCTCGTGCGCAGTTTTCCCGCGCGCATGCGCCGGCCCCGCGACCGGTTCGTTGCCAGCGTGCTGGTGCTGTCACTGCTGTGCGCCCTCCTGGTGATCCCCCTGACATCCTCGCTCACCGGTAAATGGATGAGCCAGGTGTTCAGTGTCCTGATTTTCGGCGTCTTACTGGCCTATGTGCGCGGGCTGTCTGAGAAAGGGGTGGTGTACGTGGCGGCGGTGCTCGGCCTGGCCTACTTATTTGCCATCAGCCTGACCGAGGGGCACTTGTACAGCTCCACCTTGGCGTGGGTGACATTGATTCCATTGGCCATTTTTTATGTTGTCGATCCGAAAGCAGGCGGTCTATGGATGGTGCTGGTGATTGCCGTTGACTTGTTGATGGCAGGGGTGGCTTGGGTATGGGGCGATCAATTTGCGTCCATGAATATCGCCGAGCTGCCGCTTATGTCTTTGCTGGATTACGTGCTGGTGAGCGTCACCCTGTTCCTGGTTCCCAACTTCTATCAACAAGAACTGGAGCAGCATTTGCAGGGGCGCCAGCAACGCCAGCGAGAGCTTCAGGCCAAGCAGTTGGAACTGGAGCAAATGCTGCGCATGCGCGAACACTTCATCGGCACGGTCAGCCATGAGTTGCGCACACCCATGAACGCCATCCTGGGCCTGAATGCGGTCCTGCTCGAGCGCGTACAAGGCAATCCCGACGCACGCAAGGTACTGGAGTACACCCGTCAATCGGCTGACCACTTGATGACGGTGATCAACGATGTGCTGGATTACTCCCAATTTAGCTCGGGCAACATCAGTGCGCGTTCCGAGCGGTTTGCGCTGCTAGAGACGGTGCATGCGGCCTTTGACTTGTTCCAGCCCAAGGTGAAAAGCACCCAGTTGCGCTATATCTGCCAGGTCGCGCCCGAAGTGCCGCAATGGGTGGAAACCGACAAGCACCGCCTGATGCAGGTACTGGTAAATTTGTTGGGCAATGCGATCAAGTTCACACACCAGGGGCAGGTCGTGCTGCGCGTCGCTGTTCGTCCAGAGGGCTTGGAATTTGCCGTAGAAGACACCGGCATCGGTATTGCCCCACAGCAGCAGCAAAGAATTTTTGAACGCTTTAGCCAAGCCGACGCCAGCATCCAAGGGCGCTTTGGTGGCAGCGGCTTGGGCCTGACCATCTCGCTGCAATTGGTACATATTTTGGGCGGTAAGCTGCAACTCGAAAGTCAGGAAGGCGTGGGATCGCGATTTTGGTTTTGCCTCCCGCTCAAGGCGGTAGCTGCACCGATGGCCACGCCGGCGGCGCTGGCATCGACCCCGGCCAGCGCCCACCACGCGTTGCGCTTTTTAGTCGTCGATGACCACCCGATCAATCGTTTGTTAGTGCGCTTGCTGTTACAGCGCAAATGGCCCAATGCACTCATCGTGGAGGTGGAAGATGGTGTTCAAGCCATGCACGCCCTGTCCACGCAAGCGGGCTTTGACCTGGTGCTATTGGACATGGTGATGCCGGTGATGGATGGCATCGAGACCGCCTGTGCCATGCGTGCCAGCGCAGATGCACTGACCCGGCAAACCCCTGTACTGGGGCTGACGGCCAATGTCAGCACCCTGGATCTTCAACGCTTCAAGAATGCCGGTCTGGATGGCTTGCTGCTCAAACCCTTCGAAACCTTGCGCTTGTACAGTGAAGTCGAAAGACTCACGGCGCACGCCAAGCATGCGAGCGCTCGGGCCTAAGCTTGCCTTGTGTAGAGAGGCTTGGCAAACACCTTACTTCTCGCCCATGGACATGCCCATGGTCTTGGTCAGGGGTTTGGTCAGGTAGCTCAGCACCGTGCGGTCCATGGCTTTGATCTCTACGCTGGCGGTCAAACCCGGGCGCACTTGGATTTGGTTGGCTTTGTCGCCTTTGAACTCCGTGCCGGTAATCATGATGCGCACGCGGTAGTAGGTCATCGGGCCTTGTTTGGTTTCTTCGGTCAAGACATCCGGACTGATGTAGCTCACCTGCCCCTGCATGCCGCCGTAAATCGAATAATCATACGCATCAAGCTTGACGCTGGCGGTTTGCCCAAGCTTCACAAAGCCAATGTCGGCCGGCACGATCTTGGTCTCCACAATCAAGTTGTTGCCGCTAGGCAGCAACTCCATCACAGTGTCCCCCTGACGCACCACGCCGCCCAAGGTGTTCACCTTGATGTTGTTCACCACCCCGTCCACCGGGGCCACCAGTTCCGTGTGCTCGAGTAAGCTGGTGCGGTCGTTCAACTGCTCGGTCTGCGTACTCAAATCCTCTTGGGTTTTGGTCATTTCAGCCTGCGCATCTTGGAAATACTTGTTGCGCTTGCCGGTCAGCTGCGCCGCAATGTCGGCACTGGAGCGCTCTAGACGCAAGAGCTCCGCACGACTGACATCCCCCGTGGCTTCGAGTTGCCGATTGATTCGCAACTCATCTTCGGCCAGCGCCAGTATTTTGGTCAGCGCACTGACCTCGTCTTTGAACGCCCGTTGTCGCTTGTTGTACAACTCGGTCTGGTTTTGGATGTAATCGGGATAGGACAGCAAGGAGGGTTCAAACTGCAAGGGCTTTTCAAAAATTTCCGCTTGAAGTCGTGCCAAGGTGATGCGCAATGCAGCCACCTTGGCGCGCGTGTCTGACACCGCAGCCTGCGCACGTTTTTTCTGCAAAGTCACCAGCAACTGGCCCGCTTTCACAAAATCGCCTTCTTTCACGTGCAGCACGGTCAGAACGCCGCCGTCGGGCGATTGGATGATCTGCGTGCGTTCGGCCGCAATCACTTGGCCTTGCGCGCGCGTCAGCTGGTCAATTTTTCCCACCGAGGCCCAATAGACGAGCGCAATCAATGAAACCATGAAAACCAGCAAGGTGGCGCGTGAGCGGTGTGGCGGATCCAAGTCGCCAACATGCGCGGCCTGGGCGACAGGCTTGGCGGTCACCTCACTGACCACTTGCGAGGCCTGACCACGCGCCGGTGATCCAGGCGTTTTGGGGAGAGACTTGTTGGGCAATGACATGATCAGCTCGCAGCTTGCGCATTAGGGCGCTGTTGAAGTTGTTGCAGCACGGCGTCGCGCGGACCATCCATGACGATAGCACTGCCTGCGACCACGATGATGCGATTGACCAGCGCCAGCGTGCCCGGTTTGTGGGTCACGATGACCAGCGTTTTACCGGCATTGGCTTCTTCGGCCAAAACCGCCATGCATTGGCGCTCTTGCATATCGTCCATGGTGGCGGTGGGCTCGTCCAGTAACAAAATATCGGGTTGGCACAAAATCAAGCGGGTAAAGGCCACCAGTTGCTTTTGCCCATTGCTCAAGCCTTTGCCGCCTTCCATGATGGGGCGCTCTAGCCCCATGGGGTGGCTGCCCACAATGCGGTCCATGCCGGTGCGCGCCATGGCGGCAAATAGCACCTCGTCGCCCGGGTCGGGTAGCCCAATGAGCAAGTTCTCGCGCAATGTGCCTTGAAACAGGCGGTGGTCTTGCTGCAAGTAACCAATTTTTTGACTCAGCAGTTGGCGGCTTACATGGCCCAACTCCAACCCGTCGATGCGGATGCTGCCTTTTTGGGGGTGGTACAGGCCGCTGAGCATGCGCAGCAGTGTGGACTTGCCCGCGCCAATCGGGCCGACGATGGCAATGCGCTCACCGGGCTTGATCTCCAGCTTGGGCACCACAATCACCGGCGGGTTTTGCCCATAGGCAAACTCCACACCAGCCAATTGGTAATGGCCCTTAATGTGGGTTGGCACCAAGGGGTGTGCAATGCCGTGGTTATCCGATTCCAGGGTGTACAGGCGCTCCAAGCCCTCCAGAGCGGCGCTGGCGTGGGAATGCTGCACCAACAAACCGGGCAAGGCCATGACGGGGGCCAAAATACGGCCGCTCAAAATAGAGCAGGCAATCAAGGCGCCCATGGTCATGTGCCCTTGCATCACCAGCACTGAACCGGCAACCACCAAACCCGCGTAGCTCATTTGCTGAAGCACCGCGGACAGGTAGCCCACACTCTCGGTGGCATTACGCATGCGCAGATCGCCTTGGATGGTCAGCTTGTTGTAATTGATCCATCGCGACAAAAACTTCCAGCCACCCGAGCCGGCCTTGATGGTTTCTATGCCTTCTACCGCTTCGACCAGCAATCCGGTGCGCATATTGGAGAGGGCTGCACTTTCTTTGGCCAGCTCTTTGACCTTGCTGCGAATGCCCAGTCCCACCATCAGCGCAATACCACCAAACACCAGGGGCACCAAGGCCAACAGGGGGTTGGCGATCAGGGCAATGATCACCAGAAACAGCAAGCCCATGGGCAAGTCGATCAAGGTGAACAAGGTGTTGGCGGTGTAAAAACTGCGCACCTGCTCATAGCCGCGCAATTGCCCGGCCAAGCTGCCGACCGAGCTGGGAACTTGGTCCACACGCAAGTTCAGCAACTGCTGAAACACTTCGCGCGACAAGCGGTGGTCAAAGCCCACCACCACATAGTCCATCAAATGCGAGCGTGCCACCTTCATCGCGTATTCAATCAAGATGCTGAGCAAGACTCCCAAGCTCAGCACTATCAAGGTGTACTCGCTGCGCGAAGGAATCACGCGGTCATACACCTGCATGGAAAACAGCGAGGTGGCCAGCGCAATGATGCCAATGAAGGCCGAGGCCAATCCCGCCTCTATCATCGGCAATCGGTATTGCCGCAAGGTCTGCTGCAACTGCTGGGCAAAAGTTTTCATCGCAGGCTTTTCGCCCATGGCTTGCGAGAGTTTATTGGCGTCTTCTTGCGGATTGAACTGAATCAAGGCCACCTTGCCCTGTAAAGCGTCTGGCCCCACGGTGTGCTGACCGTTCGCATTGACCAAGACCCATTGGCCCAAGGGATCGCAGTCGATCACCGCAGCCCAGCCCAAGTCATCCGCATGGCACAGCAAGGGCAGGTAAGCCCGATCGGGTCCGTCGAGCAATACGGGCTCGTCCAAGCCCATTTGCGCGGCTATTTTTTTCAGCTGGGGCAATGGCGCTGAGGCATTGCCCAAGCCAGTCAAGCTGGCGCGCAGCGACAAGACATCTACGCTGGTGCCTTGCATTTGCGCCAAGCGCTCCATGGCCCATTCAAATTGTTGGTGATTGATCATGGCTGTGCCATCGCTAAGGTGTTCGGGGCCATATTGATTTCGAGTCGCAAACGCGAGCCAACTAAGCTGGCTTGCGCATCGACCAGTGCGTATTCATTTTGCGCCAATTCACGCACTTGGTTGAGTAAGTCCAACCAGGTTTTGCGGTTGGCCTGAAACTGCCGCTCAAACGAGGCCAGCACCATGTCGGAGCCGGTTACCGACTTTTCTAAGGCGGAAATTTGTGCGTAGGCGTTCAAGAACTCTTCGCGGTCGTTTTGCATGGTTTCTTGAATGTCCTTCATAGCTACCTCTACGCCTTGCTCAGACTTAGCGACGCGCGTGCTCAGCGCCTGCGCCTCAACTACATTGGCAAATCCAGCCCCAGGCGTGTAGCTCAAGCCCGCAAAAACCACGGTTGAATTCTTGACATTAAAGTAATTGTTGCCTATCGGCACGTCCAAGCGCACATACAACTGGGGCCATTTTTCAGCCTCTTTGGTACGCAAGCGGTTGTGCGCAGAAACTACATCGCTGCGGGCAATCTGCACCGCCGGCGCGCGCACGGCCAAGTCCACCCAGTCGGTTTGCTGCAATTGTTGGAGAAATGGCGCCGCCGCGGGCAATGCGGGAAAAGGGGCCAGGGCTGGTAAACGCTGGCGCAAGTTCGCCTCGCCCGACAACTGCTCCAGCTTCAGTAGCGCCACTTTCAGGTTTCTTTGGGCCGCATCCAACTCCACTTGGGTTTGCAATTGCCGTGAGTTGGCGAACACCAAATCAATGCGCGATGACGCCTCTGCATCCACACGCCGCTGCATCTGCACCCTAAAACCATTGAGCCGGTCCATGGTTTTTTGTGCTACCTGGACGCGGGCATGGGCCGCCCACATAGACTGCCATGCATTAGAAATTTGCAAGAAAATTTGCCGTTGCTGCAATTGCACGCGAAGTTTGCTGATGGTTGCTTGGTTTTCGGCCTCGGTGACTCGGGAGGACACCAGGCCAGCGTCCCACACAATTTGCTGCACACGCAGACTATGCGACGGCAAGGAACTGGTATTACCCGTGTCCGACTCCACCACGGCAGACAGTGTGGGCCAGCGCTGACGCTCGATTGCCGCGACATCAATGGTGCCGGCCTGCGCTTCCAATCGCGCAGCTTGCAACAAGGGGTGGCTTAGGTTGGCAGCGGCATACAGTGCCTCGGCGGTGAAAGGCGGTAGATGCTGATTCGTAGCCTCGGTTTGACCCGACGCCGGAAGACCCAGAAACGCCAAGGCCAGACACGCCAAAGCGCCACCGGCGCGGCTAATTGTTTTGCTCGATTTCTGAGGGATTAGTGTGTGATGTCGCAAGTAGATACCTTAGCCCGGTCGCCAACATGTCCAATTCATCCTATGAACATGCCAATCAAATTCAAAAAGAGCATTGCTGCAGATGTAAGCACTTGCCCACTTGCGCTCGAAACCAAGTGAGCTAAGTTGCTGATTTATATAGCTTGTCCGATTTTATTACTGGCTGCGCTGCCCCACCCAATGTGCCCGATCGCTGATGACTCAAACCCAGCGCGGAAAGAGAAGAAGGACACCTTTCCGAAGACAACACTGTTGCCATAATAACAAAATTGACAAATTTATTCAAATTAATTAAATTAGCGATAAGCCGCAGCTGTGCTAAACCTTCAAGCTAGCGCGCAAGACCCCGGCGGTATGGGCAAGCGGGATGTCCATAAATGCGCAGATTCAAAACCGGAGGTCGCCATACGGCACTGCGCTAAAAATGCGCCATTTAAGCCTATCGGCTCGCTTTGATGCGAATATGGATCCAAAAATGGCATCAAAATATGCAGCCATAAAAAAATCCCCGCAGACCTCACATCCTGCGGGGATTTTGTTTTTGGGACAGCGCAGCCTTGGTAGGCCGCGCCAGACCGGCCTGGGATTACATACCCATGCCGCCCATTCCACCCATGCCGCCCATATCGCCGCCGCCGCCGCCCATGCCGCCCATAGGAGCGTCTTCTTTCGGGGCTTCGGCAATCATGGCTTCGGTAGTCAGCATCAGGCCGGCTACCGAGGCTGCGTTTTGTAAAGCAGTGCGGGTCACTTTCGTGGGGTCCAGGATACCCATTTCGATCATGTCGCCATAGGTGTCGTTGGCGGCGTTAAAGCCGTAGTTGCCTTTACCTGCCAACACTGCGTTCACGACCACGGAAGGCTCGCCACCGGCGTTGTAGACGATTTCGCGCAGGGGAGACTCCACCGCCTTGAGTACCAGCTTGATACCGGCTTCTTGGTCGGCGTTGTCGCCCTTGATAGCGCCAGCAGCTTGGCGGGCGCGCAGCAAAGCTACACCACCACCGGCCACGATGCCTTCTTCCACTGCAGCGCGGGTCGCGTGCAGGGCGTCTTCTACGCGGGCTTTTTTCTCTTTCATTTCGACTTCGGTGGCAGCGCCGACCTTGATCACTGCCACACCGCCGGCCAATTTGGCAACGCGCTCTTGCAGTTTTTCGCGATCGTAGTCGCTGGTGGCTTCTTCGATTTGCACGCGGATTTGCTTCACGCGGGCTTCAATGTCAGCAGCAGCACCTGCACCGTCGATGATGATGGTGTTTTCTTTGCCCACTTCGATGCGCTTGGCAGAGCCCAGATCAGCCAAGGTGACTTTTTCCAGAGTCAGGCCGATTTCTTCGGCGATGACTTTGCCGCCGGTCAGGATGGCGATGTCTTCGAGCATGGCTTTGCGGCGGTCACCAAAGCCAGGGGCTTTGACGGCTACCACTTTCAAGATGCCGCGAATGGTGTTGACCACCAAAGTCGCCAGGGCTTCGCCTTCGACGTCTTCGGCAACGATCAGCAGCGGACGGCCGGCTTTGGCCACTTGCTCCAGCGTGGGCAGCAGGTCGCGGATGTTGCTGATTTTCTTGTCGTACAAGAGCACGAAAGGGTTGTCCAGCAAAGCGGCTTGCTTTTCGGGGTTGTTGATGAAGTAGGGGGAGAGGTAGCCACGGTCAAACTGCATGCCTTCGACGATGTCGAGTTCGTTGTCCAGTGATTTGCCGTCTTCCACGGTGATCACGCCTTCTTTGCCCACTTTGTCCATGGCCTTGGCGATGATGTCGCCAATGCTGGAATCGCTGTTAGCCGAGATGGAACCGACTTGAGCGATTTCTTTGGTGGTGGTGGTGGCTTTGGAGGCTTTTTGCAGCTCAGCGATCAGCGCAGTGACTGCCTTGTCGATACCGCGCTTCAAGTCCATCGGGTTCATGCCGGCGGCCACATACTTCATGCCTTCACGCACAATGGCTTGGGCCAACACGGTAGCGGTGGTGGTGCCGTCGCCCGCGTTGTCAGAAGTCTTGGAAGCAACTTCCTTGACCATCTGCGCACCCATGTTTTGCAGTTTGTCTTTGAGTTCGATTTCCTTGGCCACGGACACACCGTCCTTGGTCACGGTAGGGGCGCCGAACGAGCGCTCCAAGACCACGTTACGGCCCTTAGGGCCCAAAGTCACTTTGACCGCGTTGGCCAAAATGTTCACGCCTTCAACCATGCGTGCGCGGGCTTCGCCGCCGAAAATTACGTCTTTTGCTGCCATTTTTAACTCCTAAATTAATGAATCAGTTGAGGATAGAGCGACCGTGCGCTGTGCGCGTCGGTCGGTCTGTCCCGCAAAATTACTTGGTTTCAACCACTGCAAACAAATCGTCTTCTTTCATGACCAGCAGCTCGTCGCCATCGACCTTGACGGTCTGGCCGCTGTACTTGCCAAACAGCACGCGGTCGCCGACCTTGACGGTCAGGGCGGCCAACTCGCCTTTGTCATTGCGCTTGCCGGGACCTACGGCCAGGACTTCGCCCTGATCGGGCTTCTCGGCGGCGTTGTCGGGGATGACGATGCCGGAGGCGGTTTTGGTTTCGCTTTCGACGCGCTTAACAATCACGCGGTCTGCCAATGGGCGCAGTTTCATAAAGAATCTCCTAGGTTTAGAAACGACTATTGAAAAAATCAGGCGGCCCGCCTTGACTTGAAAAGGGGTCCGCAACAGATAGGTGGGGCGGTTTTGTTAGCACTCAACCCCAGCGAGTGCTAATGATACCGGCTTTTCCGAAGTTTTCAAGCGGGCAGGCAGCAGGAAGCCGCATGAAAAGCCTGGCCCAGTGCGAAAAACCGAGCCAGGCGCCGTCAAATCCCCGCCCCAGCCTGCCGCTCTTTGGCGGGCTAAGCCTGATACAGGACCGCCACCGGCACGCCAATTAAAGCGAGAAATAAAGCATGCCCTAAGCCAGCAAGACGGTGACCGCCAGGCTGTCGGTGCGTGCCATCGCAAAGTCAGCGCATGCAGGCGGAGCGGCCGTGGCCGTCAGTTAGTGCGTCTTGCATCAAACTTCTCTGCGTTGCTCGCGGGCAAAGCGCAGCAAGACCAGCACCAAAACCAGTGCCAGCCCATATTGCGGGTGGCGGCTGTCAGCGTAGTCGAGCGGCGCATCCAGCAGCTGGTAGAGCGTGAACGCCAAGACAGCGGCCAGGGCGCGCATCTGCCAGCCCCGAGGTGCAAAAACCCCGGGGCCTAGCCGCTGCAAAAGCAGGTGCCCGATGGCCGCAGCCCAGACCCCCAGGCAGGCGCCCACCACCACATCCCCAAGCCAATGCGCGCCCAGCGCCATGCGCGATAAACCCACCAGGGCTGCCAACAACCAGAGCCACACAAAGCGCTGGCGGCGCTCGGCTTCGATCGCAAAATAAATACTGCCAGCCACGGCAAATGCCGTCAGCGTGTGGCCCGAGGGCATAGAGGCCAACTCCATCGGTTCGCCAACGATGCGGATTTGCGCATGCTCAATCAGCCCGGCCGGGCGAGGGCTGAACAGCCACTCTTTACCGATGCGCGCCAAGATCGCCCCCATCGGTGCGGCGCACAACCAAGCCCACATCAGTCGCGGCGCAAATACCAGCAAAGGCGAGGTCAAAGCCAGTACCCCCCAGACATTACCACCCAAAGAAAGTCCTGCCCAAACCACTGCCGGCACGCTGGCGCAGGCCTGGTTCACCGCCAGAAACAAGCCGGGCTCCCACCAATGCAACCACAGGGGCGTAGCGGCCAACAGCAGCGCCAGCGGCAGCCACCAACGCGCGCTCATGGACCGGGCTCCCGGTTGCGCGGCTGCGGATCGCCAGCCCAGCCCTGGCAAGCGTAAAACCTAAAGCGCGCCACCGGCGCGCCGCCTTGGCGCACATCCAGGGTATCGAGCAACTGGCAATCGGCAAAGCCATGCGGCCCCAGCGGTGTTGCAAAAGCCAGCAAAGAGTTGTCCACCAGCAAGGTGCTTGCCCCTACCGGCAAATCGCCAGCCCAAATCGAAAACTGGCTAAAGCCTGCAGCCAGTACATGCACGGGCAAGGGCCGGACATGCCAAGCCAAGCGACTGGCCAGCGTCCAGTTTTGCACCGACACGCTGGGCAGGCCCTGCATCTGCGCCAGGCTGGCCGCACGCGCACCTGCCTGGTCCCAGCCATAGAGTTCAGCAAACGGGTTGGCGCCTACCGCGGTGTTGTCCCAGGTACGCGCAAAAAACGGCGCGCCGGCGGACAACATCAGCCACAGCAATGCAGCGCTAGCCAGCCCTTGCAGCAGCACCAGCACGGCCAGCACCCGCGCGCGCAGGCGCTGACGGCCTCGGTCGCCATGGCCATAGCGGTAGCGCGCCAAGGCTACCCCCGCAAAAGGCGCCAGCGCCACCCAAGCCGGTGCAGTCCAATGCGGCAAGCTGCTGCCCCCGCCTGCCAAATAGGCCAGGACCAGCCAAGGCAAGGCAAAAAATAGGCGCAGCACCGCCTGCTTGCTATGTCCCCACAAACCCCAGAGCAGCAAAGGTCCGAAGGCCAGCAACTGCAAAAGAGCGAAGCGCGCCACTTCACCCAAGTGCCAACCGCTGCCTGCGCCATGCTGACCTTGGTAACGGAAAGAAACCCAGTCGTGTTGCGCATTCCACACCAACACTGGCGCTACCCACAGCAGCGCCAGCAGCACCGCCAGCCAGGGCCAAGGTGCGCGCAACAGGCGCATGCCGTGGGCAGACAAAAGGCACAAGCCCGAGGCCAAGGCCATAAAAATGGCGGTGTATTTGCTCAGGCCCGCCAGACCCAGCAGGCAGCCCCATAGCAACCATTCGCCTCGGTAGGCCAGCCCGTCAGACTGCATCAGGCGCAGGGTTTGCCCCATCAGCAAGACGGTGAGAAACATCAGCAAGGTATCAGGCACCAAGCCGATGCCCAGCACATGCAGCAAGGGCGCCAGCGCAAGCGCAGCCAGTGACCACAAACCGGCATCCCCTGCATGGCCGAAATTGCGATTGCCTTGCAGGTACTCGGCCAACCGGTACACGCCCAGCACGGTTCCCAGCCAGAAGAGTCCGGGCACCAAGCGCAAGAAGACGACTGGCGCATCCACTACGACCAAGGGCCATTGCACCCAGCCGACCAAGGGCGGATGGTCAAAATAACTCAGCGCCGGATGGTAGGCATACAAAAGGTAATGCGCCTCGTCCACCGACAAGCCGATGAAGCCGCCGAGCACCGCATGCAGCAAGACCAAAGCTGCCAACAAAGCGCTATGGCGCGGGTGCTGGCCCAGCGCGCGCAAGCCTTGGCCAATCAATGCCGGCAGCACAAAATTTTCCAAAGAGAAAGCATGCCGCAGTCTAAACTGCCGCCCCAAGGCCGGGGCCAAAGCCCCCAGGCCTCACACCCAGCCCCAAGCAAAGGAAAACTATGCCCACCTACCATGTAGAAATGATTGAAGGTCGCACCCTGGAACAAAAGAAAAAACTGGTGCAGGAAATTACCCGCATCAGCGTGGAAGTGCTGGGCGGTTCGCCCGGCTCGGTAGACGTGATCATCACCGACATCAAGGCCGACAACTGGGCCACCGGCGGCAAACTCTGGAGCGAACCGCGGAACTAGCGATCGCCGCCCTACTTCAGGCGGCCGCAGCAGCCTCCAGCGCATCGACAAACATGGCTGGCACATCAAAGCCGGTCTGGTCGCTGATCTCTTGAAAGCAGGTCGGGCTGGTGACATTGATCTCCGTGAGATGGGTGCCAATGATGTCCAATCCCACCAGCAAGAGGCCGCGTGCCGCCAAGGTCGGACCCATGGCTTGGGCCATGGCACGGTCGGCCTCGTTCAAGGGCAGGGCCACACCCAGGCCACCGGCAGCCAGGTTGCCGCGCACCTCACCGCCCTGCGGAATACGGGCCAGGCAAAACGGCACCGGCACCCCGCCAATGACCAGCACGCGCTTATCGCCTTGGACAATCGCCGGTAAAAATTTTTGCACCATCAGGCTTTGTGCGCCCTCGCGGTTCAGCGTTTCGATGATGCTGCCCAGGTTCAGCCCGTCGGCCTTGACGCGGAAAATGCCCATGCCGCCCATGCCGTCCAGGGGTTTCAAAATGATGTCCTGGTGCTCAGCATGAAAGGCGCGCACCGCTTGCGCATCGCGGGTCACCAGCGTAGGACCAATGTGCTGCGGGAACTCCATAATCGCCAGCTTCTCGGGGTGGTCGCGCAGCGCGCGCGGCTTATTAAACACCTTGGCGCCTTCGCGCTCGGCTTGTTCCAGCAGGTGTGTAGCGTAAAAATATTCGCTGTCAAAAGGCGGGTCTTTGCGCATGACGACAGCATCAAAACTATGCAGGGCCAGCACCGCAGCGGCTTGCGCATCAAACCAGCGCTCGGCCTGCCCGGTCAAGGTAATTCGCCGCGTGAGCGCCTGCACCACGCCGCCTTGTTGCCATAGCAAGTGGCGCGGCTCGCAAGCGGCGACCTGGTGGCCGCGCCGCTGCGCCTCGCGCATCATGGAAAACGTGGTGTCCTTGTAGGTTTGAAAGGACTCCAGCGGGTCAGCGACAAACAAAATCTGCATCAAAAAAATCCTCCGGGGGATGACATCCTCGCCCTGGGTTCAGACGCCAGGCTGGGTAAGCGGCCAAGCGCCGGGCGAAATCGCCTGCGCTCTAGGCCTTGCGTGGCCGGTAGTGTTGCACAGCCAGGGCTAGGCTGCCGGCCAGCAAGCCCCAAAAGGCTGAGCCTACGCCGCCGATGACCACGCCGCTTAGGGTAATCAAAAAAGTCACCATGGCCGCTTCGCGGTCTGATTCTTTATGCAATGCGCTGGCCAGCCCGTTGCCAATCGTGGCCATCAAAGCCAGGCCGGCGATGGCGACCACCAGGGCCTGCGGAAAGGCGCTGAGCATGGCCATGATGGTGGCGCCGAACAGGCCTAGCGCTATGTAGATCAGGCCGCAACATACCGCAGCGGTATAGCGTCGCGCTTTGTCCGGGTGCGATTGCGGGCCCATACACATAGCGGCGGTGATGGCGCTTAAGTTCAGCGAAAACGCGCCAAAGGGCGCAAACACCAGCGTTGCGACGCCCGTCATGGTGAGGATGCGCGAGATCGGCAAACCTGCATCGCCGCCGTTGGCCCGCTCGTCGCCAAAACCACAGGCTTTGATAGCGGCTACACCTGGCATGTTTTGCGATGCCATGGTCACCACAAACAAGGGCAGCGCCAAACTGACCATGGCAGACCACGTAAATTCAGGCGCCACATAGACGGGCCAGGTGAGGCCCGTAGGAATGACTACATTGGAAAAACCACCCTGCCCAGCGACAAACAAAATTGCAAACAAAAGCGTTAGCGGCACTGCATACAGAGGCATAAAGCGCTTGCCCAGCAAATAGGTCAAAAGCATCAGCAAGACCAAAGGCAAAGCGGTTTGGGCAGCGGCAAAGCCAGCAATCCCAAAGCGCGCCAATACCCCAGCCAACAGGGCGCTGGCGATGCTCAGAGGAATGCGCTTGGTCAAGGCCTCAAACCAGCCGCTGGCACCGATCACGACGATCAAAGCCGCACTCGCCATAAACGCACCCACCGCCTGGCCCATGGTGAAACCGCCCGCCAGGCCGGCACTGGCCAAGACCGCAGCGCCAGGCGTGCTCCAAGCCACCATTACCGGTTTACGAATCATCAATGATGGTATGGCCGTCGTCAGGCCCATGCCGATGCTGATCGCCCAGACCCAGGAAGCCAGCATCTCTTGGCTTGCGCCAAAGGCTTGCGCGGCCTGAAACACGATGGCAATCGAGCTGGTAAATCCCACCAACACTGCCACGAAACCGGCAGTGAAAGTGGACCAGCTCAGGTCTTTAAAAAATTGCACCGTGGGCTAGATTTCTATCTTGGAGCCCATCTCGACCACCGAGTTATTGGGCAGGTTCAAAAAGTCAGCGGCGCTGCTGGCGTTATGGTGCATTTGGGCAAATAGCTTTTCGCGCCAAGGCGCCATGCCCTCGCCCAAGACCGGAACCACCGTATCGCGGGACAAAAAGAAACTCGTGGACATCGGCTCCAGAGCCACGCCCCTTCCTTTGAGTTGCTGCAAGGCTTTGGGAACGTCCGGGTCGTTTTTAAAGCCGTAGTGGATCAGCACCTGCCAGCAGTCATGGCCTAGGCGTTCGATCTCGATGCGCTTGTCCAGGCCGATCCAGGGCACTTCATGGTTGCGCACCGTTACAAACAAATTGGTCTCGTGCAACACCTTGTTGTGTTTCAAGTTATGCAAGAGCGCATTGGGCACCGTGCCCACTGCGGCGCTCAGAAACACCGCCGTGCCATCCACACGGGCGGGCGGGCTGATAAACACCGAGTCCAAAAACCCAGGCAAATCTAGCGCGTCGGCCTTGATTTTGGAATTGAGCAAGGCCCGTCCGTCCTTCCAGGTCCCCATGAGCACAAAGATCACCGCGCCAATGACTAAGGGGAACCAGCCGCCGTCCATGAGCTTGAGCAAATTGGAGGCCCAAAACATAAAGTCCACCGCAAAGAAAAAGCCGGTGGCCAGCAGGCACAAGGCCAGTGGGTATTTCCAGCGGTAGCGGATGACGAAAAAGGTCAGGATGGTGGTAATGAGCATGTCGGTACATACCGCGATGCCGTAAGCCGCCGCCAGATTGCTAGAGGACTTGAACATGCCCACCGCCAGCACAATGACGGCAAACAAGCCCCAGTTGACGGCCGGGATGTAAATCTGCCCGGCCTCACGCGCGCTGGTGTGGATTAAGTTCAGCCGCGGCAGGTAACCCAGTTGAATCACCTGCTTGGTCACGCTAAAGGCGCCGGTAATCAAGGCCTGCGAGGCAATGACTGCTGCCGCTGTGGCCAGTACCACCAAAGGTATCAGGGCCCAGTCTGGCGCCATCAGGTAAAACGGGTTTTTCACAGCCGCCGGATTGGCCAGCAGCAAAGCGCCCTGGCCGAAATAGTTCAGGGTCAGCGATGGCATGACCACCGCAAACCAGGCAATACGGATCGGCTTTTTACCAAAATGGCCTAAATCGGCGTAGAGGGCTTCGGCACCCGTGACGCACAAGACCACTGCGCCTAACAAGACGAAGGTAACGCCGGGGTTTTCCCAGATAAAAATCGCTGCGTAATGGGGGCTGATCGCCAACAAAATGGCCGGGTTGGCGGCGATATGAAAAACACCCAAAGCGCCAATAACCGTAAACCAGACCAAGGTGATGGGGCCAAAAAATTTACCGATGCCAGCCGTGCCGCGTTTTTGCACCCAAAACAGGCAAAACAAAATCACCAAGGTCAAAGGCACCACGTAATTCACAAAGCGCGGCGAAATCACCTCCAGGCCTTCGACGGCTCCCAGCACCGAGATCGCTGGAGTAATGACCCCGTCACCGTAAAACAAGCAGGTACCAAAAATACCTACATTGAGCAGCACGCCGCGCAAGACCGGCTTGTCCTTGACCGCCTGCGAAGCGAGCGCGAGCATGGCGATCAGGCCACCCTCGCCCGCGTTGTCGGCGCGCAACACCAAAACCACGTATTTGAACGAGACGATGATGGTCAGCGTCCAAAAAATCATGGACAAAATGCCGTACACATTGTCTGGCGTGAAGGGCACATGCCCGGATCCGAAGACCTCTTTGAGCGCATACAGCACGCTGGTGCCAATATCGCCATAGACCACGCCAATGGCGCCGACGGTCATTGCCGTGAGTGATGATTTTTGTGAAGACACAAGTTGCACCGGCCACACAAGCAGCACGGATTCGGTTGTCGCGGGGAGCGCCATTGTGCTACGGCAAAAGCCGTTTTCGGCCCACTTGGCGAGTTCTAACAAAAATATTTGTTGCAATGCAGCAAAAAGTCGCGGCTGCGACAACCCCGGCGCCCTACCCGCTCTGTTATTCGCCTTCGTCGTCCAATGGATCGGTGGCTTCGAGCTCGTAGCTGGCCGCCAGCATCGCCAAGCGGCCCACCACGCCATACATATAGAAGCGATTGGGCTCGCTGGCACCGGGGCGCACGCCCAGCTGCGGCAGTTGGGTGCTAGGCCCAAAGGCCAGCGGTACATACAAAGAGCCCGGCGCGCTCAGGTTTTCATCCTCGCCGCGGTCGGCGTGGATTCGGTAAAAACCGCCCACCACATAGCGGTCCATCATGTAAACCACCGGCTCGGCCACGGCGTCGTTCATACGCTCGTGGGTGAGCACGCCTTCTTGCACGATCAACTGGCGCAATCTGCCGTCCTGCGGCTGCGCCGCCTGGGTGCGCGCCACCAATTCGGGCAACTGCTTGGTTTCGCGCACCGTCATCAGTCCCATGCCGCTACTGCTGTTGTCAGCCTTGACGATGACGAAGGGCTTCTCCTTGATGCCGTATTCCTTGTACTTGCGGCGTACTTTGCTCAAGGTGGAGTCCACCCGGGCGCTCAGGGCTGCCAGGCCCTTGGCATCGGCCAGATCGACATCGCCGCAGCTTTCGTACAGCGGATTGATCAGCCAAGGGTCGATGCCAGTGAGCTTGCCAAAGCGCTTGGCGATTTCTTCATAGCAGGCGAAATGCATGCTTTTGCGGCGCACCGCCCAGCTGGCGTGCAGCGGCGGCAGCAGGTATTGCTGGTGCAGATCTTCCAAAATACCCGGGATGCCCGCCGCCAGATCGTTATTGAGCAAGATCGTGCAGGGGTCAAAGTCCTTCACGCCAATGCGCCCTTTGATGCGCAACACCGGCTCTAAAGTGATGCTCTCGCCACCGGGTAAGTCAATGACCGTGCTTTTCTTGATCTCGGGGCTGATCGACCCAATGCGGACATGGAGCCCCGCCATATGAAATATACGCTGCAGCTGCGCCAGATTGCTCAGGTAAAAAGTGCTGCGGATGTTGTGCTCGGGAATGATGAGCAGGTTGCG
>CAMBFO010000029.1 GCA_945865675.1 Comamonas sp. lk
CCCACCATCAAAATCCGCGGGTCATTGCTGACAATATCCTCGGTGCCATTGCCGTGGTGCACATCAAAATCCACAATGGCCACGCGCTGCAAGCCATGGTGCTCTAAGGCATGGCGCGCCGCAATCGCCACATTGTTGAAAATGCAAAAGCCCATAGCGCGGTCGCGGCAGGCATGGTGGCCCGGCGGGCGCACCGCGCAAAACGCGTTTTCCAATGCGCCGGCCATCACTGCATCGGTAGCCGCAATCACGGCGCCCGCCGCATGCAAACTGGCCTGCCAGCTGTGCGGGTTCATGCTGGTGTCGGGGTCGATGGCGGCATAGGCACGCCCAGTTTGGGCATGCTCAAAGGCCAGGTTTTTATGCATGCGGTCTATGGTGTCGATATAGCCGTGCCCATGCGCCAGCGCCAATTGGTCGCCGTCCGCTGCCGGGGCCTCGTGCGACTCCAAGACGGCCAACATACCGCTGATGAGCAATCGATCCTGTATCGCATCCAAACGCTCGGGGCATTCCGGGTGGCCCGCGCCCATCTCGTGCAGCCGGCAGCTGGGATGGGTGAAATAACCGGTTTTGTGCATGGGGTTTTGGCGTGCGTGCGGGTGGTGGATTCTAGTGGCGGGCCTATGGGAAAAGCTGCGCCGCGTGATCAGACAGAATGCAACCCGTTTATGCACTGTCCGCCCCGCCTCCCACCTCCCCGCCACCGCTGTCGCCCCGCACTTTGGGTAGTGCTTGTGGCGCTGATGGCACTGGCCTGCGGCTACAGCAGTACTGCCCTGGCGGCACAGCCCCAAGCCCCAACGAAGGCCAAGGCCAAGGCCACCGCACTGCGCGACTGCGGCCCTGCGCAGGCGGGCAAAGGCCCAAGCGCCGCCAAAGACAAACCAGGCAAGAAAACCAAAAAGCGCAAATGCTTGGCCGCCAAGGCCAATGCTGCGTCCAGTTACGCCAATCAGCCAGCTGTGCGCGAGGCAGCCGACGCCATCGCCCAAAGCCATGGCTTGAGCCGCAGTTGGGTGCGCGCCACCTTGGCGCAGGCGCAGAAGCTGCCCGAGGTGGTGCGCGCCGTCACCCCCGCACCAGACCCGGGCGTGCGCAATTGGCAGACCTACCGCAATCGCATGGTGGAGCCGGTACGCGTCCAGGCCGGCGTGCAATTTTGGTTACGCAATGCCAAGACCCTGGAGCAAGCAGAACGCCAGACCGGTGTGCCCGCCTCCTTGGTCGTGGGGATACTGGGCGTGGAAACGCTTTACGGCAAGCGCATGGGCAAATACCGTGTGCTCGATGCGCTAGCCACCCTGGCTTTCGACTTTCCCGCCAGCCACCCCAAAGCCCCGGCCCGCGCCGCCTATTTTTCGCAAGAGCTGCAGGCCTTTCTGGTCTGGTGCCAGACCACCGGGCGCGACCCGCTGACGGTTCGCGGCAGCTACGCCGGCGCCATGGGTATCGCGCAATTCATGCCCTCCAGCTGGCAAAAATACGCCGTGGACTTTGACGCCGATGGCCAAATCGATTTGTTTGACAACAGCAACGATGCCATCGGCTCGGTAGCCAACTACCTGGCGGCCTTCGGCTGGAAAGCCGGTATGCCCACGCACTACCCGGTGCAACTAGACGCCACCCGCATGGATCTGCCCGCCCTCCTCGAAAAAGATATTCTGCCCAGCATGTCACCCGCGCAGATGGCCGAGCGCGGCGCCATGCTGCCACCGCAAGCCTTGGAACATGCGGGCCAACTGGCCCTGATTGAACTGGTCAACGGCGCCGATGCCCCTGCCAGCTACCTGGCAGGCACCGACAATTTTTATGTGGTCACCCGCTACAACTGGAGCAGCTTTTACGCCATGGCGGTGATCGAGTTGGCCGAAGCGGTGGCGCGTGAAATGCCCACCAATCGCTGAGGGTTTGCGCCCATGAACCCCCTGAACCCCAAAAAACTACTGCTAACCAAGTGGACCGCTGTGAAACCCGTGGCCAAGCAAAAGCATTTCTTGATCAGCCGGGTGATTCAACCTGAAATGCGCACTGACCCGATTGAAAGTGTGGAAATCGAGTCCGTGTTTTCCAAAGCCACCCAAGTCATCCCTTGGCGCGAACTGCAGGATGACGGGGTTTGGCGGCAGGGATGGGTTTAATGCTGTGACCCGTCTGGTATCAGGTCACTTAATTTGATAGACCGCCACCGAGCCCGAGACTTCATGACCCACCACCAACAATGCCATACCCGTAGGGCTTTGCGCGGCAGGTATAAATTTCATGCCCTCGGGTGAAAGGTCTCCATCCAAAAGGTTCGTTGTGTTGCGCAGGTATTGCACCAACTTCGGCTTGCTAGGGTCGGTAATTTTGTACATCATGACTGCGCTTGCCCTCTCAAGCGCCACAAATGCATAGGTCTCGGCGCCCACTTGTCCGACCACCACCGATTCGGGTTCGGGTCCTTTGTTATCAAGCCTTCCCAGCAATTGGTCTGCTTTGAGTAAAGCCAGCGCATTGGCAGCGTCGCCAGTTGCATTGCTGTAAACCGCTCGTTCAATATCTTCACCCGAGTCGTACACCTGCGTGCCCGTGCTGGCGTCCCAAATAGAAAATGAACGCCCACCGAGAACATACACACGGTCGTAGTCGCCATCACCATCCGTATCGCCATAATTTCCGCCCGCGTGTTGGGTCAGCAGCGTCAGACGGCCCAATTCCTGGTCTGGTTGGATGGCTTTCACCACATCGGCTGGAAAGGCTTTGGAATCCAGTTTGGCGACGATGTCTTTAAATCGGGCCGTGTCGGCAGATGCGCCGGTGAGGAAATCACCGCGATCGTCTCCTTCGTTTGCTGTCAGGAAATAAGTTTTGCCATTGACGGTGTAGCTGGCAATGCCATCGGGCAGGTAGACCCCGTACAGGTTGTTGTAATGCTTGAGAGTCGCCGACGTTGTGGGATTGCCGTAAGCAGCGGCGCTGGTCCCCGCATAGCGATCGGAGGGCGCAATTTTGTATTGGCTGCCGTAGTCTTTGAAGCCCAGTGCAAAAATCTTGTTGATCTTGGCATTTGCCAAGTCCACTTCGGCCACTGCGTTGTTTTCTTGGAGCGTGATGTGAGCCGTTTTGCTGTCCGCTGAAACGGCCACATATTCAGGCTCAAGGTCCTGCGCTACCGAAGCGCCAGGTCGTCCAATGCGTACGGTCGCTGGCAACTCAGTGGCACGCTTGCCGCCCGCGTTGAAGTCTGTGAAGCCCAGTTGGACTGCGGTGTTTGCGGGCACGCCGTTGCTGATGGTGACAATAGAAATAGAACCTTCAGGGTCAATGCCATCGGTCTTAAAACTGTTGCTCAACTCGCCTTCATTGGCAACCACCAGGTACTTTCCATCGGGTGAAAACGCCACACCATCGGGCAAAGCGCCAACCGTCACCTTCTTCAAAAAGCGGGGCATTCCAGTGGCCGTCAAACTGTAAAACGCAATGACACCCGCATTCGTTTTGGGGGTGGCCTGCACAGCAATAGCCAACAGATTGCCTGTGACATCCAAACTTTGCACACCACCGGCCATGAAAGTGCTGTCGTTGACATCGGCAGCCACGTTGTAGCGTGCAGAAACTTGCAGGTTGTTGGCTGTGGTGGGGTTACTCAAAACTGTTGTGCCCAAACCCGACAACTCAATACGTTTGAAAGAGGAGGGCTCGCTGGCGGTATCGACCGTGATGAACAAGGATTTGCTGTTGGCGTGATAGGCCGTTATTTCCGCCACCATCGATGGTGAAGCACTTGTGCCGCCAGAGGTATATCGCCCAACCAAACTCATTTGAGGGTCTTGGTGGATGGCTGCCAGTTGCTTGGGCAAGTGCGTGCCGCACGCTGAGAGCAGGGATACGGTGGCAAGTAAAGCAAGTTTGAATGTGTTTTTCATGGGGGAAATCGTGGCGTAGTTTTCAAACATCATAAAAAAGATTTGTGACAAAAAAACGGCAGCTGGCCATGGCCGAAAAGGCCGGGGCACCGAGGATTGACCCAAAGAGGGCCGGCACTTCAGGCGCAAACGCCCTTGGATACTGAAAATCTTGCCCAGATTGCTGGGCTGCGCGCAGTTCAAGGCAGGCGGTGGTGCCAATAGCGCTGCAAAGCTTTGCGCGCGCACTGGCTGTTTGCAGGCTGCCAGGAGCGCCATACAAAGGCGCCGCAATGTGGCGTGTCCACCCATTGCAAAGGCGCATCGCCCGCATAGCTTTGGGCTAGCTCGGCATAGCGCTGCACCACCATCGGCGCGGGATGCCCATAGCGGTTGCGATAGCCCGTCTGCACCACAGCGGTTTGCGGGCGAACGGCGGCAAGAAAGTCGGTACTGCTCGACGTTTTACTGCCATGGTGCGGCACCAGCAGCAGGTCTGCGCCCAGCGCCGCATCCGATGGATTGGCGCCAGCCCGTGCCAACAACTGCGCTTCCTGCGCCTGCTCAATATCGCCCACCAATAATGCGCTGCGTTGCTGGGGGCCAGGCCGCGCGCCAACTGGCGTAGCCTGCGCATCAGGAGTTTGGGTATCCGCCCCGGCCTGCACACGCAACACGCACGACAGGGTATTGGGTTTGGGGCTGCTTGGCGTGTTGTAGGCCTCAGGGGATGGATGCAGCACGCTAAAGCGCACACCGTCCCAGTCCCAGCTTTGCCCCACCTGGCAGCGCGTGCTGGTCCGTCCTTGCAGCAACAGGTGGCCAGCCTCCAGCGAACTCCATACATCCGCATGCGGCTGCATCGCCAGCACACTGGCCGCGCCGCCTACATGGTCGGTGTCGCGGTGGCTGAGCATCAGGCGGTCCAGGCGCGTGACGCCGGCTTGCAACATCGGCACCAGTACACGCTGGCCGGCGTCGCTGTCCAGGCTGTAGCGCGGACCGGCGTCATAGAGCAAGACATGCTTATGGGTGCGTACCAAGACGGCATTGCCCTGGCCGATGTCAGCGGCCATCAACTCAAACTGGCCCGGTGGCGGCGCAGGCGGGCGCCACACGCCCAGCGCCAGCAGCAAGGGCAAGCCCATGTAACGCAATGCCCAGGGCAAGGGTAGGGCAAGTACCAGCGCGCCCAGTCCCGCAGGCAGCGCCAACCACCAGGGCGGCACCGGCAAGGCCAGCACGGCCAAAGGCCATCCGGCCATGGTTTGCACCACGCCCAGCCACCAAGCGCAGGCCGGCGCCGCCACTTGCCACAAAGGCTCGAGCAGCACCCCGGCCAAGGCCAGCGGCGTAATCACCAAGGTGACCCAGGGCACGGCCAATAGATTGGCCAGCAAGCCCACCACCGACATCTGGCCGAATAAGGCAATGCTCAAAGGCGCCAGCGCAAGCGTTATCGTGCTCTGCTCGCGCAGCATGCCGCGCATGGCTTGCCCGAACGCCCTAAGCCAGCCATAAGAAAGCGCCAACGCGCCGGGGGCAACTGGCGCTTGCGCACCGCGGGTGAACAAGTCGTCACGCGGGTCCTGGCCGGCGCTGGTCCCATCGCGGCGCGTACCTGGCGCGGCGCGGCCTGATGTTGTCATAGCACTGCCGCCATGCGCAGGCGGATGTCCGTCGGTCGCGAACAAAACTGCCACAGCCACAAAACTCAGCCAAAAGCCGGCCTGCAAAAGCGACCAGGGGTCATAAACCACGACCAGCAGCAAAGCCAAAATCCAAACGTAGGGCCAGGGCCAGCGGGCACCTGCCAAGCGCAAAAGCGTCACCCACGCCAGCATGATGCAAGTGCGCTGCGCAGGAATACCCCAGCCGGAAAAAACCGCATACGCACAGGCTACGAGCAAGCCACCGGCCCAGGCCGCCGAAGGCGCCGGCCACCACCAACACAAGCGCTGCGAACGCCGCCACAGCCAACTGATCAACCAGCGCGCCGCCCAGGCAAACATGGTGATGTGCAGGCCAGAAATACTAACCAGATGCGCCACGCCGGTGGCCCGGAAAAGCGCCCACTGCTGCTGGTCTAACGCGGATTGGTCGCCCACTACCAGAGCGGCTATCAGCGCCGCTTGGCCGGGCTCGGGCACTGCCGTAAAAATACGCTCGCGCACCCCCTGACGCCAGCGCTCCACCGGGTAAGCCAGCGTGGCCTGCAAACGCTGCGGCGGCGCCTCACGCGCCCCGGCGCGCACATAGCCGGTGGCTTGCACGCCCTGCTCCCAGAGCCACAGTTCGTAGTCAAAGCCCTGAAAATTAAGGCTGCCGTGCGGGGCTTTGACGCGCACCGTCATACGCCAACGCTCGCCCGGCACCATGGCCTGGGGTTGTCTGTGCAAGTCCCAATCGCTCAGGTCTGCCGGTGCGCTGCGCGGTGCCATGCCCCGGTACCAGCCCAGGTCTATGCGCGGCGGCAGGCGTACCGCTTGGCCGTTCAGCGTGGCCGATTCCAGTTCCAGGCGAAAACGCAAACCCATAGGGTTGCTGTGCGTCATCTGGCGCACCACGCCTACCACTTGCACATCGCGCCCTTCCAGGGCTGGGTCTAGCCTGTGGTCATCAAACCAGGCGGCGCGCCCACCGGTCCAGGCAAAGCCCAAGACAGCACACAGGCACAGCAGTACGAAGTCGGCCGCCAAAGCTGCCCTCCCCTGAAAACGCAGCACCCGCCCCATACGCGCAAGCACAAAAGGCAGCAGTAAGCCCCCAAGGGCCACCAGCGCGGCGACGAGGTAATGCGCCGGCGGCCACAAAGCACTTTGTTGCAATTGCAGGGCTGCGCCGGCCACCAGGGCCACTGCCATCATCCCCCCCGGCGCGCTGCTAGGCGCTGCCCTGCTACGCGGCCTATTCATTCAAATATCTTAAAGCGATTTACCATCGCGCGGTGGGCGACAATGTGCCCGGACCCGCTTGCGCTTGCCGCACTTGTGCGCACCTGCAGCGGGCTGACGTTTCGATACACCTGCCCGCTGCGCGCGGCACCTTGAAGGACAAGACGCTATGAATGTTTATGACACGTTGAAAGACTTGCAGATCAGCCTGCCACCCGTGGCCGCACCGGCTGCGGCCTATGTGCCGTTTGTGCAAACCGGAAATCTGGTGTTTATTAGCGGCCACATCGCCAAAAAAGACGGCAAACCCTGGGTCGGCCAATTGGGCGCCACTATGCAAACCACCGAAGGCCAGCAAGCCGCGCGCGCCATTGCCATCGATCTGATGGGCACGCTGCACGCCGCCGTGGGTGACCTCAACCGCGTCAAGCGCATCGTCAAACTCATGTCACTGGTTAACTCCACCGGCAGCTACACCGAACAACATCTGGTAACCAACGGCGCCAGCGAATTACTGGGCCAAGTCTTCGGCGAGCGCGGTGCCCACGCCCGCAGCGCCTTTGGCGTGGCGCAAATTCCCTTAGGCGCTTGCGTTGAAATCGAGATGATTGCCGAGATCGGCGAATAGGCCAGGCACGGTCAGCCACGGCAAGGACTTGTTGGAATCAACGTTGCCGCCAGGCTTTCGTGTGCTGCCCCCCGCGCAAGCCCTTTAGCGCTGCACCGCCTGAGGCAGAGCCCGCAGGCCTGGCTCATGGGTCCATCGCTACCGAGGGCGGGTTGTCGATCATGGCTTTGAGAATGTGCAGGCCAGTTTGCAATTGCGCTACCGAGTCGGGCGCATTCAGGCTAATGCGGATGGCATGCGGCGCCGGTGAGCGCCCCACGGCGAAGTGGTCCGCAGTACGCACCAGCACACCGGCCTGGCGCAAAGCGGCAGCAAACTGCCCAGCGCGCCAGGGCTCCGGCAGGGGTAGCCAGATCAGCGGGTACTCCACATCGGTGCGGAAATCCAGTCCGTGCAGGATTTGCAGCGCGGCCTTGAGGCGCTCCTGGGTCAATTGGCGCTGCTGCGCAATCAGCGCCTCCATAGCGCCGCTTTCCAACCAGCGCGTGGCCACCTCGGGCAGCAGCGGCGCCACCATCCAGCTATCGGCGCGCATGCTGGCGGCAAATTTACTCAGCCACTCGGGCGCAGCCTCGACATAGCCCACGCGCAAACCCGGCGCTAGCACTTTGGAAAAACTGCTGAGCAAAAACGACTGCTGCGGCAACCACGTGGACAAAGCCGGCAGGGGCGCGGCTTGCATCGCAGCGTGCACACAGTCTTCGATGATGTAGAGCCCATGCGCGCGCACCACGGCGGCAATCGCTTCGCGCCGCTGCATGCTCATGGTGGCGCTGGTGGGGTTGTGCAAGGACGGCGCGCAGTACAAAAACTTGGTATCAAAGGTCTTGGCTGCACGCTCCAGCGCTTGGGGCGTGATGCCTTGGTCATCGGTCTCGATGCCGATAAGTTGCAAGCGCATAGACCGCGCTAAGGCCTGCAGGCCGGGGTAGCTGAGCGATTCGGTCAACAAGGCATCGCCCGGGCGCGCCACGGTGCGCAGCACACAGGCCAGGCCGTGCTGCGCGCCATGCGTCACCATCACCCGGTTCCACTGGCCAATAGTGCCAAAGCGGCACAACCATTTGGCGCCAGCCTCACGGTGGCGGCGCAAACCGGTCTCGCTCTGGTACATCAGCACCTGCCGCATCATTTCAGCATCTTGCGCCAGGCTGGCAAAAGCCGCTTGCAGCGCCTGCGCCTCGTCCCCCACCATGGCCACGTTGTGCGCCAAGTCGATGGGCGCGGGGAGTTTGTCGGCATCTTCCCCCTGCCCTACGTGCTCGGCCGAACGGACATAGGTGCCGTCGCCCACCCGCGCAGTGGCCAGGCCCTGGCGCTCCAAAATCGAATAAGCGCGGCTGATGGTGCCAGTGGTCACGCCCAGGCGGCGCGCCAGGTTGCGCTGGGGCGGCAGCTTTTCGCCCATAGGCACCTGCCCATTCAAAATGGCCTGGGCCAGGTCCTCGGCGATGGACTGGTACTTGGGCTTGCTACCATCGCCCAGGCTGGCAGATGAAATCAGTTGTTCAAAGGACATAAATCGTCTGCTTAGGGTGGCGCATAGCCAGGCGGGATCGGGACCATCGACCCGCCCCAGCCTGCCGCCGGAGGCTAAAAACCATGTTCAATTACTTTTTTTGACCGCATTGTTGGCATGCAATCTTATGCATAGTATGACCTTTGTACCCATCACCTCAGCCATAGCCCCGCCCACCGCACCGCCCATGCCCCTGTTTGTCTGCCCGCCCCACTGCTGTTTATGAACCGTTTTGACTTCATCATCGTCGGAGCGGGCTCGGCCGGTTGTGTGCTGGCTAAGCGCCTCACCGAGAGCGGCCAGCACCGGGTATTACTGCTGGAAGCCGGTGGCTCGGACCGCAGCCCGCTGATCCAAGTGCCGCTGGGCTACGGCATCACCTACGCCGACCCCAAATACAACTGGATGTACACCGCCGAGCCCGACCCGGCCATGAACCACCGCGCCATTTACTGGCCGCGCGGCAAAGTGCTGGGCGGCAGCAGCTCGATCAACGCCATGGTCTATATGCGCGGCCAGGAAGGCGACTTTGACGACTGGCGTGACGCCGGCAATACCGGCTGGGGCTGGGCCGATGTGCTGCCCTATTTCAAAAAATCCGAAGACCATTGCTGGGGCGCGTCCGAGCACCACGGCGCGGGCGGCGAGTTGCATGTCAGCGACTTTGCCGACCAGGTCCATCCCTTGTGCGAGCGTTTTTTGCGGGCCGGCGACGCGCTCGGGTTTCATCGCACCGCCGACTTCAATGGCCCCAGCAAAGAAGGCTTTGGACTGTGGCAAATGACGATACGCAAAGGCCTGCGCGAGTCCACCTCCAAAACCTTTTTGCGCGCTGCGATGCAGCGCCCGAACCTGACCGTCATCACCCACGCCATGGTGCGCCGCGTGGTCATCGACAAACACCGCGCCACTGGCATTGAATGCACCATCGACGGCGTTCTGCAGATGTTTAGCGCTGACAAGGAAGTGATCTTATGCGCTGGCGCAGTTAATTCACCGCAGCTATTGCAGGTCTCGGGCGTGGGCGATGCGGCGCATCTGCAAAGCAAAGGCGTGCCCGTGTTGCACCATTTGCCGCGCGTCGGCCAGGGTTTGCAAGACCATTTGGCAGTGTCCTATTTTTTCAAGTCCAAAGTGCCCACGCTGAACAACAGCCTGGGTCCCTGGTACGGCAAACTGTGGGCGGGCATGCGCTATCTGTGGGACCGCAAAGGCCCGCTGGGCATGAGCGTAAACCAGGCCGGTGCCTTTGTGCGCAGCCGCCCCGAGCTGGCCCGGCCCAACCTGCACCTGTACTTCAACCCCATCAGCTACACCGCAAGCAGCGCACCGGTGGGCAAGCGCTTCCAGTTGCAAAGCCCAGACCCGTTCGCCGCCTTCCTCATCTCGTTTAACACCTGCCGCCCGACCAGCCGGGGCAGCGTGCTGATTACCTCGCCAGACCCGCTGACCAAGCCGCGCATAGAAACCAACTTTCTGACCACCGCGCACGACCGGCAGGACATCCTGGACGGCTCGCGCCTCTTGCGCCGCATTGCCGCTAGCGCGCCGCTGGCCGAGGTGATTAGCGGCGAACACCTGCCCGGCGCGCAGGTGCAAAGCGAAGAACAAGTCTTTGCCGACTTCGGGCAGCGCGCCGGATCGGTCTATCACGCCTCCTGCACCTGCGCCATGGGGCCGGACCCCTTGCGTGGCGTGGTCGATGCGCGATTGCGCGTGCACGGGATCCAAGACCTGCGGGTTATCGACGCCTCGGTTTTCCCAGCGGTGACCTCGGGCAACACCAACGCCCCCACCATCATGGTTGCTGAAAAAGGCGCAGACATGGTCTTGCAGGACAATCGCTAAACGGCCTATGCGCCGCGCATGTGAACCCATCTTCTTTTACATAAAAAGGCAAAGCCATGGACACCACATTCAATGCACTGGTCGTCGACCAAATCGAAAGCAAGTCGGTTTCTACGCTCAAAGAGTTGCATGTCTCGGACCTGCCTGCGGGCGAGGTGCTGGTCGCCATCGACTACTCCAGCATGAACTACAAAGACGCCATGGCCTTGTCCGGCCTGGGCAAGATCATCCGCAGTTTCCCCATGATTCCTGGCATCGACTTTGCCGGCACGGTGGTGGACTCTACTAACCCCGCCTACCGCGCCGGTGACCATGTGGTGCTGACCGGTTGGAGCGTGGGCGAGCGCTATTGGGGCGGTTACAGCCAAATGGCACGCGTTAAGGCCGATTGGCTGGTGCATTTGCCGTCCGCACTGAGCAGCGAGAGTGCCATGGCGATTGGTACCGCTGGCCTGACCGCCATGCTCTGCGTCATGGCGCTGGAAGACGCGGGCGTGAAAAACGGCAAGATTTTGGTGTCCGGGGCTAACGGCGGCGTGGGCAGCGTGGCTATCAGCCTGCTGGCGCGCCGGGGCTACGAGGTGACTGCGCTGACACAGCGGCCGGACGACAACCGCGATTACCTTTTGGGCCTGGGTGCCAAGGACGTGATCGGCGGCCCCGAATGGAAAGAAAAGCCGGCACCGCTAGGCACCCAGCGCTGGCAGGGCGCGGTCGATGTGGTGGGCGGTACGGTGCTGGCGCGCATGCTCAGCGAGATCGACTACGGCGGTGCAGTGGCCGCTTGCGGACTGGCCGGCGGCTTTGGGCTGGACACTACGGTGATGCCCTTTATTTTGCGCGGCGTGCGCTTATGGGGCGTGGACTCGGTGATGTGCCCTTTGGACAAACGCAATGCCGCCTGGGAGCGTTTGGCCAGTGAATTTCCTGCCGACGCGCAAGCGCACATGCAGCGCACCGTGGGCCTGAGCGAGGTTGCAGCCCAAGCCGCCGACTTTATGGCTGGCACCTCACGCGGCCGCGTGGTGGTGGACGTCAACCGTTAAAACTTTTTAAAACCCACCCTCACAAAGAAGGACATATTCATGCGTGCGAACAAACTACGTATCGGTTTCATTGGCTTAGGCGCTTTGGGCGAAGGCCTGTGCAACAACCTGGTCAAAGCGGGCTACCCCGTGGTCGTCAACGACTTGAACAAAGATCTGGCCAAAGGCCTGCTGGCCGGTGGCGCCACCTGGTCGGACGACGTGGCCGGCACCTGCCGCGATGCGGACGTGGTGATCACGGTATTGCCTTCGCCTGCCATATCGCGCAAAGTGGTCGAAGGCGCTGGCGGCGTGTTTGAGAACCTGAAATCCGGCGGCACCTGGATCGAAATGAGCACCACCGACATGGAAGACTTGCTGCGCTTGTCCGATGTCGCGAAATCTAAAGGCATTACCGTGCTGGAATGCCCAGTGACCGGCGGCGTGCATCTGGCCAACTCGGGCGAGATCACGGTGCTCGTGGGTGGCGAGCAATCCACCTTTGACCGTGTGCAGGACATCCTGGGCACCATGGGCGGCGAGATCATTTACATGGGCAAGATGGGCAATGCCTCGGTGGTCAAAGTGGTGACCAATATGCTGGCCTTTATCCACCTGATTGCTGCGGGTGAAGCCATGATGCTGCCGGCCAAATACGGTGTCGATCCGGACGCCACCTACCGCGCCATCCGCGCCAGCTCGGGCAATAGTTTTGTGCACGAGACGGAATCGAAACTGGTCCTCTCGGGCAGCTACAACGTCAAGTTCACCATGGACCTGGCGTGCAAAGACTTAGGGCTGGTCAACGGCATTGCCGAAAAAATCGGCGTGCCTTTGGAACTAGGTTCTATGGCGCAACAAATTTTTAGGCGTGCACGCGGCCTTTATGGCAGCCAAGCGCAATCACCCGAAGTGGTGCGCATGATCGAAGCGGCCTGCGGTCTGGAACTGCGCGCACCCGGCTACCCGACCGAACTGGTCGCCCAATAATTCAAAAGGCACACACAATGAGCACGCATTGCAATTTTTATATCGACGGCCAGTGGGTGGAACCCGCTGGCGCGCATACCGTCCACGCCGCGGTCAGCCCCGGTGACGAGTCGGTCGTCGGCCAGGTAATGATGGGCGGGCAAGAGGATGTGAACCGCGCCGTCATGGCCGCGCGCCATAGCTTTGACAGCTTTAGCCAAACCACCCTGGCACACCGCACCGAACTGCTGGAAAAACTGCAAGCCGTGTTTGAACGCCGCTATGAAGAAATGGCCCGCGCCATCAGCCTGGAAATGGGTGCGCCCTGGGACTGGGCCTATGACCAGCAGGCCGAGTGCGGCCCCGGCCATATCAAAGCCACGCTGGCCGCCGCCAAAGACTTCCCCTGGGAAACGCGCAGCGGCGCCAATGCCGATCTGGTCTGCGAAGCCATTGGCGTATGCGTGCTGATCACGCCCTGGAATTGGCCGCTTAACCAAATCGTCTCCAAGCTGGCGCCGGCGCTGCTGGCCGGTTGCACCGTGGTGCTCAAGCCCAGCGAATACGCGCCTTTGTCGGGCAAGCTGGTGGCCGAGTTTGTGCATGAGGCCGGCTATCCGGCGGGCGTGTTCAATATGGTGTACGGCGACGGCCCACTCATCGGCCCCATGCTCAGCAGCCACCCCGAGGTGGACTTTATTTCCTTCACCGGCTCTACCGCTGCGGGCATCTCGGTAGCCAAGCATGCGGCCGACACCGTCAAGCGGGTGGTGCAAGAGCTGGGCGGCAAATCACCCAACATCATTTTTGCCGATAGCAAAGTGGACAAAGCCGTGCGCTTTAGCGTCAACAAGTGCATGAGCAATACCGGACAAAGTTGCAATGCGCCGACGCGCCTTTTGGTCGAGCGCAGTGTCTATGCACAGGCCTTGCAGCACGCGGCAGAAGCCGGAGCCAAAGTACAGGTCATCCACAGTGCGGACAAAGGCAAAGGCATTGGCCCCTTGGCCAGCAAACGCCAGTGGGAGACGGTGCAGCGCTATATCCAAATCGGCATCGACGAAGGCGCGCAGCTTTTGTGCGGCGGCCTGGGCCGGCCCGAGGGCATGGACAAAGGCTATTACGCCCGACCTACGGTGTTTGGTGATGTGAACAACCAGATGCGTATTGCCCGGGAAGAAATCTTCGGGCCGGTGCTGGTCATCATTCCTTTTGACACGGAAGAAGAAGCCATCGCCATTGCCAATGACACGCCTTACGGCCTGGCCGCTTACATCCAGTGCGCCGACGTGCCGCGTGCCAAGCGTGTGGCGCGGCGTCTGCGAGCCGGCATGGTGTCTATCAATGGCCAGGGGCAA
The DNA here is from genome assembly GCA_945865675.1 of Comamonas sp. lk. Classification (GTDB taxonomy): domain Bacteria; phylum Pseudomonadota; class Gammaproteobacteria; order Burkholderiales; family Burkholderiaceae_C; genus Allorhodoferax. The sequence goes on from CAMBFO010000029.1 coordinate 14,129, forward strand.
GACTATTGCTCGCCCTTTGGCGGCTACAAACAAAGCGGCAATGGCCGTGAATGGGGCCGCTTTGGGTTGCAGGACTATTTGGAATACAAAGTGATTAACTGCGCATCCTAAAGTGAATAGCACGTTGGACCAGTCAATTTATACAAATATGGAGACCGCATGAAAATCACTGATGTAAAAACCTTTGTGGTCGGCAACCCGCCGCCCGGCTTTGGCGGACGCTACTTTGTGTTCATCAAACTCATCACCGACCAAGGCATCGAGGGCCTGGGCGAGGTTTACAACCTGCCCTACCACCCCAAGGTAGTCGAGCACATGGTGCGCGATGTCGTGGAGCGCTGCGTGGTGGGCAAAGACCCCTACGACACTGAACGCATCTGGCGCAGCGTCTATGGCAGCGGCTTTATCCAACGGCCCGACATCAGCACCATGGGCATTCTCAGTGCCATCGACATGGCTTGCTGGGACATTGTGGGCAAAGACGTCAACAAGCCGGTCTACAAACTGTTGGGCGGACAAGTGCATGAAAAGCTGCGTAGCTACACCTATATTTATCCTAAAGACGGCGACAAAACCAATGTCTATGCCGACCCAGTGCTAGCCGCCGAGCGTGCCGCCGAATACCTGGCGATGGGCTTTACCGCGCTCAAATTTGACCCGGCCGGACCCTACACCATCTATGACGGACGCCAGCTTTCGCTTACCGAACTAGATCGCTCCGAAACCTTTTGCCGCATGCTGCGCGAAGCCGTAGGCAGCAAGGCCGATCTGCTGTTTGGCACGCACGGCCAAATGACGGCGGCGGGCGCCATTCGCCTGGCGCGGCGCCTGGAAAAGTACGACCCCCTGTGGTTTGAAGAACCCGTGCCGCCGGACAACCAACGCGAGATGGGCAAAGTCGCACGCGGCACCACCATCCCGGTGGCCTGCGGCGAGCGCCTGGCAACCAAGTGGGAGTTTCAACGCGTGCTGGAAGAAGGCGCGGCGGCAATTTTGCAAATGAACCTGGGCCGCGTAGGCGGGATTTTGGAAGGCAAGAAAATCGCTGCTATGGCTGAGGCCTGCCATGTGCAAATCGCCCCGCACCTGTATTGCGGCCCAGTGGTAGGCGCAGCCAACATCCAGCTAGCCACCTGCAGCCCCAACTTCCTGATCCAAGAAAGCATTCTGGACTGGAGCGGCTTTCACACCGAAATTCTCAAGAAGCCCATCCAGTGGGAAAACGGCTACCTCATCCCGCCCACTGCGCCTGGACTGGGCGTGGAACTGGACGAAGACGTCGCCCGCGCCCACCCCTACACCGGCACCCTGCTGCATCTGGACATGACGCACGAGCCGGCCAGGGTGTAAACCGGGGCCTAAAAAGACCCTGACCACACAGGCGCACTAAAGCGCCTGCACACCCAAGCCCTGTGGCCCAGCGCCTGGCCCAGGGGCGGCTGGGCTATGGCTCGCCTGATTGGCACTCCACAGCGCACTTATCCAACGCCACTTAGGCGTCTTGGCAAGCCATTTGCCAAAAAAGCCACACCATAACGCCGCCTGCATTGCCTTTTTTTACAAGGTCTGCCCGGAAAAACATGAATTGCTTCAACTGTTTAGCGTATTTTTACGATGCTTTACTTCATAAAATATTGTTTTTAACAATTTTTTCTTTTTTAATTATTTTTACTTTTTATTAAATGATTTATACAATAACAACAAATAAACCAGTTGGACTAACAGAATGCAAGACTTTCGCGTTTCACTCACTTTGGCCGCCATGGCATTGCTCTTGTCACCGCTCGCTTGGTCCCAGGTGCCGTCAGGGCAAGCTTTGGCTAGCCATCAGACCGCGCCTGACCTGTCTATGGCAAGCGGCGAGGAGCTTTTTTTCGATGCGGGTCAGACGCTCGATCCGCATGCGGTGTTAAAGCGCACCGGTGCGGGTGTCACCGCCTTTATTCTTGACACCGGCATCCGGGCGGACCATAGCGAGTTCAATGGGCGCGTCCTGCCGGGATTTAGCGTAATTAACGATGGCAACGGCACCACCGACTGCAACGGACACGGCACCCATGTGGCGGGCATTGTGGGCGGACGCCTGTACGGCGTGGCCAAACAAGTCATGCTGGTGCCGGTGCGCGTCATGGACTGTGCCGGTGTGGGCACGGTGAGCGGTTTGATTAGCGCTCTGGAGTGGGTCGGAAACACCAAGCAACGCCCCGCAGTGGCCAACGTCTCCATGGGCGGGATAGCCTCAAGTGCCGTTAACGCCGCTGTTGCCGCCCTGGTGGCCAAGGGGGTCACTGTAGTGGTGGCGGCAGGGAACAAGGGCATCGATGCCTGCAAGGCATCGCCTGCCAGTGCACCCAACGTCATTAGCGTCGGCGCCACCACCAAGGAGGGTGCGCTGGCCCGCTACTCCAATTTTGGTCCCTGCGTGAATATTTTTGCCCCCGGATTTGAAGTGGTCTCGGCTTGGCATACCAGCGATAGCGCGACTAAAACGCTGAGCGGCACCTCCATGGCCAGCCCCTCAGTGGCAGGCCTGGCGGCGCTGGCCCTGGAAACCGTACCTGAAGCCAGCCCCCTTGAGGTGGCCACCTTCTTGGTAGATCACGCCCGCCATAGCCGAACCGCCGATTCAGCCAGCAACGCGCCAACGGGCTTGCTGGCATGGATGAGCAACGCGCTGGCGGGCGCTGCCGATACCCAGACCCTGGCACTCAAGGCCATGGCGACCCTGAGCGCTGCGCCTGGGCCCCGTACCCGGTGAGTACGCTCATTGGCTTAGGTCAAGCCTAGCCCAGACCACCGGCCCGAAAGAAGGGCCGTGCCAGCACGCTACAGTACCGACCGCGTTCACTACAACAGGCCGGCACTATGCATGTACTTACCCTCCAAGGCAAAACCATCGTCGAGTCCGATGCCATGCCGCAACAATTACCGGAGCAGGGCTTTTTGTGGCTCAGTTTCAGCCGGCGCGAGTTTGAAGTACTTCAAAGCGAAATCCAAAGCATGCTCGATACAGTTTGCAAGGTCCAACTGTTTGATCTACATGTCTCGGACTTGCTCAACAACCAACTGCCCTCGCATTACGACTTCACCACCGATTACGACTTGCTGGTATTTCGGCGTCTGGCGCGCGGGCGTAGCGAGTCAGACGTGGCCAACCCGGGCCAAATCTTGCACCGCGCCAGCAACAAAGGGGGCCCGCCCATATTGCGGCGTATCGACACCAGCCCGATTGGCTTTGTGGTGTTTGACCGCATCGTGATTTCGGTGCACCCGGCCGACTGCACGGTGCGCGATACCTTTGCCAGCCGTCTGCTGCACAGCGGCGCAGGCCCTATGAGCGGGCGCGTGCCGGCCAACCCGGCCGATTTGATGTTGCGCATGGTTGGCGTCATGGTCGATGGCTATTTGGAACTGCGCCGCGAACTGACCCGCCAGTTAGATCACTGGCAAAGCGAGTTGATCAATCCCAGGACGCGGTTTAACAACTGGCGGGCGCTGCTCGATTCACGCCTGACGCTGCATTATCTGGACGAGGTGTGCGAAGACCAACGAGCTGCCGTGCAAGATTGGATCGACGCCCTGGACGCCTGGCATGAAGACGCTACCTTATCGTCCAAGGAGCTTGAGCTGATTCGTGTGCGCAGCCGCGATGTTCTGGAACACATCGAGCGGGTGGTGCACCACGTAGGCCGACTCGAGCAAAGTGCACAGGCCGCGGTGCAGATGCACTTTAATGTGCAAAGCAACCGTAACAATGATGTCATGAAGACCTTGACTGCGCTGACCGCCATATTCTTGCCATTGAACCTGATCACCGGGTTTTTTGGTATGAATTTCCAGCATTTCGGGTTTTTGAAGTCCGAACATGGCTTGGCGCTGACCGAGGGCTTCATGGTGTTGTTGGCGCTTGCGCTGGTGGCCTACTTTTGGCTGAATAACTACCTGGGCAGTGCGGCGAACAGCCAGGCCGACGATCGCTGATCCGAGGCAAGACACAAAAGTGTCACAAATACTTCACTCAGATGGGCGACTATTGCAGCCATTTCAACCGCTTCAATGGAATCCTCACCATGACAAAGACGCAGGACGACGACCTAGTTCGCAGAATTCGACAAGACCTTCTGGACAGCTTTGACGAAGAGTTAGAGATGGAAGTGGAGGACCGCGCCTTTAGCAGCGAAGAGGCCGTCAACGCCACCGACGAGTCGCGTGCCGCGCGGGTGAACTACTTCCGCGAATTATTCCGGCTGCAAGGCGAATTGGTCAAGCTACAAGATTGGGTCGTTGCGAGCGGACATAAAGTGGTGGTGCTGTTTGAAGGCCGCGATGCAGCGGGCAAGGGCGGCGCCATCAAACGCATCACACAAAGGCTGAACCCACGTGTGGCGCGTGTGGCCGCCCTGCCTGCGCCCAATGACCGCGAGCGCACCCAGTGGTATTTCCAACGCTATGTCTCCCACCTGCCAGCGGCCGGTGAAATTGTCATGTTTGACCGCAGCTGGTACAACCGCGCCGGGGTGGAACGGGTCATGGGCTTTTGCAGCGATGAGCAATACGAAGAGTTTTTCCGCACCGTGCCCGAGTTTGAAAAAATGCTGATGCGCTCAGGGATCCAGCTCATCAAATACTGGTTTTCGATTTCAGATGAAGAGCAACACTCCCGATTTCTGGGCCGTATCCACGATCCGCTAAAGCAATGGAAGCTCAGCCCCATGGACCTGGAGTCGCGCAAACGCTGGGAAGATTACACCGTGGCCAAAGAGGTGATGCTAGAGCGCACCCATACGCCTGAAGCGCCCTGGTGGATTGTGCATGCGGTGGACAAGAAAAAGGCCCGACTCAACTGCATAGCGCACCTCTTGGGGCAAATGCCTTACGAGGAAATACCGCACCCCCCCGTCATCCTGCCCGCGCGCGTGCGCCACGAAGACTATGTGCGGCAAAAAGTGGCGCCAGAGATGTTCATCCCCGAAATCTATTGAGCCTGCGCCCTGCGCCGCCCGACGGGGCAACATCGGGCCGCGCCACCTACTGTGCCGCATAGCGCAGGGCTGCTGCAAGGCGCTACCATGTCGCTTTTTTAGCACTGCCACCTCCATGCTGACGATTGAACTGCTGAACTCCTGCGCACTTTTTGCCGCCTTTGATCGACAGGGCCAATGCGCACTGCGCGCACCGGGCTTGGTCGCTTTGGCCCGCATGCAGGCCAAAGCCGAGGACTTGAATGCCTTTGTGCAGTCCTACGATGCGCAATTGCAAGCCAGCCCCGCCTGGGAGGCTTGGCCTGCCGGTGAAGCCTGGGGCTTTGCTTTGGGGCAGGCCCAGGCCTGGCCCCAGTACCGCGATTTGTTTTTTCAATGGCTGTCCTATGAGGCGGCGGGACAGGTTTTGCCGCAAGCTTTGCCGCGGTTGACCTTGTCATGCGGCGCGGCAGGCTTTGACGGCTTGCTGCGCACCGCCTATGCCCTTGAGGCGCGCCACCACCATGAACTGGCCGATGCCTTGGGCTTGTGGGCCTGCTGCTGGCAGGAACGCGCGCCCTTGCCTGCCGCCGCTGCGGGTGCGGGCAGCGATGCGCTGCATGTGCTGCGGCAATTGCCCCGCATCACAAACCAAGGCGGTGACTGGGCACAAGCCATGCACAAGGCCGCCAATACACCCTCCTTGTTGCGGGCTGCCGGCCAATTGCACACCAACGCGGACACCTTGGAACAACTGGCCGGCTTGGCAGCCCAAGCCTATGCCTGCACGGGAAATCCAGCCGCACAAGCCCTAGTAAGCAGTGCCGACGCCATGCGCCGCATCCTGCCGCATATGGATGAACCGGAACTGGCGCTACGCAGTTATTGGCATGACTTTGCGGCCACGGTGGCCGTGGCCTGCTTGCAAGCTGGTAAAGCGCCAGCCGCCCTACCCTGGCCCGAACTGCTGCGCCAGGCACGCGCCAGCCGGAATGTGCGCACCATCACCCTGGTGGACTGCTGCCACCAGACAGCCAAGACCTATGGGCGCGACGGCTGGTGGCAAAGCGCGGCGACTCGGGTGCTACAAGACGCTGTCGCTTAGGCGCTGCGGGCGCACGCGAACTTGCGCCAAAGCTAAACCAAGGAATCAGTACCCGACGTTGCGTGGGCACACAATGGTCGAAAAAAATGCCACCGCAAGGTGGCATGTTTGTATAAGGTTTTAGTTAAGCCAACGCTTTGTGGGCACCGTCACAAAGAGGCTTAGTAGCGCTGTGTTTGCAGCCACAGAAATACACGGTCTTGGTTTCTTCGGCGTGGTATTTCACCGGGGAAAATTGGCTGCCTTTATGCGAACCATCGCAAAAAGGTTGGGCTTTGCTTTGCCCACAGGAACACCAGTAGTAGTCTTTGCCCGCTTCGACGTTGCTGGCGTAAGGGGCTTTTTGGGCGATATGGGGTTCCATGGGTTTTCCTTGTAATTGAATAGATTTCAACGATTGAGGCCGCACAAGCGGCCTAGACGGACACAGGCGCGGGGCCTCCCCATTATCCCCCTGCCGCCTGCTCTGTTGCGGTGCGCCAAAAAGGCGATAAGCGCGCCACAAAATCGGGCAGATCCTCAAAATAGGGCAAAGCGCCGCCTGGCACGCTGTGGGTGTGCCATGCACCTGCGTTCGCGACCAAGGCCAAACCCCGGTAATCGGTGAAGTCACCGCGCGTAGCCATCGAAATCCACACCGGACATTGCAGCGCTTCATACACCGTGTGGATATCCTGGCTGAACAAAGCCATGGACAAAAAGCACAAGGGCGCAAAGCGTGCGCCTTCTTCCCGTGCCGTGCGCACGCAATAAGGCCACAGTTGTGGATCGATATGCGGCGAGCCCCAGGTCTTGCGCAAAAAATAGCGGATGACGGCTGGACTGGTCAGCGTATCGAACAAACCCTGCGACCAGCGCGGCCAAAGCAAGGCCGCATGTACGCGCGGCTTGTAGCTGGTGCTGCCCGGCGGGCCCCTGCGTGACTTCAAGCGGCTCAGTCCGGTGGGGCTGACCAGGGCGAGGTGGGCGATGCGATGCGGTGCCTCGGTGGCGGCGCGGGCCGCAAATTCGCTGGACAAGGACAGGGCCAGTACATCGACAGGCACAGACCCGTACTCGCGAGCTAAAAGATCCAAGACCGCGTGGATGGCATCGGTCATGAGGCGCGGCGTGTACATGCGCTCACCGCGCTCGGAAAAACCATAGCCAGGCAACTCTAGGGCCACCACGACCCGCTCGCTGCGGTAGTGCTCGAACAAAGGCCGCACTTCCGCAGCCGAGGCAGCAGCGTTGATACTGTGTACCAGCAACAGTGGCGGCAAGCCCGGTGCAGGGTCTTGGGGCGTGGATATATAGAGGTTGAGGCGCCCTACCCCAGTGACTATCAGCCGCTGGCTAGCTTGCAGCGCGGGCGGCAGAGGTGAGGTAGGGTTCAAAGCGGCGGGCATGGCCAATCTTAAGTGGCTGCAGCGTTTGGGCACCCGGCCGCTGCCGCCATCATATTTTTTCTATCACTTGCTCGGCTACCGCCTGCAATTGCTGCGCACTGACCAGCGCCGGAGCGATGTCCGCTAAGGGGCGAAGCACGAACGCTCTTTGGCGCATGCGCGGATGCGGCACCGTCAGTGTCGGGCTGTCGATGCGGGCTGCGCCGTACAGCAAGATGTCCAGGTCCAGGGTACGCGGGGCGTTACGGTAGGGCCGTTGACGCCCTGCACCGCGCTCCAACTGGTGCAAACGGGCCAGCAAATCCGGCGCACTCAGACGGGTGGAAATTTGCAGCACCGCATTGAAGTAGTCCGGCCCGCTGGAGTCCACCGGCGCGCTGCGGTACAGGGGCGAGGCGGCGTGCAACTGGCAATAGTCAAAAGCGGCGATGGTCTGCATCGCCTCTTGCACGGCCTGACGGGCATCGCCCAAATTGGCACCCAAGCCGATAGTGGCAATCAGGGGCTCACGCATGGGCTTGGTATTTATTGGGAATCGGCAGGGCCGCCCTGCCCTTGGCTATCGTCTGCCGGGCGCCCGGCGCCAGAGCGACGGCGACGGCGGCGCTTTTTCGGAGCATCACCCGCCTGGGTATAGGCCCCGTCTTCAGCAGATGTATGCGGTGCGGGGGCCTGGGCGCTGCCCCCGTCCGAAGCTGCATCGCCAGGCGCGCGGTGCGGCGCAGATGCGGGCCTGGGGGCGCGCACCGCGCGTGGACGCTTGAGGTTTTCTTTGCGCACCTGGTCCACCAGGTCTTCGCGGATTGCGTCATCACCGGTGGAGAACTCTTGCCACCAATCGGCCAGCACTTCGTCCACCTCGCCAATGTCCGCGCGCAAGCGCATAAAGTCAAAGGCGGCGCGAAATCGCTCTTGCTGCACCAGGCCAAAAGGCGCGCTGCCCACGCGTTTTTCAAAGCGCGGCTGCATCATCCAAATTTCGCGCATCTCGGCGGCCAATTTGCCACGCCCGGACACGTCGCCGATGCGGGCGTTAAACACATCGTCTATCGCGTCCTGCAAGGCCGGATGCGCATGTTGCCCCTGCGCCTGGCGCGCAGCCCAACCGTCGCGCACATCGGCCCAGAGCACGCAGGCCAGCAAAAAGCTAGGCGCCACCGGTTTGCCCTCGCCCACACGCCGGTCGGTATCCTGCAATGCGGTGGTGACAAACGCATGGTCGGCGCGCTCCACCACCAAATCGAGCAAAGGGTAAATACCGCGCTCCAACCCGAGCTTGCGCAATTGCGCGATCGAGGCCAGTGCATGCCCGGTTTGCAAGAGCTTGAGCATTTCATCGAACAAACGACTTTGCGGTACATCGGCCAGCAGGGGCAGGCATTTGCGCAAAGGGGCTGCAGTTTTGCTGTCCACCTTAAAGCCCAAAGGCGCTAGCTTGGCCGCAAAGCGCACCGCACGGATGATGCGCACCGGGTCTTCGCGGTAGCGCACACCGGCGTCGCCAATCATCTTGAGGGTTTTGTTTTTGGCGTCTTTGATGCCGCCGTGGTAGTCCACCAAAATTTGCGTCTGCGGGTCGTAGTACATCGCGTTGATCGTGAAGTCGCGCCGCACCGCGTCTTCCTCTTGTGGGCCCCAGACGTTATCGCGCAACACGCGGCCGGTGGAGTCCACTGCATGCTTCATGCCGGCGAGCTCACTTTTACTGGTTTTTTCATTGCCGGCCACTTGCTCAGCGGCGGCGTTGTCCAGGTAGGCACGAAATGTAGAGACTTCAATGACTTCATGCTCGCGGCCCCGGCCATAGACCACGTGGACGATGCGAAAACGCCGCCCGATGATGAAGGCGCGGCGAAACAGGGACTTCACCTGCTCGGGCGTGGCGTCGGTAGCGACGTCAAAGTCTTTAGGGCGCAGGCCCAGCAGCAGATCGCGCACCGCGCCGCCCACCACATAGGCGACAAAACCAGCGTCCTGCAAAGTACGCACCACATTGGCGGCCCGCTCATCGACCAGGGTGGGGTCGATGCCGTGGGTTTTCGCCGGCACATCCACGCGTTTACCCAGCGAGGGTTTGCCGTCGGTACTGCTGCTGCCGGTGGCCTTGGCCAACAAGTTGGTGATAAATTTTTTGATCATAAAAACTGCGGTTGCGCCGGGGCCTGCGTAGGGATTCGTACGGCGCGTCGCCTTTAGGCGAAGAGTTCGAGTATGCGCCATCCGCGCGCCTGGGCAATCGCGCGCAAGGGCTCGTCCGGGTTGGTGGCTACCGGCACATTGGCTTTTTCCAAGAGCGGCAGGTCATTGATAGAGTCGGAGTAAAAAGTGCTGTGCACATCCTGCCAGCCTAAATTGCGGGCGGCCAGCCAAGCCTCTACCCGCGCCACCTTGCCCTCGCGAAAGCTGGGTATGCCGCGCACTTCGCCGGTAAACCAGCCCTGCCCGCCGGGTGTGGTGTCGCGCTGCAAATCGACGGCCATCAATTCGTCGGCGCCCAGGGCGGCGGCAATCGGGCGAGTGACAAATTCATTGGTGGCCGTCACCACGATCACGGTGGCGCCCGCTTGCTTGTGCTGACGCACCAAATCAAAAGCCTGCGGCAACAGGCCGGGCTTGACGACTTCTTCCATATAGCGCGCATGCGCTTGGCAGGCAGCCACTTCTCCGCGCTGCACGAAAGCGGCGGTGGCAAAGCGGGCGTATTCATAAATATCCATGGTGCCGGCTTTGTACTGGGCGTAAAAAGCATCGTTGCGCCGCAAGAACTCCACCGGGTCGGTCCAACCCAGGCGCGCGGTGAACTGGCCCCAGCTGTAATCGGAATCAAAGGGAATCAGCGTGTGGTCCAGGTCAAACAGGGCCAGCTTGGGCAAACTCATGTGTTCTCCAACATCGAGCGGATCAACGGAATCGTGATAGCGCGCTGGGTTTGTAGCGCATAGCGGTCCAACTCATCGAGCAGCGCGAGCAGGCTCCCTAGGTCGCGGCTGAATCGGCGCAAGGTGTAGTCCATCACCTCGTCGCTCAGGAACAGGCCCCGTGCATCGGCCGCTTGGCGCAAGACCGCACGGCTGTGCGCTTCGCCCAGGGGTTGCAAGACAAATATATGGCCCCAGCCCAGGCGGGTACGCAGGTCTTCGCGCAAAAGCAAATCGGCCGGTGCGCTGCTGCCCGCGGCCAGCACCGGGCGTTGCAAGCTGTGCGCCTGCACAAACCACCCAAACGCGCTGTGCTGCTGCTCGGCGCAATACAGGTGCACATCATCCATCAGCACCATGGCCCAGGATTCGTCGAAATCAGGCGGCGCGGCACCGGATGCGTCCATGCAACCGGCACTGGCGCCACGCGCGCGCAGGCCTTCTTGCACTGCGCGCAGCAAATGGGTCTTGCCACTTCCTTCAGGGCCCCACAGATAAGTCGGCACGGCCAAAGCATCGGGCACATGCTGACCCTGCACCAGGTGCTGCAAGTGCGCATGCGCTGCGCTATTGGGGCCCGGGAAGAAATTGTCCAGCGTCGCCGGGCCGGGCATGGCGATATCGAGCGCGATTTGCCGCATCACCATCGCTTAGCGCTGGTAGAGGCCACTGGCCATATAGCTGCTGCGCAAACGGCGTATGGCTACCAGCAGCACTGCGCTGGCCGGCAAGGCCACCAAAATACCTACAAAGCCGAAGACCTGCCCAAAAGCCATCAGCGCAAAGATGACCGCCAGCGGGTGCAGGCCGATGCGCTCTCCCACCAGGCGCGGCGTGAGAAAAAAGCTCTCTAGCAACTGGCCCAGGCCAAACACCACGGCCACCATGGTCAGGGCATAGGTGGGGCCAGAAGTGGCCGAGAACTCCAACAACCCGGCCAGCAGCGCCAGCACCAGGCCCAAGCCAAAACCCAGATAAGGCACAAACACCGCCAGGCCGGTAAACGTACCTATGGGCAGCGCCAGGTCCAAGCCGAACAGCGCCAGCGCCACGCTGTAATACACCGCAAGCACGCCCATCACCACCAGTTGCCCCCGCAGGTATTCGCCCAACACTTGGTCGGCATCGACCAAAAAGCTTTGGGTACGTTCGCGATAGCGCGGCGGTATCAGCGTACGCAGCCCCGTCATAAAGCGCTCCCAATCCATGAGCAGATAAAACAAGACCACCGGGATGAGCACCAAATTGCCCGCCACCGCCAAGGCGGCGCTGCCACCGAGCTTGAGCGAGGACAGGACCGAGCCCATGGCGTCTTCCACATTGGCGTTGAGGTAGGTCATGACAAAGGCTTTGATGCCTGCGGGCTCCAGGCTGAAATGCAGGCCGAGTTTGCGCAGCGTGGGCTGCACGGCGGCGTTGAGCTGTTCCAGAAAACCGGGCAGTTGCTCACGCATAAGCGGTATCTCTTTAACCAGAATCGGCACCAGCAGCAACACCAAGCCCACGAGCAGCACCAGCACCCCCAATTCCACCAGCACCACCGCCAGCACGCGGGGCAGCAAGCCCCGCAAGCGGGCATCGAGCCAGTCCACCAAGGGGGTGAGCGCATAGGCCAGTACGGCGGCGACGACGAAAGGCGCAAGCACTGGCGCCAGCAGCCACAGCGTCAGCACGCATAAGGCAACAATGGCAGCCCAGGCGGCGGCGCTTTTTTGGGAGTCCGTCAATGCATCTCCAAAAGGGGGCTGGGCTAAGCCCGTAAAATCGAAGACTGATTCTATCGGGCAGGCCCCGATCCCACTCTCGCAGGCATGCCTGCCCCAGCC
>CAMBFO010000030.1 GCA_945865675.1 Comamonas sp. lk
CCTGGGCACCGGCGGCCTCGTGGGCGGCCTTCAGGGCGGAGTCAAATAATGCAATCACGCAAGGGTTTCCTTGGGGCGCCAAGCGCCCAGCCTAGCAGCAAAAAAATCGGCGATGCCGCCGAGGACGAAGCCCTGCAGTATTTGCAGGAGCGGGGCCTGCGTCTGCTGACGCGCAATTATCGGACACCGGGGCGCGGCGGCGGCGAGATTGATCTGGTCATGCGCTGCCCCGACGGAACACTGGTGTTTGTGGAGGTGCGTAAACGCCTGAATACACGCCACGGCGGCGCGGCGGCCAGCGTGGGATGGGTGAAACAAAAACGCATAGTGCGCGCGGCGCAGCACTACCTATTGGCTCTGCCCCGCCTGCCGCCCTGCCGCTTTGATGTGGTCGAAATGGATAACGAGGGCGTGCACTGGCTGCCGGGCGCGTTTGATGCAGGCTGAACAAATGGGGCTTCATGCTTGGCGGTTATCATCAGCGGATGCTTGAACAACGCATTGAACAACACTTTATCGACAGCGCTGACCTGAAGTACCAAGCGGCGCAGGTGCTCAGCAAGCCGATAGCACAAGCTATTGGTGCCATACTGGCCAGCGTGACCAGTGGCGGCAAAGTGCTGGCTTGTGGCAATGGCGGATCAGCGGCGGATGCGCAGCATTTTTCTGCAGAGTTTGTCGGTCGCTTTGAGCGTGAACGTCCCGAGTTAGGCGCCATCGCCTTGACGACTGATAGCTCCATCATTACAGCGATCGCCAACGACTACGATTTCAATTCGATTTTTTCGCGCCAGGTGCGGGCCTTGGGCCAGGCCGGCGATGTTTTGTTAGCCATTTCCACCAGCGGTAATTCAGCCAATGTGCTGGCAGCCATCGAAGCGGCGCACCAGCGCGATATGGTGGTGGTGGCGCTTACTGGGCGTGGCGGCGGGAAAATCGGCCAGGTTTTACGCGATACCGATGTGCACGTCTGTGTGCCGCACGAGCGCACGGCGCGCGTGCAGGAAGTCCATATTTTGACGCTCCATTGCATTTGCGATGGCGTAGATGCCCAGTTGATGGGTGAACAGGAAAGTGCGTTATGAAACCTCTACTTCGTTATTTTGCGCTGGGGGCTGTTCTGCTGGCCACGTTGCTGTCGGTGAGCGCCTGCTTTCCGCTGGTAGCCAGTGGCGTGGTGATGACTGGCTTTGTGGCGGTGGATCGCCGTACCTCGGGCGCGATGCTGGAAGACCAGGCTATTGAGGTTAAAACTTCCGCCCGTATCCGCGACGCGTTGGGTGAGCGCGTGCATGTCAATGTGACCAGCTACAACCGCAAAGTACTGCTAACCGGTGAAGTGCCGGACGCGCAAGACAAAGAACGTGTGGCTGAGATCGCCAAGAATATTGACAACACCAGCAGTGTCTGGAATGAAGTCGGGGTCACTTCCATCACCACCTTGACGGAGCGGACCAATTACCTGATCGCAGCGGGGCGCATCAAGGCCGATCTCATCGACGCTAAAGATTTGTTTAGCAATGCCTACAAAGTGGTGGTGGAACGGGGCAACGTCTATGTGATGGGGCGCATCACAGCGCGTGAGGCCAAGCGTGTCGCTAGCGTTATCAGTGGTGTGACGGGCGTTAAAAAAGTGGTCTTGGTACACGAAACCATCACCGAGGACGAGTTGGCGAACTTGAATGCGAAGCCCGCCAACTAACTAGGCCGATCGAGGGCCTAGCCGGGCGCTTGCAACGAAAGCGCCGTGTTAAGGCGCCGTGTCAAGGCGCCTTGGCTAAGCCGGTGCTATCGCAAGCGTTTGATCAGGCTGGAGGTATCCCAGCGCCGGCCACCCATTTGCTGCACGTCGGCGTAAAACTGGTCCACCAGTGCGGTAACAGGCAATCGTGCGCCATTGCGTTTGGCCTCGTCCAGAACCAAGCCTAAGTCTTTGCGCATCCAATCCACCGCAAAGCCGAAATCGAATTTATCGGCCACCATGGTTTTGCCCCGGTTGTCCATTTGCCAGCTTTGGGCTGCGCCTTTGCCGATCACCTCCAGAACCTGCTCCATGTCCAGACCGGCTTTTTGTCCGAAGGCAACGGCCTCGCTCAAGCCCTGTACCAGGCCGGCAATGGCGATCTGATTGACCATCTTGGCCAACTGCCCGGCGCCGCTGTCCCCTAGCAGGGTAAAGGCGCGGGAAAAGGCCATGGCCGTGGCTTGGGCCGCTTCAAAGGCTGCCGCCTGGCCACCGCACATGACCGTCAGCATGCCGTTTTGGGCGCCGGCCTGGCCGCCCGAAACCGGCGCATCGACAAAATGCAATCCTAAAGTCTGTGCCTGGGCGTGCAGTTCGCGCGCCACTTGGGCCGAGGCGGTGGTGTGGTCCACCAAGACGGCGCCCGCATGCATGCCGGCCAAGGCTCCATCGCTGCCCAGCACGACGCTGCGCAGGTCCTCGTCATTACCCACACAGCAAAACACGATGTCGGCGCCCTGAGCCGCCTGGCGTGGGGTCGGCGCGCTGGCATGGGCGCCCAAGGTACTGGCGTGACCGGCAAACTCCTGCACCCAGCTTTGCGCCTTGGCAGGCGTGCGGTTAAAGACCGTAACTTGGTGACCGGCCAGCGCCAGGTGGCCGGCCATGGGGTAGCCCATCACGCCCAGCCCTAAAAATGCGACCCGTTTCGCAGGTGCTGAGGCATAGGTTTTGGGATTTACGGAGGCGCTCTGGCTCATACATCTTCCTTATTGGACGGGTTATCAAAGTCCGCACTTTAGACGATCTGCATTTTTCTATCCCCCGCGCTGGCTTGTCACAAGCGCGTTAGCTCATCGGGGTCTTTGAAAGCCTCGGGTGCTTTGGCCTTGCTGCGGGCCTCGCCCGCGTTGATGCGCTTGGACTTGACCAAAGCCATAAGGCTCTGGTCCAGGGTTTGCATGCCTAGGCCTTGGCCCATTTGAATGGCGGAATACATTTGTGCCACTTTGCCTTCACGGATCAAGTTGCGGATACTGTGGGTACCCAGCATGATTTCATGCGCCGCCACGCGCCCATCATGGGCCAGGTTTTTGCACAAAGTTTGCGCGATCACGGCTTGGAGCGATTCGGACAACATCGCGCGGACCATTTCTTTTTCGTCGCCAGGGAAGACATCCATTATTCGATCTATCGTCTTGGCGGCGCTCGAAGTGTGCAGGGTGCCAAACACCAGGTGCCCGGTTTCAGCGGCGGTCAAAGCCAAGCGTATGGTTTCTAGGTCGCGCAACTCACCTACCAAAATCGCATCTGGATCCTCGCGCAAGGCTGAGCGAAGCGCTTGCGAAAAACCAGGGGTATGGACTCCGATCTCGCGCTGGTTGATCAGGCACTTGCGCGAAACATGGACAAACTCGATAGGGTCTTCAATCGTCAGAATATGCCCGTGCATATTCTCGTTGCGATGCTTGACCATGGCTGCCAGCGTGGTCGATTTGCCCGAACCGGTAGGGCCGGTGACCAGCACCAGACCACGCGGCTTGAGCGCGATGTCGGCAAAAATAGCCGGCGCATTGAGCTGGTCCAGGCTCAAGATCGTGCTCGGGATCGTCCTAAACACCGCACCGGCGCCGCGCAAGTGATTGAAGGCGTTCACCCGAAACCGCGACAGGCCGGCTATTTCAAATGAAAAATCAAGTTCCAGTAATTTTTCAAAGCGCTCGCGCTGGGCTTGGCTCATGGTGTCGCAAATCATCGCCAACACCTCTTGGTGCTCCAGATCGGGCAGGTTGATGCGCCGCATATCGCCATGAACCCTTAACATGGGCGGCAGACCGGCCGAGAGGTGCAGGTCCGAGGCCTTGTTTTTGATGCTGAAAGCCAGTAGCTGCGATAGATCCATGGAGCCGGTTTCCCTTGAGCATTGATTGCTTGGCAAGCAATAGAATAATTTTTAAGTGCTTACCTTAAATTATGTTGGAAATTGAAACCAATTTGCAATCTATCTGGCTGCGCATGGCGCAGGCTTGCGAAGCCGCCGGGCGGGATCCCGCCTCGGTGCGTCTTTTGGCCGTTTCCAAAACCTTTACCGCCCAGGCGGTCGCGCAGGCCCATGCAGCGGGACAGTGCGATTTCGGCGAAAACTACATCCAAGAAGGTGTGGAAAAAATCCAGGCCTTGGCGCATTTACCCCTGGTCTGGCACTGCATAGGCCCGATCCAAAGCAATAAAACCCGTCTGGTGGCCGAACACTTCGACTGGGTGCATTCGGTGGACCGGCTCAAGATCGCGCAAAGGCTGAGCGAGCAAAGACCCGCAGCGCGCGGGCCGCTACAGGTGTGCATGCAGGTCAATGTCGATGGCGGGCCGACCAAGGCTGGCGTGCCGCCCGAGCAGGCCGCAGAACTAGCCCGCCAGATTGCCAGCCTGCCCGGCTTGCGCCTGCGCGGCATCATGAGCATCCCCGAACCGGCGTCAGACTTTGCCAGCGCCCTGGCGGTGCATCAGCGCAGCTTGGCCGTGTATGAGGCCCTGAAAGCACAAGGCTTTGACTTGGATACCTTGTCCTTGGGCATGAGTGCGGACTTGGAAGCGGCCGTTCACGCGGGAAGCACCCTGGTTCGGGTGGGGTCGGCGATATTTGGGACCCGCAGCCCCTAGGCATAAAAAAGCCCTTGCTAAAGCGCAAGGGCTTGCATCCAAGGGTTTGGATCTATCGGCGCGTTTGCACCGGCAGCGGCCTTAAAACTTGGTGCCTATCGTAATGCCGTAAGACGCGGGGTCTAGCGTGACATCCAGGGTTTGGCCAGTCGAAAAAGTATTGCGGGTTTGCAACATCGTCTTGCTGTAAAACACATCAACGAACAACTTGTCATCGATGGCGTAGGTCAGTCCGATTTGCGGCGTTACGGCGAACTTCGAGTCGACCTTGATCGTCGTCGCCGGTCCGCCCGGGTTGGTCATAGCGGTAAGTGCCGCCCCGCCTTTTCCATTAAAGAAATAGGCGTAGGTTGCGCCCATTCCGACGTAGGGACGGAACTGGCTATCCGCTTCCATAAACCGGTATTGGAAAAACACCGTCAAAGGCAGGGCCTGCACTTCCCCGATCTGCCCAGCCCCGGCCAAGGCGCCCGCGCCGTAAAGCTTGTGGGTGAAAGGCAATGCCAGCGGCACATCCACGGAAAAATTGTCGGTGTACATATAGGTAACGCCACCGCTGACCTGATTGGCCGAGCTGACATCCGTTTTGGTACCGGCAAAGCTGGGCGCTGTCATATCACCGCTGCTGACTTGCGGCGCGATCGTGGTCATGCCGACGCGGCCAAGCCAGCTGCCAGCCGATTGGGCACTAGCCAAGGAAGCGGCGAGTGCGAGTGCTGAGAACGTGAGAAATGCGATTGATTTTTTCATGGGTAATTCTCCGGACATGCGCACGATTAAAGCCAACCGGCCAAGACCAACTCTTTGTTCACAAATTGCGCAAGCAATTTATGGCCATAGGGTGTGGGGTGTACGCCGTCTGCAAACAAATAGCGGGAGGTATCTCCAGCAATCACGTTGCTGGGGTTGCAAAAGAGCGAGCTTCCAGAGGGGTTGGTCACACTATCGACCTTGCACACCTTGTCTGTTACGTTGGTGAGCCCGAACTGTGCAGGCGTAGCAAACTGCTTTTGGTTCTCTGCGAAGGCATCGACAAATAGCACACCGGATACACCGGCCAGCTCAGCTTTCAGGCGCGTGTTAAAGGACTGGGTCATCGCAAGAATCAGCGGTTGCTGCTGCGGCCCCGCGCTCACCCCGTAAGGCGTTTGGCTGGCATCGGGGATATTGAGCACCACAATTTTTTTCGCGCCGTTGGCAAGCATGGACTTGACGGCATCTGCCAATTCTTTGCCGGCAGTGGACATATTCGCCAAAGCGATGCCAGCGCCTGTGCCGCCAGCATAGGCGGCACCAGCTGCAGTGCCGGCCGCATTTGCGTCCGCGGTGGCTCCTGCGACCAAAGCAGCGCCACTATCGCCTGCGGCCGCATTTGCCACTGCATTGGTATAGCCGTTGGTACCGGCATGGGTGAGCGCTGCCCCGATCGCTGCGCCAACCATTTGCGGGACTGTAAGGCTGCTCGCGGCAGCTACAGCGGCGCCAATAGAAGTTTGCGCTGCGGTGCGCGTGGCGCCCACCGGTGCGCCGGCAGCCAGACGGCTGATGATGGCCGGCATAAACGCGGCGTTGCCAGCCGCCGTGCCAGCTGCTGTTGCCGCCGCCGTCAGAATGTCGGCCTGGGCAAACATGTCATTGGCGCCGCCTTGCACGGTAATGAGTTCGGTGCCTTTAAATTTGCCAGCGTTAGCCGGCAGAGCGAGAAAATTTTGAATTTGCGCAACCACAGGCTCTGTCAAAGCACCTGTGGATTTGCCGGAGCCGTTAGGGTCAGTGACCCGCGATCCGCCTTGTGCGTAATTGGTACAGCCCGGCACCGGCGCTACCGCGCCTGCAAAGCCCAAGCGCGCCGCGCAGGAGGGCGTGCCCACGATCGCCGCCGCCACCAATTGCGGCCAGACATAGCTGGGCGCGGTGCTTGCGCCAATGGCGCCGGTAATACCGTTGACGGTAAACATGCCACCGGCCAAGGCAATCTGTCCCACTTTATAAGCCCCCGGATCGCTCAGGCTATCGCCAAAAGACACTACGCTGGAATACGTCACTTTGGCGGCTTGCTCCGATCCGCCACCGCAGGCCGCAAGCAGCACTACCGTGATCGAACCGAGTGCCAGCTGTTTTACAAATCGCATACTGAATGTCTCCTTGGCGGTTGGGGATGATGTAATTTGATTAATTTACAAAAACGCCATGGAATTTAACCTAAGTGTCACAAGTAAGTAATTCGGGTAAACCCGTTTTTTATGAATTGGCCAGGCAAGAAGTCATCAAGGTCTCCCAATTGCGTGGGGCGCGCCTAGTTCTGCGCAGTGCACCAAGCCAAGCGCCTGTCGTTTTCCAGCTGCCCCTCCTTATTCCCGGTAGCGCAGCTTCATGACCAAAATCGCCAGCGCCAAGGCTAGCGTGATGCCGTTAGCGATGATGACCGGCCAGGCCGATAGCAGCCAGCCATAGACCGTCCAGTGTGCGATGCCGATGGTAAGCACGGTGTACATGCCCAGCGAGATGCCGCTGACGTCCTTGGTGCGGAAGGTGTGCCAGACCTGGGGCAAAAAGGCGACTGTGGTCAGGGTGGCGCCTATGGTGCCTATGGTGTCAGTGAGATTCATACAACGAATTATTTGTCCTGGGCTGCCCAGTCCACCAGCGCGTCGATGACGGGTCGCGCAGCTGCCGCATTGGCATGGTTGATGAGAGCTACCAGTGCGTAGCGTTTGCCGCTGGCGGCATCGACATAGCCGGCGATGGCGTTCACGCCCAGAATGCTTCCGGTCTTGAGGTGGGCGCTGCCCGCAGCGCGGGCTTTGGAGCGTGTGAGGGTGCCGTCGACACCACTAATGGGCAGGGACGCAATCAATTCGGGCATCAAGGGCGATCGGTAAGCATGTTGCAGCAAAAGACCCAGGGCATTAGCGCTCACACGCTCGCTGCGCGAGAGGCCGGCACCGTTGTCCACCAGGGGTGCGTCTTCTGCGCCTATGCGCGTATCCCACCACTTTTGCAACACGGCGCGCGATTGCTCGGCCCGGGCTGTGCCTGTGCCGCCCTCGCGCCCCAGCGTTAAAAAGACTTGCTGGGCCATGACGTTATTGCTGTATTTATTGATCTCGCGTACCACCTCGGCCAGGGGTGGCGAGCGCCACTCCAGCAGCGGCTTGGCCTCCAGCAGTTTGGCCGGCACCGTGCCCCAGCGTACGCTACCGTCCAAGCCCGCGCCCATGCTGCGCCACAGGCCTTGCACCGCGCGTGGCGCATAGCTGGCCGGGTCGGCATAGGCCACAGGCCATATTTTTTCGCCGCAAGAGGCGGGCAGTGCACCGCCAAAGCGGATGCGCAAAGGGTCAGAAAAATCTGCCTGCAGCCCCGCGCGGTAGTCGGTGCAGGCGCCACCCGCTAGAGCTACGCTGTCCTGGGTTTGTACGCCCCACAGAGGCGGGTCGTATTGCACCCGCGCGGTGCGCCCTGCCGGCTCAGGCGTGAAGGTCATAACGACGGATTTGTAATTGATGAGCAGCGCCTCGGGCCGCGCGTTGTAGGGGCGCAGCGGCTCGCCGTCAAAAGCTGCGGGGTCCTGGTCGGGCACTAAAAAAGCGCTGTTGTCCAGCACGATGTCGCCGCTGATGCGCACAATGCCCAGGCTTTGCACACGCCGCAACAGCAGCCACAAGCGCTCCATCACCAGCTGCGGATCGCCTTGGCCCTGGATGTACAAATTACCGCTCAGCGTCCCATCGCGTACCGGTCCGTCGATATACACGGGCGTGCTCCAGCTATAGGCCGGGCCTAGCAAGTCCAGTGCCGCATAGGTGGTGAACAACTTCATCACGGAGGCCGATTGCATCGGCGCTTCGATACGATGTTGCAAGCGCGCCGCTGCCTTGGCATCCTGCGCGTCCACCACCAGTAAGGCGGCTGCGCTTGCAGGAATGCGCGCGCGCATTAAAGCCTCGTCCACCGCCGCCGGTAACTGGGCGTGCGCCGTGGCGCTGACCAGCAGGAACAATGCAGTCAAGCCATGCCGCAAGTAGAAATAAAAACCCATGGTCGATTATCGGTGGCTCTGACTAGCTTGAAAGTCAGGTTTCGACCTGTGGGCCGGCTTGCTGCCTGCCGCAGGCCTTACTTTTCTTTGCTTTGCCAAAGAAAAGGTGAGCAAAAGAAAGGCGAGCCCAAGGCCGTGCCCCTGCGGGGTCCCTTGCGCTACGCGCGCCGCCCGGGGTCGGGCGCGAACTGCCTTCGCTCACCTTGCACACGCCGCTTCGCGCACGGCTGGCGCAGCCGCCCCAAGCCCCAATCCATTTACTACGACTACCACGTTCCCCAATCGGGGCCAACAAACCCGTACGGCAACGCCCCGATTCACAACTCCTAACCCAAGCGCAAAGGACCAAATTGGGTATTCAAGCTCCCCTTCACCCCGGCGGGGGTGAAGGAGAGGGGGAAGCGGGGGACAAACCAAGCCCGATAATCGACCTGATGACTCCCTCTGTCCCCGCCGCATCGCCTTTGGGCCTGTCTCCCGCCGCCCAAGGTCGTATCGCTGCGGTGGTGACCGTATCCATCTGGACGGCTTTCCTCGTGATCGCGCGCGCTACGGCCGACCCCGCGCGCGGCGGCACACTTTTGCCTTTGGATGTGGTCTATGCCCGCCTCTGGGGCGCGGCTTTGGTCTTGCTGCCCTGGGGCTGGTGGATCACGCGCACGGCCCGCAAGCAGTTGGACCCGCTTGCGCCGGGGCGCGGCTCGCTTGGTGGCGTCTCGCCCTTGCCCTGGGCAATTACCTGGCGTATCGGTTTGTTTGGCGGTTTACTCTACGCCACGCTGGCCTATAGCGGCTTCGCCTTCGCGCCCGCGGCCCATGCTTCGGTGCTGTTGCCCGGCAGCCTGCCCTTGTGGACTACCTTGCTCGCCTTGCTGCTATTGGGCGAGCGCATACGCTGGGGTCGGGCGCTGGGCCTGGGTTTGATCGTTTGCGGCGATGCCCTGGTGGGTGGCGCCAGCCTCTTGCATGCCTTTGATGGCAGCGGCGTTTGGCGCGGCGATGTTTTGTTTGTGCTGGCCGCCATGTGCTGGTCTATGTACAGCGTGCTAGTACGCCGCTTTGCCTTGGACGCGGTGCAGGCCACCATTGGCATCACCGCTTTCGCTTTTGTGATGTACGTGCCGGCCTATTCCCTGGCTTGTCTGATTGGCTGGTTACCCGGCCAGGTATTGCAAGCGCCCTGGCGCGAAATTGTGTTTCAGATGGGTTTTCAGGGTGTCGGTTCGGTGGTGGTCTCGGGCATCGGCTTTACCAAAATGATTCAGTACTACGGTCCGGTACGCTCGACCATGATGACAGCGGTGGTGCCCGGCCTGTCTGCTTTGTGCGCTGCTTTGTTTTTGGGCGAACCCCTGCCTTGCAACGTGCTGGCCGGTCTGGCCCTGGTCAGCTGCGGCATTGTGTTTGGCGTGCGCAAAGTGGTACAGGCCCCGGCAACGCCGCTGCCGGACTTGGCCCTTGAAAAGCCCTGAACCGCGCGCGAACTATGCATCTTCTGGCCTTTGATACCAGTACTGACGCTCTCAGCGTGGCCGTTCAGCGCAGTACCCCGGCGGGCCCGCGCTACTGGCAGCACCAGGGCGCAGGCGGTGCGGCTGCCTCGGGCAGCCTGATCGCCGCAGCCATGGACTTGCTGCGCCAGGCCGATCTGCGCTTGCAAGACCTGGATGCGATTTGCTTTGGCAGCGGCCCCGGTTCGTTTACCGGCTTGCGTACCGCCTGCTCGGTCGCCCAAGGGCTGGCGTATGGCGCAGGTGTTCTGGTGTTGCCTGTGTCCTCCTTATTGGCTTTGGCGCAAAGTGCCCGGGCAGCCCATGCGCCGCAGGCCGCGCAGGGTTGCGTGAGCGCTTTGCTTGATGCCCGCATGGACGAGGTCTATGCCGCTACCTATGCATTTGCTGGCGATGCATGGACCACTTTGCAAGCGCCTTGCCTCTTAGCGCCCGCGCAAGTGGCCGCCTGGTCGCAGTCTGCGGATGCGGCACATGACGCAAACATTTTGCTGCCCGGAGTTGTGCTGAACGCGCCATGGCGCGCTTGGGCTGGCAATGTATTTACCAACTACGGCGAGCGTCTGTCGGCCCCTGCGGGCTTGTTGTGTTGCGAAGCGCTGCCGCAGGCTATGGCGCTATTGCAAGTGGCTCCGGCCTTAATAGCGGCGGGTGCATGCGTAGCGCCCGATCAGGCTTTGCCTTTGTATGTGCGCGACAAAGTCGCCAAGACCACGGGCGAGCGCGCTTTGGAGAAGGCCCACCAAGCGGGCCTGGCCTCCAATGAGGCCGCACCTGCGCCTGTTCAGGTCACCGCAACGCATGCGCAGACAGCCGGGACCTAAAGCGCTGGAGCGTGCCGAGGTGCGCATAGCGGCCATGGACATGCCCAGCCTGGCGCGGGTGATGGAAGTGGAGCAACGCGCCTATGCCCACCCCTGGTCACGCGCCAATTTCAGCGATGTATTGCACAGCGGCTACCACGCGCGCCTGCTGCTCGGAGGCGATACGCTGCTGGGCTACTTCGTGGTCATGCCCGGCGTAGCGGAGGCGCATGTTTTGAACATCACGGTGGACCCCAGCTACCAGCGCCAGGGCTGGGGCCGCTTGATGCTGGACGCCGCGCGATTGTGGGCTGTCAGCGAAGCGGCGCGCATCTTGTGGCTGGAGGTGCGGGTGGGCAACGCCCGCGCCATCAAGGTCTACCAAAGCCATGGCTTTGAAGTGGTCGGTCAGCGCAAGGCGTATTACGCCGCCGGGCGCGGTCAGCGCGAGGATGCGCTGGTGATGCGCTTGCAACTTGGATAATGGGTCTATGCCGCTTTCTTTAGACACCCGCCAACGCGCCATGCTCTTGGAGATGGGGGTGCGCGTTTGGTTGCCGGGCACCGATTTCGCTCTGGCCGATTCCAGCAACTTGCCGGGCGCGGCGGCCGTAAACCCAGTGGGCTCCCAAGACCTGTTGCGCGCCGCCCCGAATGCGCAGGCGGCGCTCAGGCCTCTTTCCCAGAATCCTGCAGGGGCTGCAAGCCCAGCCGCTAGCCCTGGCCGCCTGCCCATGGTTCAGCGCGGCGACGGCGCCAACGACCTGAGCCAAATCGCCACCATGGACTGGGACGCCTTGGCGCGCACCGCCGCCGATTGCCAGGCCTGCGGTTTGTGCGCCGGTCGCAGCCACAGCATGCTCAGCGCCCAGGCCGGGCGGCGCGCGCGCTGGATGGTGGTGGGCGACCCGCCGGATGAAGACGAAGACGCCGCAGGCCAGCCCTTTACCGGCGAAGCCGGGCTGCTGCTGGCCAATATGCTTAAAGCCGTAGGGGCCACGCGCGGCCAGGCGGTGCCGGGTTTGGAAGCGGCCTATGTCACCAAAGTCAGCAAATGCCGCCCGCCCCAGGGCCGCGTGCCGCAGGCCGCCGAACTAGCCCAATGCGCGGCCTATTTGCAACGTGAAATTGCCCTGGTGCAACCGGCTGTGATTGTGGCCATGGGCCGTTTTGCGAACCAGGTATTGCTGCAAGACCATCCGCAAGAAGCGGCACTGCCGCTGGGTCGCCAGCGCGGCCAGGTCTATCGCTATCAGGGTGTGCCGGTGCTGGTGACTTACACCCCGCAGGCCTTGCTGCGCCAAGCGGCGGACAAGGCTAAAGCCTGGGCTGATTTGTGTTTGGCTATGGACTTGCTGCAAACGCCCACTTGAAACCGTTCCAAGTTGTCCGTATTGCCAGTTAAAGCGCTAAGGCGCTTGCCTTAAGCGCGCCGCTGCAATACCCGTTGTAAATAGGTGCCAGTAAAGCTGCCAGGCGTAGCGGCGATGTCCTCTGGCGTGCCAGCTGCTACCAAAGTGCCGCCGCCGGAGCCGCCTTCGGGGCCCATGTCGATCACCCAGTCCGCGGTCTTGATGACGTCCAGGTTGTGCTCGATCACCACAATCGTGTTGCCCGCATCGCGCAACTGGTGCAGCACTTTGAGCAATAAGGCGATATCGGCAAAGTGCAAGCCGGTGGTGGGTTCGTCCAGGATGTAGAGCGTGCGCCCGGTATCGCGCTTGGACAATTCCAGCGCCAGCTTCACCCGTTGCGCTTCCCCGCCCGAAAGCGTGGTGGCCGATTGGCCTAGGCGGATATAGCTCAGGCCCACGTCCATCAGGGTTTGCAGCTTGCGCGCCAGCGTGGGCACCGCCTGAAAAAAGTCCAGCGCAGCTTCCACCGTCAGCTCCAAGATGTGCGCAATGTTTTTGCCCTTGTACAGCACTTCCAGCGTCTCGCGGTTGTAGCGCTGCCCGGCGCAGACATCGCAGGGCACGTAGACGTCGGGCAGGAAATGCATTTCCACTTTCACCATACCGTCGCCCTGGCAGGCTTCGCAGCGCCCGCCACCACTACCGGCCGGTACGTTAAAACTAAAGCGGCCCGCGCCGTAGCCGCGTTCGCGCGCCACCGGCACTTCGGCCATCAGCTCGCGGATGGGGGTGAACAAGCCGGTGTAAGTGGCCGGGTTGCTGCGGGGCGTGCGGCCTATGGGCGACTGGTCCACGTTAATGACTTTGTCGAAATACTCGATACCTTCGATGCTGTCGTGCGGCGCCGGTTCTTCGTGCGCGCGGTGGATGGTGCGCGCGGCAGCGGCGTACAAGGTGTCGTTCACCAAGGTGGACTTGCCGGAGCCCGATACGCCGGTCACACAGGTCAACAAGCCCACCGGAAACGCCACGCTGACGTTCTGCAAATTATTGCCACGGGCGCCCAAGACGCGCAGCGATTGCCATTCGCCCAAGGTAGCGCGGTGGCGTGCTTCGCGCTCGGCACGCCGCTCGGCCGCTGGGCTGGGTGCAAAGCGCGAAGGGTTCTTGGCTTGGTAGGCAAGGCTTTCCACCGTCGGTAACCATGCGCGGCGGTGCTCAGGAATCGCAATTTGCAGCGCGCCCGACAGGTATTTGCCGGTCAGCGAGTTGGGGTTGTCGCGCACCTGCGCAAAGCTACCCTGTGCCGTCACCTGTCCGCCGTGCAAACCGGCGCCCGGGCCCATGTCGATTACATAGTCAGCGGCGCGCATCATGTCTTCGTCGTGCTCCACCACCAGCACGCTGTTACCGATGTCGCGCAAATGGCGCAAGGTGCTGATCAGGCGGTCGTTGTCGCGCTGGTGCAGGCCGATGCTGGGCTCGTCCAGCACATACATCACGCCCGTCAGGCCCGAGCCGATCTGGCTGGCCAGGCGTATGCGCTGCGACTCGCCGCCGCTGAGTGTTTCGGCGCTGCGCGAGAGGCTTAAATAACTCAAGCCCACATCGTTCAAAAACTTCAGACGCAGGCCGATTTCACGCACCACTTTGGCCGCAATCTCGCCCTTGGAGCCGCGCAGTTGCAGGCTTTCAAAATAGCTTTGTGCTTCTAGCAAAGTGCTTTGGCTGATCTCAAAAATCGCCCTGGCCTGGCTGCCTTCGCCCACCTTCACATGGCGTGCTTCCGCGCGCAAGCGCGTGCCCTTGCATTCGCTGCAGGGGTGCGTGCTGCGCAAGCGCGCCAGGTCTTCGCGTACCAGGCTCGATTCGGTCTCGCGGTAACGCCGCTGCAAATTGGGCAGCACGCCTTCAAACGGATGCTTTTTGCTGACCTTGCGGCCCTGCGAGTTACCCGACTCCAGCACGTAGCTGAATTTGATCTCGTCCTCGCCCGAGCCGTGCAACACCGCATGTTGCACATGCGCAGGCAGGCTTTCAAAAGGCGCTTCTACATTGAATTTGTAATGCCGCGCCAGGCTCTCTAGCATGGCGAAGTAATAGCCGTTGCGTCGGTCCCAGCCTTTGATGGCGCCGCTGGCCAGGCTGAGCGACGGAAAGGCCACCACCCGCGCCACATCGAAAATATCTTGCTGCCCCAGGCCGTCGCAAGCGGTACAGGCGCCCACCGGCGAGTTGAAAGAAAACAAGCGTGGCTCGAGCTCGCTGATGCTGTAGCTGCACTGCGGACAGGCAAATTTGGCATTAAAGCGGTGCTCCACCAGGCTGCCGTCGGCGGCGCTGCTGTCCATTTCCATCGCAATCGCGCGGCCCGCAGCCAGGCGCAGCGCGGCTTCAAAGCTTTCGGCCAGGCGTTGTTGCAGCTCAGGCCGCACTTTGAGCCGGTCCACCACCACATCGACATCGTGCTTTTCGTTTTTCTTCAGCGCTGGGATATCTTGCGCTTCGTAGACGACGCCATTGATGCGAAAACGCACATAGCCTTGGGCCTGCATGTGCGCAAACACATCTACAAATTCGCCTTTTTTCTCACGCGCCACCGGGGCCAAAATCATCAGCCGCGTGTCCTGCGGCAGCGCGAGTACCGCATCGACCATTTGGCTGACAGTTTGCGCTTGCAGGGGCTGGCCGTGGTCGGGGCAGTAGGGCGTACCGGCGCGGGCAAACAGCAGGCGCAGGTAATCGTGGATCTCGGTCACCGTGCCCACGGTAGAGCGCGGGTTGTGGCTGGTGGCTTTTTGTTCGATGGAAATCGCTGGCGACAGGCCCTCAATCATGTCCACATCGGGCTTGTCCATCAGCTGCAAAAACTGCCGCGCGTAGGTGGACAGGCTTTCCACATAGCGGCGCTGGCCTTCGGCGTACAGGGTGTCAAAAGCCAGGCTGGATTTGCCAGAACCGGACAAGCCGGTAATGACCACCAACTGGTTGCGCGGAATGTCCAGATCGATGTTCTTGAGGTTGTGGGTACGCGCCCCCCGAATACTGATGCTGGGCTGGCGCAGACTGCGGCCCAGATAGGTGCCGGCCTCTTCGCCCAGTTCGGCAGCCAAGTTGATCGGAGTGTGTGGAGTGTTCAAAACGTGCGCGCCCAGCCAAACCGCGCATTATCGCCAAGCGCGGGTTTGCCAGGCCCCCAGCCCCGGCTTTGCCCTTGGGCGGTGCCCGCTAGCGGCCTAGGCACTTTCCCGCATCGCCAGCGGTTTTCAAAGGCGGGATAATGGCCCACTATCTTGGAGAAAAACCATGGCATCCGTCAATAAAGTCATCCTCGTCGGCAATTGCGGCCGCGACCCTGAAATCCGTTATTTGCCCTCCGGCCAAGCCGTGGCCAACGTCAGCATCGCCACCAGCAGCCGCCGCAAAGACAAAAACACCGGCGAGTCGATTGAAGACACCCAGTGGCACCGCGTTACTTTTTACGACCGCCTGGCCGAAATCGCCGGGGAATACCTGAAAAAAGGCCGCCCCGCCTACATCGAAGGCCGCCTGAAATACGGCAAATACACCGACCAGGCTGGCATCGAGAAAAACACCGTGGACATCATCGCCACCGAACTGCAACTGCTCGGTGGCCGCGAAGGCATGGGCGGCCCGTCCGAAGGTGAAGACGGCGGCCAGCGCCGCGCCGCACCGGCCGCACGCCCCTCCGCGCCCGCCCCGGCCCGCACCGCGCCTGCCGCGCGCCCGGCCAGTGGCTTCGATGACATGGACGACGATATTCCGTTTTAAGCCCTGCGCATCGTGACTGACCGCAGCGTTCATCTGCACCGCGTCCTGCGCGCCGCAGCCGACAAGGTGTACCGCGCCTTTATCGACCCCGTGGCGATGGCCAAATGGTTGCCACCTTACGGCTTTAGCTGCACCGTCCACCACCTGGACGCGCGGGTCGGAGGCAGCTTTCGCATGTCCTTTCACAACTTCAGCACCGGCGGCGCCGATTCCTTTGGCGGTGAATATTTAGAGCTGGTGCCCGGCGAGCGCCTGCGCTACACCGACCGCTTTGACAATCCGGAGCTACCCGGCACGCTGGAAGTGCTGGTTACGCTGCAAGCGGTCATTTGCGGCACCGAAATCCACATCACCCAAAGCGGCATCCCCGAGGTCATCCCGCTGGAAATGTGCTACCTGGGCTGGCAAGAATCGCTGGCGCAACTAGCCAACCTGGTGGAGCCGAACATCCCCGGCTAAGGCGCACCATGGCAAACGCACCCAAGGTCCTAGGGCCTGCTTCTTACTTCCCCTCCATCGAAAAGAAATACGGCCAGCCTATGGCCCACTGGTTTGCGCTGGTCGAAACCCGCAGCGGCGCCAAGCACATGGAAATCGTGAACTGGCTCAAGGCTGAGCATGGCATGGGGCATGGGCACGCCAATGCCGTGGTGGGGTATTGCTTGGCGCAGAAGCGCTGAGGCGTGGGGGTGGCTTGCAATGTATGCGTGTGGCAGTGATGCGCAGGCTTTACAGGCAGCCTTGCTTTCATATCCGCTTATGTATGCGCATTTGACAAATTTGCAGGTGGGCTAGTAGCTTGCCGCTTCGCGGCGCGTATTGTGTGCCGATGCCCCTCCACCTTAGGCATTAAAAACGGAGCAAGTAGCATGTCAGAAGCATCCAAATACATTGTTCGAAAATTCGAGTCGTCAGATGCAGAGTCTTTCTACGCAGCGGTGCGCGAGTCCATCGATGAACTCGCTTACTGGATGCCATGGTGCTCCAAGGACTACGCGTTTTCAGATGCGGAAAATTGGATAAAGACAAGCATAGATTTGTGGGCAAACAACACCGAGTACCCGCTCGGCATCTTCGACGCTTCCACAGGCGCAGTGATTGGCGGAACTGGCATTAACCACATCAACCGAGCCTACCGAATTGGCAACATTGGGTACTGGGTGAGCTCGCGTTTCACGGGGCAGGGCGTCGCCCGTTTTGCCGCCCACCAGGCGGCGCTACTTGGGTTCGGTGAGCTTGGTCTCACTCGGCTTGAGATCGTGGTCCTCACGCACAACATAGCGAGTCAGCGCGTGGCCATGTCCTTGGGCGCGAAACTGGAGTGCGAAGCGAGGAACCGGCTCTACTTTCATGGCGCGCCACAGGATGCCTTTGTTTACTCGCTTGTGCCCGGGGACGTGCTGTGACGTATGAGCCCTTCCCCAAGTGCCGCACCAATCGTCATGAGCGGCCGGTTCGGGTCATCACGCAAAAAAATAATATAAATATTTAAATAGTAAATAAGTAAATAAAATTACTGTATTTATACATTAAAATAGTTAAATAATGGATTACCCCCAAAAGACCTTTATCGAAGTGCACCACGCTGGGCAATGGAATGTCGCTGCGGAGCTGACCGCGTTTTCGGGTAATCGTATGCGCGTGAACTACCTGGACTCCTATGTGTTTGGCGGAATCGGCGTGCAGGTATCGCTGCGCCTTCCGGTGTCCATCGCCGCTGAGTCCATGGTGGAAGGCTTGACGGGCCCAGAGCCTGATCGTCGCCCGGCGCCCTTTCTTTACGACCTGGTGCCGCAGGGCAGGGGCCGCGCTTATTTGCTGTCCAAACTCCAATTGGCCGATGCCGAGGATGAAGTGATCGCGCCCTTGCTGATGGCCGGGGCCTTCAATCCGGTGGGCAATCTGCGCGTGAGCTCGGCTGTGGACTTTTACAAAGACGAAGCAGCAAAGGACCCGTCCGATGTAGCGGAAACAGGATTTGCCTTGCAAGACATCGCCGACCGAAGCGAGGAGTTTCTTGATCACATTACCCTGCACTCCATGCTGGCAGCCGGGACTACCGGCGTGCAGGGCGTAGCTCCCAAATTTTTGTTGACCACCAACGCCGATGGTCGATGGTTCGCGGACCTGGCACTGGACGACACCATGGCGCACGAACATTGGCTGGTAAAGCTGCCCAGAGGGCGCCATGACGATGACCGTTCCGTGCTGCGCAACGAGGCCGCCTACTTACGTTTGGCGGCGGCCTGCGGGCTCCATTGCAGGAATGACCACAAGCTGGTGGGCGAAATGCTGTTTGTGCGCCGATTTGACCGGGTGCGCCAGGAAGGAATGCTGCACAGGCTGCATCAAGAAAGCGTAGCTAGCATAGTGGGCCAGCGCGGATTTGGGCAAAGCCACGCACAGCAGTCGCTCGTTGCCGGAATCCGGCAGGTGGTGGATGAGCCTTTGCAACAAACCATCGAATTCATCAAGCGCGATGTTTTGAATCTTGCCATGCGCAATACCGATAACCACGCACGCAACACGGCCATCCAAAGGACGGTGGATGGCCGTATCGCTTTAACGCCCTTGTTCGACTTTGCGCCCATGTTCAAGGACCCCGAAGTGGTGGCCAGGTCATGCCTATGGCGTGACAAGCAAGGCGTACGGCAAGACGAATGGACGCAAATTATCGAAAACCTCGACGTGCCCGACGATGAAATTTCCTTGATTCAACATGCCCTCAATGAGTTTGGCAGGTCGAATAACCTGGAAACCATGGCTAAGGATTGCGGCGTGGAAGAAGACGTACTTGCGCAATGCAAAAAGTCCATCGAGAAGCAATTGCAGCAGTTGGAGCGACTACCGCGCTTGCCGTCTATCCAAAAGGATGTGCCAAACCATGGATAAACGACTTAAATCAAAGCCATCGACCGATGCGCAAATGGAGCGCCGCGACCAGTTTTACGCATCTATTCGCAAGGGCGAATTGTCTATTGCAGAGGCCGTGGTCGCTATGCGAAAAATGAGCCAACTCACGCAGCCTGAGTTTGCCAAGCACCGCGGAATCAGCGTTCAGGCGCTGCGTCAAATCGAAAGCGGAACGGGAAACCCCACGGTGGAAACTCTTAACAAGATCGCTTCCATCTTTACCTTGCAGGTGGGTTTTTGCATTGCACCGAGCGGCGCTGCCAGCGGCAGGTCTAAAGTGCGCGCCGCTTCAAGCCAAGACAGCGCGACTTTGCGCAAACCATAGCGCGCAGGCTTACGTCAATACGGTGCCCACATAGGGCACCCCCAACGCACGTAAGCGCTTAGCCATACACAAGACCGCATGGTCTTTGCTTAGCACGCAGGCTTGGTGCGCCAGCGCCAGGTCGATAAAGCGCTGGTCGTCCGGGTCTTTGCAGCGCAGCGGGGCGCGCGGAGCTACTTCCACGGGGTGGCTGTGTGTGTCGAAGTCGCCCAGCAAATCATCGGCGCTGCGCTGGTAAAAGTCCATGCGTTTGGCGATATGCGGGTAGCCCAGCACCCGGGCTAGTTCCTCGCGCATGGGCGCGGTGCTGATCCAGCGGATGCGCGCTTGTGCCAAGGCTTCGCGCAGCGGCAGGGCAGCGGGGTCGGCAAAGAGAAACACGTCCAAAACGATGTTAGTGTCCAGCACCCACAGCGGGCGCAGTGCTGTCTCGGTGGATGCGGGTGGCTGGCTCAACTACGCGCTCGCGGGGCGCGTACTAGTTTCCGATTCCGCGCCCGCCTTGCTTTTGTCCATACGCCCAGCCACCAGTTCAAATTTGAACAATCGGCATTCGATAGGCCCGTTCCACAGCGGCACGCGGCGCGATTCTTTTAGGCGCATCTTGCCCGGCAGTTTCAGGTCAGGCGTCAGCACCCAGGCGCTCCAGCCGCTGAAGTGCTTTTTCCAGTGGCTGGCCAGCTGGTTAAAGAAGGCGCCGCCTTCTTCGGTCTGTGCCACTTCGCGCGCACCAAAGCGCGCGCCTTCGCCGGCCACGCCGCCCACTTCAATACGCTCGCCATAGGGCGGGTTGAGCAGCATGACGCCGCCGCCTTCGATGGGCGGCATGCGTTGCAAAGCATCGCCGCCGCGAAAGCTGATGGCCCCGGCCACACCGGCGCGCTGCGCATTGCGCTCTGCAAAATCGACCATGCGGTGCGACACATCGCTGCCGTAAATCAGGGGCGCGTCGCCGGGCTCAGGGTGGATGATGCGCGCTTTCGCTTCCTCGCGGATGGCCTGCCACACATGGGCCTGAAAGGGCAGGTATTTCTCAAACGCGAACTGGCGCAACAGTCCGGGCGGAATATTGCAGGCGATTTGCGCCGCTTCAATCGCCACCGTGCCGCTGCCGCAGCAGGGGTCGTACAGGGGCAGCAAATCAGCGTCGCCATCGGCCCAGCAGCTGGCGGCGATCATGGCGGCGGCCAGGGTTTCTTTGAGGGGCGCGTCGCCCGTGTCTTCGCGCCAGCCGCGTTTGAACAGGGCTTCACCGGAGGTGTCGATATACAGGGCGCACTGGTCGGTGGTCAGGTGTGCAAAGATGCGCACATCGGGCCAGCGGGTATTTACATCCGGCCGTACGCCATGGGCTTTATCGCGAAAGCGGTCGCAGACCGCGTCTTTGATTTTGAGGGCCGCAAAGTTCAGCGAGGTCAGCGGGCTGTGCTGCGCCGTCACTTCCACTTTGATGCTTTGCTTGGGCGTAAACCATATTTCCCAGGCCACCGCAGCGGCGGCGCGGTACAAATCCTGCTCGTTGCGGTAGTCGGTTTGCGACAGTTGCACCATCACGCGCTGCGCCAGGCGGCAATGCAGATTGAGCAGCAACACCGCGCGCCACGAGCCCTGCAACATCACCCCGCCGCGCCAGCGCTGGATCGACTGTGCGGGCAAGTCGGTAATCGTTTGCACCTCGCCGCACAAGTAGTCTTCCACGCCGGCGGCGCAGGGTAAAAAAATCTGTAACTGGTTCATGCCATGGTGCTGCGCCGGGGCGCGTTGTGGAGTGCGTGGTGGGGTGCGCTCACAGCGCTTTGCGCAAGCTGGCCGGTGCGATTTTCAGGCCTTCGCGGTATTTGGCTACGGTGCGGCGCGCGCACTCAATGCCTTGCTCTTTGAGCATCTCGGACAACTGGTTGTCGCTGAGCGGCTTTTTTGGGCTTTCGGCCTGAATGAATTGCTTGATGATGGCGCGCACCGCGGTGCTGGAGGCACTGCCGCCGGACTCGGTATCCAAGCCGGAGCCGAAAAAATATTTCAGCTCAAACGTGCCATAGGGCGTGGCCATGTATTTGGCGGTGGTGACGCGGCTAATGGTCGATTCATGCAGGCCCAGCTCTTCGGCGATCTCGCGCAATACCAGCGGACGCATGGCCAGTTCGCCATGGATAAAGAAGTTTTTCTGCCGCTCCACCACCGCGGTGCTGACGCGCAAGATGGTGTCAAAACGCTGCTGGATGTTTTTGATAAACCAGCGCGCCTCCTGCAAGCGTTGCTGCAGGCCGGCGTGGCTGGAGCTGGCTTTGTGGTTGCGCAGCACATTAGCGTAAATATCGTGCACGCGCAGGCGCGGCATCACCTCCGGGTTGAGCTGCACCCGAAAGCGTGGCGTCATGCCTTCTTTGTGGATGGCGGTGACCAGTACATCGGGCACGATGATGTTGCGCTCCACATCGACAAAACGCCGGCCGGGCTTGGGCTCCAAGCGGGCGATCAGCGCAATCGCTTCGCGCACCAGGCTGTCGCTACCCACGCCAAGCTGCACCAGGCGCTTGATGTCGCGTCGGGCCAGTAAATCCAAGGGTTGCCGGCAAACACGCAGCCCCACTTCCAGCACCTCGGCGCGGTGGCGCAGGATGGCGGTCTCGTCGTCGTCATCGGCCGGGTCCACCGGGTAGTCTTCCTCGTCCAACTCGGCGCGGCAACTAGCCAACAGCGCGGCAATTTGCAAGCGCAGGCATTCGCCCAGGTCGCGCGCACCCACGCCAACCGGATCCAGGCTGTGCAAGAGCCCAAGCGCCACGGTGAAGTGGTGCACCAGGTCTTCCACCTGCTCATAGTCATCACCGGCCAGGCCCTGGGCCAGGCTTTCTAAGCTGTCTTCCAGGTAGCCGTCGTCGTTGAGCGACTCAATCAAAAAGCGCAGCGCCGCCTGGTCGCTGTCGCTTAAGCGCAAGCGCAGCGCCTGGCGGTGCAAATGCGCTTGCAAGGACTCTTGCACCCGCGCCAGTTCGGTGGCGTCTTTGTCTTCGTCGTCTCCCAGGTTGTTAGATTTGGCTTTGGCGTCCCCGCCCCATTCGCCGTCGTCGGGGGTGGTTTCGGTGGTGCCATCGCCTTCCCAACTGATGGCGTCGTCGCCGCCCGGCTCGGCCGATAGCGGCGTGGCTTCCTCGTCGCGTGTGCTGTCGCTCGTTACCGTGTTGCTGTAATCGCTCACAGTGGGCGTTGACACCTCGCTGAGCCGGTCACCCTGGCTCACCAAGCTGTCGGCCTGCTCTAAGCCAAATTGCTCCCGTTCGGCGGCTTCGTGGTCCATTTCCAGGAAAGGATTGGCTTCGAGCATTTGCTCGATTTCCTGCGACAGCTCCAGGGTGGAGAGCTGCAACAGGCGTATCGACTGCTGCAACTGGGGCGTGAGCGCCAGATGCTGTGAGACGCGTAGCGACAGGCCTTGTTTCATGGCCTCACATCCTGAAGTTTTCGCCCAGATAGACGCGCCGCACATCGGCGTTCTCGACGATCTCGGACGGCAGACCCTGGGCCAAAACCCGGCCCTCGCTGATGATGTAGGCGTGGTCGCAAATACCCAGGGTTTCGCGCACGTTGTGGTCGGTGATCAAGACGCCAATATTGCGGCTCTTGAGGAAGTTGATGATGCGCTGAATCTCAATCACCGCAATCGGGTCGATACCGGCAAAGGGCTCGTCCAACAGAATAAAGCGCGGCTGTGTCGCCAGCGCGCGTGCGATTTCGACGCGGCGGCGCTCGCCGCCCGACAGCGAGAGCGCGGGCGATTGGCGCAAATGCTCGACCCGCAAATCCTGCAACAAAGCCGTGAGCCGCGATTCGATGTCCGTCTTGGAGAGGGCTTTGCCCTTGGCATCGCGCTGCAACTCCAGCACCGCGCGCACATTGTCTTGCACATTGAGCTTGCGGAAAATCGAGGGCTCTTGCGGTAAATAGCCCAGGCCCAAACGCGCACGCCGGTGAATCGGCATGTGCTCTATAGGTTGACCATCGATAGTGATGCTGCCGGCACTGGCGCGCAGCAAGCCGACGATCATGTAAAAAGTAGTGGTCTTGCCCGCGCCATTGGGACCGAGTAAACCCACCACCTCCCCGGTGCGCAGCGACATCGACACGTCTTGCACCACTTTGCGGGCGCCATAGTATTTTTGAAGGTGGCCCGCTTCCAGCACGCCGATCACTGTGTTGTGCGCCGCCTCCGCCTGGGTCGCCTGGGCGCCCATTTGCAGCACGGAAGCGCTATCGGACTTCATGGGGTTTTGGCCGGGTTGTTTTCCGGCTTGGGCGTGATCACAGCCCGCACGCGGCCCGCTGGGGCACCGGCGGCGCTGCCGTCAACCGAGAATTTTTCAGTGGTGTTTTCGTAATTGATGATGGCGCCCGTCACCTCATCGGCCAGGGTGTTGCCCCGAAAGCGGCGCATGACTGCATTGGTTTCAAAGCGCACCGTATCGGCCTTGCCGTTGTAAATCAGGGTTTCCGCTTCGCCTTCGATAAATTCGTCCAGGCCCTCGCGCTTTTGCCGGAAAAAGGCGCGCTCTTTGGGGGTGCCGGTGACGGTGCCAAATTGGTTGCCTTCGGGGTCCTGGCGCACTTCGACTTTGGCGCCACGGATCACGATAGTGCCTTTGGTGGCTACGACTTTGCCCGTAAATATGGTGAGTTGCTGCGCATCCTCGTAGCGCATGCTGTCAGCGTCGATGTTCATGGGCTTGTTGCGGTCGGCTTTTTCAGCCCAGGCGCTTGGCAGTAGTCCGGCACCAAGCAAAAAGCAAAGGATTAAGGTGGGTTTCATAAAGGCACGAAAATTGCTGAAAGCATTATTCGTGCATTCTAGCCACCGTATTTTAAAAGCCCAAGTGTCTTTGGTCTTCGTTGCAAAGAAGTTTTGCGGCTCTGCACCGCGCAATGGCCTTAAGCGCGCCGCCCGCGCAGGTCATCCACCAGCGATTGCACCACCAGCAGCGCCCGATCCATGCTGCGCGCCATGCTGCCGTCGGTATAAAACTGCCCGCCCACGCCCAGGGCCGGCACGCCTTCCACCTTGTAGGCGCTTTGCAGTTGTGAGCCTTTTTGCGCTTTGGTGACCACGCCAAAGGAGTTGTACTCTTTGACAAACTTGGCCTTATCAACGCCGTTTTTACCCACCCATTCCACAATGGCCTCTGCCTTGGACAGGTTGAGCTTTTCCACATGGATGGCAGCAAATACCTTGGCGTGCAGCTTGTCGAGCAGACCCAAGGATTCCAGGGTGTAAAACAGTTTTTGCTGCGGCACGAAGCTGTCATTGAAAGCCACCGGCGCACGCCGGAAAGC